>JADJPR010000023.1:300000-600000 GCA_016713135.1 Rhodanobacteraceae bacterium | reverse complement strand
ACGATTTCACGCCACATCGCCGAGTTGGAGCGGCACCTGGACACCCTGCTGCTGCAGCGGAGCACGCGCGCACTGACGCCTACCGACGATGGTCGCATGTTCTATGAGCAGGCGCTCATCGTGCTGGCAGGCGTGGCCAACGCGGAGAGCGTGGTCGGCCATCGCCGCAGCGCGCCCAGCGGGAGACTGCGTATCGCCTGTCCGGTGGTGTTCGCTCGCCTGCACCTGGTTTCACGCATCAGCCGCTTCCTGCAGCGCCACCCGGCGCTGGACATCGAGCTGGTCATGGGCGAGGAGTTTGCCGACCTGATCGAGGAAGGCATCGACCTGGCTGTCCGCATCGGCGAGATCAGCGATCCAGGCCTGGTGACGCGCCTGATCGGCACCACGCGGCGCATCACCGTGGCGTCTTCGGAATACCTGGATGCGCATGGCACCCCGACCGAACCGCATCAGCTGGGCGCGCACCACTGCGTGTTGTTCACCCGGATCGGTGGCGGCGAAACCTGGCATTTCGAAGGACCACAAGGCCCTGTCAGCGTGGCGGTCCACGGCCGGTTGCGCAGCAATGGTTCCGACGCTGTGCGCGAGGCGACGATCGGCGGGCTTGGCATTGCCGTCCTGCCCACCTGGCATTTTCCCGATGGCATCGTGCCCGACGGCCTGGGCGAGATCCTGAGCGATTATGTGCCCCGGCCGCTGCCGATCCATGCCGTGTATTCATCCCGCCGGCATCTGTCGCTGAAAGTCCGCGCGATGATCGACTTTCTTGTGGACGAGTTTTCCGATCATCCCAGTCTGGCGCCGGCGCGCTGACGACACCGTCGGCCGATCCGATACACCCCGTGCCCTGCTGCCGCGTCAGCCGCGCGCGTGCGCAAGCCGCTGGTACAAGTCGACGACCCTCTGCATCAGCGCGGGAGCGCTCCATGCCTGCGCGTCCGCTGGCCCTGCCGCCGATAGGCGTGCCCGCTCTTCAGGAGAGCGCAGCAAGACCGCCACATGCTCGGCAAACTCGGATACCTGCTCGGCGCTGATGCGTGCGCAGCGGGCGCCCTCCAGCACCGTGGCGGTTCCCATCACCGCGGTGGAGACGATCGGCACGCCGAGGGCCATGGCCTCGATCAGCACCAGGCCCTGCGTCTCGGTGGGCGATGCGAACACGAAGACATCGCCCGAGCGGTAGCAATCGAGCAGTTCCGTGCTGCGGTCCAGGTTGCCGAAAAACCGGACGTTCTCCTGAAGGCCAAGCTCCTGCACCCGCTGCTTCAGCCGCGGTGCGTCCGGACCCTCGCCGGCGACGATGAAGTACAGATCCGGAAATTCCCGGCGCAGGAGGTGCGCCACGTCCAGCAGGAAGGTGATGTTCTTTTCGACCGCCAGCCGGCTGACGGTCACCAGCGTCGGGCGCCGTCGCTCGATCTTGTGGCGATGGCGGAACTGGCTGCCGTCGCCGCCAGCGAACTCGTCCAGGTGAATCCCGGTGGGGATGACCGTGGACGGTGTGCGGATACCGTAACCTTCCAGGACACGCAGCATCTGCTGCGACGGCACGATCAGGTGGTCGACGCCATGACACAGCCGTCGCGAGATCCAGCGGGCGCTCGAACGCAGCGTGCTCGCCGGCAGCCACGGCAGATAGTGCGAGACGTACTGTTCGAAATAGGTGTGATAGGTCTCGACGGTGCGAATGCCCGCGAGCCGGCCGAGGCGGGTGCCAAGCTGATGCGCCCGGAACGGTGTGTGGATGTGGATCACGTCGAAACGCCGCGCCTGCAGCTGCGGCAGCAGCGCCTTCAGTGCCGACACCTTGATCAAGCGGTCTTCCGGATCGAAGAAGATCGTGCGCGAGGGCAGCCGGATCAGCTCGAAGCCTTCGCCCTCGTGCGCCGAGCCGTAATCGGGCGCCACCAGCGTGACTTCATGGCCGCGCTGGATGAGATCGCGGGCGAAAGTCCGGATCGAGGCGGACACGCCATTGACTCGCGGGAAATAGACATCCGACAGCATCAATACGTGCATGGTCGCGCAGACTATGCCGGCTTGATGACAGTTGCGTTGCGGAGCTGAGGGGTGCAGGCCTGCAGCGGCAGGACGCCGGAACGGCAGGTTTCGCCGGCCAGCGACCTACTCGACGACCGCCGAGAAATCTCCGCGCCAGCCGCGGGTGGAAATGCGCAACTGCTCTGGACCGAGCCTGGTCAGGGTGAACTTTCCGCCGCTCTTCAAGGCCTGGCTCAACAGCCAACCGGCGGCAGGCCCCAGGCGGATCTGCTCCTTGGAGAACCGCGCCTCGAAGGTCGAGCCCGACCTGCAAACGACGCCCGCGCTTTCAGCCCACAGGCCCTCGCCGGTCTTGGTGAATCCAAGCATCAGGGCCCCGTTGCCCTGGACGATGGACATCAGCAGCGGCTTTCCGTCGTCCATGGTGGTTTCCGCCCATTCCAGCGGCAAGCCGGGCGCGCCCATCAGGCTTTCGAGTTCGCCGATGGTGGACGCGCACTTGGGGCTCTCCGCGGCCGCGCAGTGCCAGGGCAGCAGAAACAGGAGCAGGTAGCTGGCGAGTGATCGAGACATCGCAGGATCCGTGGCCTTGGCCTGGGCGCGGGATGCGCCGACTGGAGTGGGTGAAGCTGGCTGGCGATTGCTCAGCTCAAAGATCGAAGCGCAGCCCGGCGGTCAGGCTGACGGTCTGCACGTCGCTGTCGCCGCCGTCGAACGACACGCCCTCGACCTCGTAGCCCAGATGGTCCGCGCTGACATGGGTGTAGCGCGCGTCCAGGTCCAGTATCAGCGAATCGCCCAGGGGCACCGCCACACCTGCGATGGCCTGCAGCGCCCAGGTACTGTCGTCCTCACCGGAGATCCGCAGGAAATCGCCGCGGAGGTCGTCCAGCTTCACCGAGGCCCATCCCGCTCCGGCGCCGAGGTGCGGAACCCAGGATGAACCTTCGAGGGGCAAGTCGGCGATCAGGTTCAGCATCAATGTGTTCACGTCGACGCTGCCACCGAGATCCTCGAGCGCCAGCGCGGGCAATGCCTCGGCATCGGTGGTGTGGCGCATCCATTCAAGCTCCAGGCGCCACGGATCGCCGATGCGTCGGCCCGCGACGGCACAGAATCCCCAACCGGTATCCAGCTCCAGGTCGCCGAGGATCGGGCCCGCATCCACCGTCAGATCGGAGACCTCGTCGAAGCTGACACGCCCACCGAGGTAATAGGCCGCGGGGGCGTCTGCGGCGGACGCGGCGAAACCGGTCAGGCCCAGCAGCACCGCGGGTACAAGGCGAGAAAACGCATGCATGGCGAAGATTCCCTGGTTCATGGGCGCAGGCTCAGGCGAACCGGCGCGCGTCGGCGGGCACGGTCAGCGTGCGGTCCACGCTGGCGCTGTGGTCCGTGGTGAACACGTTGTTCACCAGGATCCACTGCGCTTCGGCGCGTTCACGCGTGATGTCGAGCAACACGAAGCCGCGGCGCGCGGTTTCCGCATACACCAGCTGATCGACGCGCGTCTGCGCAGGCGCGCTGTTGCTTTCCACCAGCACTGCGGTGAGCGCGCTGGACGGGATATCCGGCAAGGCTTCCTCGAAGCCCGGGGAAGACACCGAAGGCGTGGCAATCTCGACGCCGACGTTGACGATCGCCGAGGCCGTGGGCAATCGCAGGTTGGCGGCCCAGGAATTGTGGCTGTCGCCGGTGAGCACCAGCGGATTGCGCGCGGCCTGCAGCAGGGTGGCCAACATGCGCGTACGCGCCGTGGGATAGGACGCCCAACTGTCGGCCACGAAGTCGTACAGCGGCAATCCGGCACGCGCCAACTGATTGTACTGCGCGAGTCCGGCCGGCCCGCCAAGCAGGTCACGAATGCCCGCCACCAAGGCGTCCCGCACCGGCGGCGGCAACACCTGCGTATCCGAGAAGTTGGGTGCCGACTGGAAGTGCAGCAGTGTCTGGTTGCCGATGATCTGCCAGGGCTGCGGGCTGGTGGTCAACTGCGTCTGCAGGAAGCTCTCCTGCTCCGCGCTCATCATCCGCCGCGGCGTCGCGGTGCCAGGCACCACATCGGCCGGGAAGGTCCCGTCCGGGCGCGCGGTCAGGTAGAAAGACAGGAACTGATCCTGGCTGACGGCGTACTGGTCGCGGCCTTCAAGGCGGGTGTCGAGCATCACCAGGCGGGCCAGATTGCCGAAATCGAATGCGCGCCAGATACGCAGACGATTGCCATCCTGCGCCGTGCGGATCGGCATCCACTCGTGGTAGGCGCGAGTCGAATCCAGCAGTCGGGTCTGCCAGTTGCCCTCGCTGGCGGGCTGGTGGTTCTCGGCGCCGTCCTTCCAACTGTCGTTGGTCGATTCGTGGTCGTCCCACACCGTGATCCAGGCGTTCTTGCGGTGCAGCTCCTGCAGGTCCGGATCGCTGCGGTAGAGCGCGTAGCGCTGGCGATAGTCGGCCAGCGTCACGATCTCGTTGCGCGGGTTGAGCTGGTTGATGCGCGGCTGGGTCACCGTCTGGCCCACGCTGTTGCGCCCGAGCGCGAGCCCCGGCGTCTGGTAGCCGGTCGGGCCGTACTCGTAGATGTAGTCGCCCAGGTGCAGCACCGCGTTGAGGTCATCCCGGCGCGCCGCTTCGCGATAGACGTTGAAAAAGCCCTTGGGGTGGTTGGCGCAGGAGAAGAATGCCAACTTGATGTTGGCGACGTCGCCAACCGGCAGCGTGCGCGTGATGCCGACCGGCGAGCGGCGGTCGCGATACACGAACTGGTAGAAATAGGTCTTGCCAGGCTCCAGGCCAGCAGTATCGATCTTGCAGCACCAGTCGTTGTCCGAACTGGCGAGCACCAGGCCGCCAGAGACCGGCCGTCGCATGTCCGAGCGCTCGGAGATCGACCAGTAGAGGTAGAAGCTCTCGCTCGAACCCTCGGCCATGGCGCGCGTCCACAGGATCACACGGTTGGACAACGGGTCGCCGCTGGCTACGCCGTGAGTGAATGCGACGTCCAGGTCGGACGTGCCTGCGAGTGCCTTCTGGCTGATGCTGGTGGTAGCGATCGGCGCGAGGCCAGCGGCAAGGGCGCCACGCAACACGCGGCGACGGGTCTTGAAGTGGTCGGACACTGGGGGCTCCCGGAGCGCGATGAGCCCACAGGCTGCGATGCCACAGTGACCGGCTAATGACGTTGCGTTTGCGGTTCGTGCGCGCCTCCGGTTGGCGTGTAAACGAAGAGCGCCCGCGGTCAATTTCCGGGTGCACCAATACTGTCCGGCCAAGGTCTGGAAAGTCGCTCGCAAAGCTCTGGTCTTGAGAGCGGAATCGGTGGCTTCCGCCCCATCGATTTCAACTCGTGCGGCGCGATTCCCGCCGCTCCCAACACAGGAGATGCACCATGCATCAGAGGCGGTTCGTCTTCGCCCAGCCCATGGATCGTTTTGCTGCACCCCGCGCTCCGGAGCGGTTCCGGACAGGAAATCTCACTTTGGTCCTTTCGGCCGGTCAGCACATCTGCCCGCTGCTTGCGCTGTCGTGGGGGCGGCTCCGCCCGCGGGCTGCGAGCGGAGCCCTTGGCAGAGATCCAGCGAGAACCTGCTTGCGAGACGACCGGTCACCACGCGAGAAACGGTCATCAACGCCAGACAGACTTCCGCGGTTTCCCGATCCAGACTGCCCATGCGCCGCTGCTGCCATTCGATCGCCTCTCCGCTGTTGTTTTTTCTCGCCGCCTGCTCGGGCGTCCCGACCACGACAGCGCGTCCCAGTTCGTCGCCTGCAGCCCCGGCCATGCCGGAAAGCATGATCGATGTGCCTGAGGTTTCCCGGCCGCAGGGTGAGACTTCGGACTGGTGGTTCGTCTCCGGCGCCGCGGCGGCTGCAGAGCGCGACGCATCCTCGGGCCGCGCGCGAAACCTGGTGCTGTTCGTCGGCGACGGCATGGGCATGACCACGGTGGCGGCCGCGCGCATTTTCGAAGGTCAGCGCCAGGGTGCGCCCGGCGAAGAGCATCGCCTGGCGTTCGAGGAGTTTCCGCATACGGCCTTCGCGCGGACCTACAACACCGACCGCCAGACGCCGGACTCCGCGGGCACCATGACCGCGATGGCCACCGGGGTGAAGACGCGCATGGGCGTGCTGGCCGTCGGCCCCTCCGCGCCGCGCGGCGACTGCCCGGCGTCGGCTGGCGACGAGCTCGTCAGCCTGCTCGAGATCGCAAAGCTCGCCGGGCTGGCAACCGGCATCGTGACCACCACACGAATCACCCACGCCACGCCCGCCGCCACCTATGCCCGCGCGCCGGAACGCAACTGGGAAGACGACACGATGCTGTCGCCCGCCGCTGCGGCCACAGGTTGCCACGATATCGCGCGCCAACTGGTCGAACCGCGGCTGGGTCCCGGCCTGGACGTCGCATTCGGCGGTGGTCGCGACCGTTTCCGGCCGCGCGCGTCTGGCGGCCTGCGCGGCGATGGCCGCGACCTGATTGCCGAGTGGCAGGCGCGTACCGGTGGCCGCTACCTCGAGGATGCTTCCGGCCTGGCGCGGCTCGACGTGCGCGATCCTGCGCCCTGGCTGGGTTTGTTCGCGCGCGACCACCTGCAGTTCGAGCACGATCGCCCACGGAACGCACCCTCCGAGCCCAGCCTGTCCGAGCTCACACGCGCCGCCATCCGCCGGCTCGCAAGCGATCCGGACGGCTTTGTGCTGATGATCGAGGCCGGGCGCATCGATCACGCGCACCACTTCGGCAATGCCCACCGCGCCCTCGTCGACACCCTCGCGCTGTCGGACGCTGTCCGCACTGCGCTGGAAGAGGTGAGTCTGGAAGACACGCTGGTGGTCGTGACCGCCGACCACTCGCATACGCTCACCTTTGCCGGATATCCGGTGCGTGGCAACCCGATCCTGGGGTTGGTGCGCGGCGTCAGCGGCGAGGACACGCCAGCAAGCGAGTACGCGGTCGATTCGCTGGGTCTGCCGTACACCACGCTGTCTTACGCCAACGGACCGGGCTACACCGGTGCCTCCGACCGCCAGCCTGCCGGCGTCAAGCGGTACCGGCACGAGTTCAGTGGCATGACCGCCATCCGCGACGGCCGTCCCGACCTCCGCGAGGTCGACACCGCCGCTCCGGACTTCATGCAGGAAGTCGGCGTGCCGCTGAAGGACGAGACCCATGGCGGCGAGGACGTCCCGGTCTACGCTGCAGGCGCCGGGGCAGCCGCATTCCGCGGCAGCATCGAGCAGCACGTCCTGTTCCATCTGATGCTGCAGTCCAGCCCGCGCCTGCGTGGCCAGCTGTGCGCCGCGGGCCTGTGCGATGCGCAAGGCATCCCGGTCCGTCTGCCGAGACCTGCGGCGCTAGGCGCGCATGCCGCGAATGCAGCGGATGGGCAGTGACGACGCCCCAGCCCGTCCAGGCAGTCGCTGATTCCGTGGTCCTGAGGTCCGAGCACGCCGCGGCGCTCCTGCTTCGCGCGCTCAGGAGCCACTGTCACCTGGGGTCCGGAAGGACGGCGGTTCGCCGAATCCCGGAGGCCGACGCGTGCGCAGCCTTCCTCGCGCTTTTTCCGCACTTCTGCTGGCAGCCGCTGGGCCGGCTCAGCCGTGTCCGCTAACGGAGTCGCGAACCGCGGCAGCTCGGTCCGGAAAATCGGTGAACCAGCCGTCGCAACCCATCGCCAGCAGCGCCTGCATTTCGCCTTCCATCGACGGCCTGCCTGTAGCCGGGAGCGCAAGGAAGCGCTCCTCAGCACGTAGCGTGTAGGGGTGGACCTGCAGGCCTGCGGTGCGCGCATGCTTGACCAGCGGATGGACCTCGCCGGTGCGCAGCCAGCCCAGCTCCGCGCGACCATCGTTGTCCGAGTCCAGGGGCGGCGACAATGGCTGGCGCACCAGCAGCGATTCCTTCCACGGCCCGAGTCCCGAGATCCCCTGCGCGGCCAGCCAACGCAGGACTTCCGGTGCGACCAGATCGGCGTAGCGCAACGGCCCGGGGTGCCGGATAAGCCGGGCCAGTTCGGGTTCGAGTTCGGCAATACGGTTGCCGTCGGGACTCGCATCGGAGAAATCGAAGGGTGCCGAGAAGCCGCTTGCGGGCGCATCCGCGGAAAGGTCGCCGAGCAGCAGCACCAGCGGTAGCTGCAACCCACGTGAGGGCAGTTCCTGGCGGGCGCAGCGCAGCAGGCTCGATAGCTCGAAGCACTGGATGTAAACGCGCGCGGGGTCCGTGAAGCCGGTGGCCTGCAGGCGGTCCAGCAGCATCCGGGCGAGCGGCATCGCGATGGGCTGTCCGTCCAGACGCAGGCCGCGTTCCGCGAAATAGCTCGGGTGCTTGATTTCCGGGTAGATCCCGACGCCGCCCTTGCTTGCCAACCCGATGACTTCATCCAGGGTCAGGATCTGGAACTGCCCGTCGAAGCGTCGATTGCCCGGGCGCACTTCCGGCTGGGTCTCGACGCAGCGCAAGGACTTGATTTCGTCCAACGTGAAGTCCTCGGCGAACCAGCCGCGCAACTCCACCCCATCGACATGCTTGGTGGCCCGGCGATCGGCGAAGGCCGGCCGGCTCGCGACGTCGGTCGAGGCCGACAGCTCGTTTTCATGGCGTGCGACCAGAACGCCGTCGAGGGTCGGAACCAGGTCGCACTCGATGAAGTCGGTGCCCTGCTCGATGGCCAGTTCGTATGCCGCCAGGGTGTGTTCCGGGCGATATCCGCTGGCGCCGCGATGGGCGATCACCAGCGGGCGTCGCCTGGCGGCGCGCGACAGCCCGCGGCAACCTGCGAAGGGCACGCAGCCAGCAGCAATCAGCAAGGAACGGCGGCGCATGGACTGGTCCAGGTGAGGGTGATGTGGAATTGCTGAGGTCGCGCAGCCACCGGCAGGACCGGGTGCGCGAACGGCAGGGCCAAGGCCGCGAACGGGTCCGCGCGTGGGGCCGGCCCGACTGCTCCGGAATCAGCGGGACTTCTCGTCGCCCTGGGTCCTGGTCCGCCGCGGCTTGCGGGCGCGCGACGGCTTGGTCTTGGGTCCGGGCGCGGCCAGGGCAGGCGTGCCGGCTCCGTCGAAAGCCTTTGCTTCGATCTCGGCGGCGACTTCGTCGCGCGCCTCCGCCCAGAGATCGCAGAGTTCCTCGGCGGTCTCTGCCAGTGCCAGCCGGAGTTTCTCGGCGCCGCGAGCCAGCGATTTCAGCGCGCGACGTCCCAGTTCGGGGTGCTTGAACGCAATCCAGGCGCCGGCTCCCGCCAGCGTGGCGACAGCGGCGACGGCCGCCACGGCGGCCGCCCGGCGGGCAACATCTTCGAGGCTCATGCGAGATCTCCGGGCAAGGCAGGGTTGGTTTCCAGGCGCCGCAGCGTCAATGCATCGACCATGCAGGCCAGTGCGACTACCTGGTGCAGTATCGCGCTGGCCTCCGGCGGCAACCAGCGCAGGGCCGAGGCGCACATCAGGGTGGAGTTGGCAATGCTGGCGAAGCGGATGCGTCGTTGCTCGCGGTGACCGATTGCGCAGGCGATTCCGCGCGCCCCGATGAGCGCCGGCAAAGGGTCGCCGAGCATCAGGAAATGCGCCGGCGAATCCGCGGCAACCGGCGCCAGCGTCACTGCGCCCGGGGGTACCTGGGCACGCCAGCCGGGGGCGAGCACGGCCAAGGTGCTGCCTTGCGCGGCGAGCCTTTCGAGAGCATCGCGCACTTCGTTGCGTGCCGCGGCGATGCGGCTGTCGAAACCACCAACCTGGGTCGGCGCTTCCGGGTGGGCAATCCTGACGATTCGCTTGAAACCGGCCGAACGCGCCTCGGCAAGTGCAGTCGCCAGCCCGGGGCGCAGTTCCAGGGATGCCACCAGGCAGCCGGCATCGGCGCCGTTGTGGCGCACCCGGAATACCCGGCGCCCGTTGCAGCTGTCGGAACGATCAGGCCGCAGGATCCATTCCCCGCCGGAAACGATGACCGCTCCCCGCTGCCATAGCGACTCGACAAGCGGGTCGCTCCAGACCGGGGATCTGCGAGATCCGCACAGCGCTGCGGCGATTGCTCCGAACTGGCGGCTGTCGCCCCGGAACTCGCTGGCATCCATCCGCCATTGATCCGCAACGACGACCCCGAGATCGTCGAGCACCAGGGTGTCTGCGCGTTTCAGGCGATCGAGGCCGTCCAGGTCGGCCATGACGGCACCCGCTCGTGCCAGCGCCCACGCCGCGCTGTTCCGCGCGAGCGGGGCCGCCAGGCTCAGGCCGGCATCGAGATCGGTTTCGAGCAGGGCGCCGGCCCGCGCCAGGTCGCCGGTAAAACCCAGGACCATGGCGGATACGGCCAGCGATACCGATCCATCCTGCGCGCCCTCGCGTGCCGTGCCGCGCGTGCGCAGCAAGTGCGCGATCTGATCGCGAACGTGGCTGGCGCTGGATTCCGCATACCGGGTGCGCACCGCCGCGATTCCCAATCCCGCCGCGATGGTGCTTCCGGCGGCGATCTCGCCTCCCGCGGTCATCTCCCGCAGGGCAGGGCCGCCGGTGGCATGCCAGGGCGGCAGCACCCGCACCTTGCCCGACAACAAGCGGACATCGGTCGCGACTGTCGAGCCCGCGAGGAGCCGGATTTCGTGGCCGACGTCGAGGGCATCGGCGCGCATGGTCCGCCACGAGCGTCCATCACGCACTCTGGAGGGGGTTGTAGGGTCCGGCTCCAGGTCCAGCAACAGACGCGAGGCCTCGGCTTCCTGCAATCTTGCCCAATGCTCCGCCAGGGCTTGCAGTCCCAATCCACTGAGGGCCGCCAAGGGATGTCCGCCCAGGCTTTGCGCGGCACGCGCAAGCAAGCTGCGCCACTCCTCGCCGCCGCGCGGCGGATGGCGCAGTGCGCGCAGCGTGAGGTTGGCCAATGCCAGTGCGACCTGACCCGTACGGGGCATTACGGGTGTCAGCGCCAGCGAGACTCCGGCAGACACAGCAGTGGTTGAGGGTGCCGCTGTCGGGCGTCGCCGGGTTCGGCTGCGCCACGGGGCCGCCATGAGTACCGCGAGAACGGCTTCACGCGTGCCGGCCATTCCGTCGTTCTGGACCACGACAGTTCGGCGGTGGGGATCGATCTGCACCGCGGTGCCGGGCAGGCGTTCAAGGTGGCCGCGCAGGGCGTCGAAATCCACGTCGCCCGGCATGCGGACCCGCAGGCGACGGCTGCTCTGATGCAGGACGACCAGTGTCTCCCGAGCCTTCATGCGTGGCTCTCCCGGATCGCGAGTTCGCGATCTTGCGTGCCGGGTGGCGGATTACGCGCGGGCAAGCGCTTGCGCGCCTCACGCCAGAGCGTCGGCGCGGCGCTTGCCGCGAGGATCGCGAGCCAGTCGCCGGGCGCCGGCATCGCAGTCCGCAACAGGCTGCGGAGCGGCGGCAGGGCCGTTGCCAACTGGGCCAGGATGGTCGCCAGGATCGTCACCACCAGGGTTCGGTTGTGGACCAGCGTCGCGGCAGTGATGGGCGCCTCGCTGCGGGCCGAGAATGCATGGATCAGCTGCGCCAGGGTCAGCGTCATGAAGGCCGGCGTACGCGCGCGAGGCCCGTCGCCATGGCGTGCCAGCGCGAAGCCGAACACCGCCAGCGTCGCCAGGGTGATGCGCCCGGCGTCGCTCGCGAGCAGCGGCCAGTCGGGTCCGCCGATCAGCGCCGCATCGCGCGCGAATGGCTTTCGCTGCAGGATGTCCGGCTCGGCAGGCTCCAGTCCGAGTGCTATCGCCGGGGAAATGTCGGTGGCAAGGTTGGTCCACAGCAGATGCAGCGGGTCGAAGGGTTCGGGCAGGCCGACTGCGGTGGTGGCGGCCACCGTCAGCAATTCGCTGAGGTTGGTCGCCAGGAGGTAGGACACGGCCTTGCGCACATTCAGGTAGGCGGTACGTCCCTCGCCGACGGCGAGCAGCAGGTCCTCCGGCGCATCGCCGCGCAACACCACATCGGACATCGCATGGGCAAAATCGGTCCCGGCAGACCCCATGGCGACGCCGACGTCGGCGGCCTTCAGCGCCGGACCGTCGTTGATGCCGTCCCCAGTCATCGCAACCACGTGCCCGCGCGCCTGCAGGGCGCGCACCAGGGCCAGTTTCATCGCCGGGGTTGCCCGCGCGAAGGCACTGGCCGACTCGGCGACGTCGCCCAGCGCAGCCGCGTCCTCGGGCAGGCGTCCGGCGTCGGCGAGGCGGCCCGGCGGAACCAGGCCAATGGCGTTCGCGACTGCCGCCGAAGTGCCAAGTTGATCGCCGGTGATCATCACTGGCCGGATTCCAGCTGCGCGGAAGGCGTTGAGCGTGGCCGCCACACCGGGCCGCAGCGGGTCCGACAGGCCAACCAGGCCAAGCCAGGTGAGCCCATCGGTGGCAGCCATGCGCACGCTGGTCTGGCGCTTGCAGGCCACCGCCAGCACGCGCAGGCCCTGTGCCGCAAGGCGCGCGTTCGCTGCCAGCAAGCGCCGGCGTGCGCGTGTGTCGAGCGGGATCTGGCGGACGCCGTCGTGCCAGTGGCTCGCCCGTTCCAGCACCTCCTGAGGTCGGCCTTTGACCGCCAGGAAGTAACGACTGCGGCCTTCGCAGTGCAGACTGACCATGTAGGGATGGTGCTCGGAGCGTTGCTTCAGGGCGCGGCGGGGACGATCCCGGCGAAGGGCGGCAACGCCGATCCCGGCAGCCGCGGCCAGATCCAGCAGCGCAAGCTCGGTCGCCGATCCTTGCCTCAGCCCTGCGTCCGCTTCGGCCTCGTTGCACAGCGTCAGCACGTCGAGGAAGTCGCGCGGCAGCGCTTCCAGGCCCTGCCAACTCCCGTCTTCCCGTGGCAGCCAGTTGCGCGAGGCGCCGACGATCGCGGCCACGCTCATGCGGTTCTGGGTCAGGGTGCCGGTCTTGTCGAGGCAGACCACGTCGACGGCGCCCAGGTTCTCGATCGCCCCAAGTTCGCGCGCGTAAACGCCGTCGCGGCGCATCCGGCGGATGCCGGTGGCCAGCAGGCTGGTCGCCACGGTCGGCAGGCCCTCCGGGATCGCGGCGACACCCAGCGACACCGCCGAGCGCAGCATCGGCACCAGGCCGCGCCCGCGCGCGAGTCCGAGCAGCAGGATTCCGCCGCAGGCCAAGCCCGCCGCCAGCCCCAGTTGGGTGCCCAGGCGGTCCAGGTCCACCTGCAGCTTGGTGCGTGGCGCGCGCGCGTGCCCGGCAAGCGCGCGGATCCGCCCGATCTCGGTGCGCTCGCCGGTGGCGACCACCAGCGCGAGGCCGCTGCCGCCGCTGACGATCGTGCCCATGTGGACCATGTTCGCGCGCTCGGCCAGGGGCCAGTCCGGCGGCAGGTCGTCGCGCGGCATCTTGCGCACCGGCATGCTCTCGCCGGTCAGCGTTGCCTCATTGGTGCCCAACCGGTGCGCTTCGATGACGCGGGCATCGGCCGCGATCCGCTCACCGGGGGACAGCACCAGCACGTCGCCCACCACCACCTGCTCGGCCGGGATCGTCCGCGGCTTGCCGTCGCGCAGCACCTTCGAAGTGGCGGGTGCCAGTTGGCGCAGGCTCTCGATCGTGCGCTCCGCGCTCCGCTCGGTCATGAAGCCGATGGTCGCGTTGACCCCCACCACGCCCGCAATGGCACCCGCATCCAGCCACGCGCGGCTGGCGGCCGAGATCGCGCCGGCGCCGACCAGCAAGGCGATCGGCAGGGAGGCGAACTGGGCGCGCAGCAATTCTGCATCGCTGCGCGCCGGCTGATCCGCCAGTCGATTCGCCCCGCAGGCGACCAGCCTGCGTTTTGCCTCCGCGCTGCCAATTCCGTTCGGATGGCTGCCATGGCGCTTGAGGCATGCACCCGCGCTTCCGGCATGCTCGACCGAGGCACTCCCGGCGTTGGCCGAGGGCGGCTTGGGACGCGCCGGCCTTCGCGGCGCCCGTGATGCAGTTGCACGCGCTGCCGCCGGTTGGGCCGACAGCAGCGCCGCAATTCGGTCTAGCACCCAGGGCAGCCTGGCCTGCGTGTCCGCGCCGCGCAGGTGTACCCGGCCGGTGGCCGCCGAACAGCGGATGCTCGCATGGCCCGGTTCCAGCATCGCTTGCAGTCGCTGTGCCAAGGCGGCGTTCCCGAGCAGTCCGCGCACCCGCAGGACCGCGGACTGCGAGGTGCGCTCGATGACCAGGACACCGGATTGCGACATGGGTGCTGAGACGAGGTTGGACCGCAAGCCTCACTGTAGTGGCAGTCTGTGACGCTCCGGCTGATGACGATCAATCCGGCCGCCGGGTTGCCTGCCGTTCGGAACACGCGCCGGCACGAGTCCACTGGTTTCCCGGCGACGCCACGGAGGAGGAATCCCCTGACACTGCCGGATCTGCCCCGCAAAACCCGCTCGAGCCTCAGTCGTCGATTGCGATCCGGGGCTTGCGCGTTCGCGCCGAGGCTCCGGGCTTGGCCGGCCTGGCCGACTTCGCTGGCTTGGGTGCCTTCGGTGGCTTGGGTGCCTTCGGCGGCTTGGCGGGCGGCAGTTGTTCCAGCGCCAGCAGCAGGGCTTCGTCGCTATGCAGGGCCAGCGCGTGCAGGCCGGCTCGCAGCAACTCGTTCTTGCGCGTCGGCCGGTCCAGCTCCTTGAGCCGTGCCTTCAGTATCCGCAGGCGCTCGAAGTCCGGTTCCGGCATCGTCAGGCGCGCCTTCTTTAGCGGTGGAAAGTCGGCCGGAGCTGCCACTGCTGCTTCGGCAGGCGCCGCCTTGCGCGTGAACTGGCCCGTGCGGTCGCGCCGGGCGGTGGTCGTAACCGGGCGCTTGCGCGCGGGTCGGGTCGGGGTGGTCATCGCAATCTCCAATGGGTACTCCACCCCGATTGATAGCAGTGGGGCGGCCGCGCTTGCCACCGGAGCGCAGATGACAGACACATGACATCGGGTATCTGGTGGCGCGGCCAGCTTCGGCGCATGATCGGTCACGGGCTCGGTCCGCCAAGGGGAACCGCATGCCCATCCGTGTCGCCATTGTCGACGACCACACCCTTGCGCGGGCCGGTTACCGCTTCCTGTTTGAGCCGGCTGGCGAGATCGAGATCGTCGCCGAGGGCGCGTCGGGTGAGGATGCCTTGCGCATCGCGCGCGAGCAGAAGCCGGATGTCATGGTGCTCGACATCAGCATGCCCGGCATCAGCGGGATCGAAGTGACCCAGCGGCTGGCGAAAGCCGGCTCGGCGGTGCGCATCGCAATCGTCAGCATGCACGGCGATGGGCCGCTGCCGAAGTTGCTGCTGGATGCAGGCGCGGCCGCCTACCTGAGCAAGGAATGCGACGGCAAGGAACTGATCGAGGCGGTGCGCCGGCTGGCGCGCGGCGAGCGTTACATCGCCGCCGCGATTGCGCAGCGGATGGCGCTGGCGCAGGGCGCCAGCAACGCGATCGACACCCTGACCGGGCGCGAGCTGGAAGTCGGGCTGATGTTCGGCCGCGGCATGCGCGCGGGTGAGATCGGCGAACGCCTGCACATCAGCGAGAAGACCGTGCACACCTACAAGTCGCGGATCTACGACAAGCTCGGCATCCACAGCGAGGCCGAACTGGCGCTGTGCCTGGTGCGCGCCGGGCTCATCAGCCAGGGCTGAGCAGGCCGTGCGGGCGCACCGCCCCGGCGTGCGGCCGGGGCGGTGGCGAGGGCTCAGGGCGCCGGCGCGGCCGCTTCGGTGCGCGCGGGCTCGCTGTCGGCGACGGGTTCGGCGCTGGCTTCCTGCGCTGGCGTCGCGTCGGCCGCGGCAGTGTCCTCGGCCGCTGCAACGGCTTCGGCGACGCGCTCCGAGGCCTGCGCGAACAAATCGCCCGAGCGCACCGGGGTCGTGGCCGCCGGGGCGGGCGGCGCTGGCGGCGTCGGAGCAACTGCTTCGACCGCGGCTGCGACCGCTTGCTCGACCACAGCGGGCGCGGCCTCGGCGACGCTGGCTGCCGTGGCCACCATTGCGGGCACGGCGGCAGCGGCTGGAACGCCGGCTGGTGGCTCCGTGGCCGCGGCCGGCGCCGTGTCGGGTTCCGGCGCGGATGCGGCGGCTGGCGTCGTCTCGACGACGGGCGTCGCTTCGGCAACGGGCTCCGCTGCGGCCACCGGTGCGGACACTTCGACTGGCGCCGTTTCAGCGACCTGCGCCGACGCTGCCGCCGGTGCGGCAGCGGCTGCCGCCGCGGTCACCGCTTCCGCAGCCGAATCGCCTGCGTCGTCGCCCTCGTCATCCTCATCGCCTTCGGAATCGCCCTCGCTGCCGGGCAGCGCGCTGCCATCGGCGGCGACCGCGTTCTCGTCGCGACGTCCACGGCGGCGGCGGCCACCGCGGCGGCGACGCTTGCGCGGTGCGCCTTCGGCTGTCGGCGTGCCGGCAGCAGCATGCGGGGTCGCTTCGCCCGCATTCCCGGCCACCGGGGAGGTCTCGACGGCGGCGTCCACCACCAGCGACACCGCGTCGGCTGCGGCAGGTGCCGCAGCGGCGGTCATCACCACGATCTCCTCGCCCTCAGGCCGTGCTTCGACCGGCTTCGGTTCGCGCGCTTCGCGCGGCGGGCGCGGCTGGCGTTCCGGACGGTCCTGGCGCTCGCCGCGTTCGGGGCGTTCGCCCCTGGGCTGCGCGCCGTCGCGCTGTGGCTGCTGTGGCTGCTGCGGCTGCTGCGGTGACTTTGCCTGCGGCTGCGCGGGCGAAGCCGGCGCGGCGGCCGCTTGCTGCTGCGGATTGCGCGGCTTGTCCGGGCGTTGCGACTTGCCATCGCGCGGGCGATCGGCCTGGGGGCCGCCACCGCCGCGTTCGGGGCGCTCGCCACGGTTCGGACGCTCACCACGTTCGCCACGCTCGCCACGTTCGCCGCGCTCCGGACGATCGCCGCGACGCTCGCGGCGATCTCCGCGATCGCCCGGCTTCTGCGGGCCGCGCGCGCTGCGATCGGTGGATGCATCGGCTGCCGGGCTCGCGGGCGTTGCCGGCGTAGGCTGCGCCGCAGGGGCGGCCGGGCTGCCACGCAACCAGCCCATGAAACGTGCCACCAGGCCCACATGCTGCGGCGGCGGCGCGATCTCGGGCGCCGGAGCGCGGGCTGCTGCGGCGACCGGTGCCGGCGCTGCTGCTTCAGGTTCTTCCTTGACCGGCGCCGGGGACTGCGGGCGGATGCCGCTGACCGCAGGTTGTTCCACCCACACCTCGGTGCCGCCGCCGGCCAGCGCCTTCTCGGCGTCGGCCGAAGCCGGCTGGCGCACGCGGCTGTAGCTCGGCCGGGTTTCACCCTCGACCTCGTTGGCGCGCACGCGCTGGATCTCGTACTCCGGCGTGTGCATGTACTGGTTGGCGATCACCACCACCGGGGTCTCGTGGCGCTGCTCGATGGCATTGATGGCCGCGCGCTTCTCGTTGAGCAGGAAGTTGGCGACCTCGGTCGGCACCTGGACCACCACCTGTCCGGTGTTGTCCTTCATCGACTGTTCTTCGATCAGGCGCAGGATCGACAGCGACAGCGACTCGACGCTGCGGATGCGGCCATTGCCGCTGCAGCGCGGGCAGGTGATCGCGCTCGACTCGCCCAGGCTCGGGCGCAGGCGCTGGCGCGACATCTCGAGCAGGCCGAAACGCGAGATGCGGCCGATCTGCACCCGCGCGCGGTCCAGCTTCATCGCGTCGCGGATGCGGTCTTCCACCTCGCGCTGGTGGCGCTGGCTTTCCATGTCGATGAAGTCGATCACCACCAGGCCGCCGACGTCGCGGATGCGCAACTGGCGCGCGATCTCCTCGGCCGCTTCCAGGTTGGTGTTGAACGCGGTTTCCTCGATGTCGCCGCCCTTGGTGGCGCGCGCCGAGTTGATGTCGATCGCGGTCAGCGCTTCGCCCGGATCGATCACCAGCGAGCCGCCGCTCGGCAGCCGCACCTGGCGCGAGAACGCGCTCTCGATCTGGCTCTCGATCTGGAAGCGCGTGAACAGCGGGGTGGAATCCTTGTACAGCTTGAGCTTGCGCAGGTTCGGCGGCATCACCTGCTGCATGAAGTCACGCGCTTCCTGGTAGACCTCCTCGCTGTCGACCAGGATCTCGCCGATGTCGTTGCGCAGGTAGTCGCGCAGCGCACGGATGATCAGCTTGCTCTCCTGATAGACCAGGAAAGGCGAGGGGCGCGACTTGAAGGCCTCGGCAATCGCCTGCCACAGCTGCGTCAGGTAATTCAGGTCCCACTGCAGTTCTTCGGCATCGCGGCCCATGCCGGCCGTGCGCACGATCAGGCTCATGCCGTCGGGGACGGTGAGCTGGTCCATCGCGTCCTTCAGCGCCTGGCGGTCCTCGCCCTCGATGCGCCGCGACACGCCGCCGGCGTTCGGGCTGTTCGGCATCAGCACCAGATAGCGGCCGGCCAGCGAGATGAAGGTGGTCAGCGCGGCGCCCTTGTTGCCGCGCTCCTCCTTTTCCACCTGCACCATGAGTTCCTGGCCTTCGCGCAGGATCTCGCGGATGTTGTTCTTCAGGCTGGTGCCCGGCGCGAAGTACTCGCGCGAGATTTCCTTCAGCGGCAGGAAGCCGTGGCGTTCACCGCCGTATTCGACGAAACACGCTTCCAGGCTGGGTTCGACGCGCGTGATCCGCGCCTTGTAGATATTGGATTTCTTCTGTTCCCGCGAAGGTATTTCCAGATCCAGGTCAAACAGCGCCTGTCCATCCACTACCGCCACCCGCAGCTCTTCCGGCTGCGTGGCGTTGATCAACATTCTCTTCATTTTTGTTGTGGCCCCTGCCGCTCGACCGCCGCGAACCGGACACCAGACCTGTGCGCCGCAGCCAGACCGGCCGGATGGCCATCGAGCAGGCGGCGCTGGGGTGCCCGGACAGGCGGGAACGCGCTTGAAAATCCTTGGGTTACGCAAGATCCCGTGCGGGACCTCGGGTCCTCCGCCCGACGGCCCTATACTGCCGGCTTCCTGGACGGTTCCGTCTGCCTGCTTCCATCGGAGGCAGGCAACCGGACTGCCCGATGATAACAAGCTCAGGCTGCGGAATCACCCCGGCCTCGTGCAACCTCCGGAATTCCCAGCAAAATGCGCAAAACCAGCAGCCGGACGCCCGGCCGCGGCACCCCGAGCGGGCCGCGAGGCAAGCAGAATTCGCGCCCGGCACCCGCCGGCCGCGGAAAATCGGACGGCCCGCGCCCGGCTTCCGGTGCACGCGGACGCCCCTCCGGTACCGCGGCGAAAGCGCCCGCCGCGCGCGCTGGCGTGTCCAGGTCGGCGGCCGCGCGTCCCGAAGGCCGTGCGGGCACCGGCGCGCGCAAGCCGGGATCGCGCACGGCCGCCCCGCGCGTGCGCGGTTCGATGGCCTCCGGCTTCCGCGGCGAGGCGCCGAGGGCGTCCGCCGGCCGCGATGCGACGCGCCCCGGGCCGTCCGATCGACGTCCGGCCAAGCCCAAAGCCGCCCCCGCCCCGCCCAAGGAAGCCATGCCGGCCGAGGTGCGGATCGAGACCGTCGACGCCGAGCGCGCCGGCCAGCGCCTCGACAACTTCCTGTCGACCCGCCTGAAGGGTGTGCCCAAGAGCGCGGTCTACCGCGTGCTGCGCACCGGGCAGGTGCGGGTCAACGGCAAGCGCGCCAAGCCGGAGACCCGGCTGGAAGGCGGCGACCAGGTGCGCATCCCGCCGATGCGGGTGGACGAGTCGGGCGCACCGCAGGCGCCGTCCGACTCGCTGCGCGAGACGCTGGCCCAGCGGGTGATCGCCGAGGACAACGATTTCATCGTGCTCGACAAGCCGCGCGGCCTGGCCGCGCACGGCGGCAGCGGGGTGTCGCTGGGCGCCATCGAGGCCCTGCGCGCCATCCGCCCGCACCAGGAGATCGAGCTGGTGCACCGCCTGGACCGCGACACCAGCGGCATCCTGCTGCTGGCCAAGAAACACAGCGCGCTGCGCAAAGTGCAGCAGATGATCCGCGAGAGCAAGGTCGAAAAGCGCTACTTCGCGCTGCTCAAGGGCTCCCCGGCGCGCGACCGTTTCGAGGTCGATGCGGCGCTGAAAAAGAACCAGTTGCGCGGCGGCGAACGCATGGTCGAGGTCGACGAGGATGACGGCAAGCCCTCGTTGTCGCGCTTCAAGGTGATCCAGCGTTTCGCCGACTGCACCCTGGTCGAGGTGCAGATCATCACCGGCCGCACCCACCAGATCCGCGTGCACGCGCTGCACGCCGGCCATCCGCTGGCGGGCGATCCGAAATACGGCGACGAAGCCTTCAACGCGGCGATGAAGGCGCGCGGCCTGAAGCGCCTGTTCCTGCACGCCCACAGCCTGCGCTTCCCCTGGGGCGAGCACGGCACCGAACGCCACTACACCGCGCCGCTGGCGGCGGAGCTGAAGGCGGTGCTGGAAACGCTGGAATAGCCGTGACCGCGTAGTCGGGTCGCCAGCGGCGCCGATGCTGACCCGGAAGCGCTGGGCGCTAAGCGGCACGGCTGGCAAAGGAGCGGCGCCAGCCGGATCTCGCAAAGGAAAGACAAGATCGCCGACAGAGTGGCGTATCCGGCATTCGACCGGCATTTTGTCTCTGGCCCGGTCAGGCAAGTTCTGGTTTTCCGCTCTTCCACCAACGTCCTACAGCCCTTCCACTGCCCAGCCCCATGTCCGAATCGCCATCCGCCCCCAGCCCCATCAACCCGCGCTACGCCGGCATCGCCCGCCTCTACGGCATCGACGGACTGTCGCGATTGCGCCGCGCGCATGTGGCGGTGATCGGGGTCGGCGGTGTCGGGTCGTGGGCGGCGGAGGCGCTGGCGCGCAGCGGGATCGGGCGCTTGACGCTGGTGGATGGCGATGAGGTCTGCCTGTCGAACACCAACCGCCAGTTGCACGCGCTGGATGGCAGTTACGGCAGGCTCAAGGTCGAGGTGCTGGCCGAGCGCCTGCGGGCGATCGATCCCGACCTGCAAGTCGATGCGCAGGCGCGCTTCCTGACGCCGTCGACGATGGACTCGCTGGGTGCCGGGTACGACTTCGTCCTCGACGCCTGCGACGCCTTCCGCGTCAAGGTCGAGATGATTGCGTACTGCCGCCGCAACAAGATCCCGCTGGTGGTCTCCGGTTCCGCCGGCGGGCGCACCGATCCCACCCAGGTCCGCGTGCGCGACCTGGCCAAGACCGAGCACGATGCGCTGCTCAGCCTGGTGCGCAAGAAACTGCGCGAGGAATTCCGCTTCCCGCGCGGGCCCAAGCGCTACTTCAGTATCCCGGCGGTCTACTCGCTGGAGAACGTGCGCTACCCCAGCAGCGACGGCGGCGTCTGCCTGGCCAAGCCCGACACCCTGGAAGAAGGCCGCCTGGACTGCGGCGGCGGCCTGGGTGCCGCGATGCACGTCACCGGTGCCTTCGCGTTTGCGGCGGTGGGGGAGGTGGTGAGGCGGTTGCTACGGAGCGGGGCCGGGGCACGGGCAGGGGGCTGGGGGAGGCCTGGCCAGAACGGGACTAGGCTCTGACGCTGGCTCGACCGGTTGCCGGCTCTTCGCTCAGGCGCGGACCAGGCAGCCTTCCCGTGCCCCGGCCCCGCCCTCCCCGCCCCGTCACCCGGGCTTCAAATCACATCCCACGGATAAGCGCCGTTCTCCAGCATGAAGCCGGCGAGCGCGTCGCGTTCCTCGTCCTCGTTGCGGCCCATCGAGCGGACGTTGCGGGCCATGCGGCGCTTGGCCTGCTGGGCGAAGATCGCGGCGATGGTGACCGCCTGCTGGCCGTTCTTCTTGTCCGACTTGCTCAAGGCGTCGGCGCGCGCGAGCACGCACAGGCCGATGAACAGGTCGATGGTGAGGTCGGCCACGCGCTTGAGCTGGTACTGCTCGTCGGCGATCTTCTTGCCGTGCAGCCGGAGCAGCGCGTCGGCGGCCTTGGACAGCTCCACCACGTACTTCTCGTAGACCAGCGCGGCCACTTTCAGGCGCGGGTCGAGCTTGGACAGGATCTTGTCGTTGCCGAAGCCGGTGCCCTGCCGCAGGCGCTTGCTGGCGTAGCTGGAGAGCACGCCGAAGCCCTTGATCGGGTTGTTGAAGATGTCGCCGACGGCGCTCTTCAGCTCGCCCAGCGAGGCGCCGACGTCCTTCAGGCCGGACAGCGCGATGTACAGCCGCAGGATTTCGTTGGTGCCCTCGAAGATCGACAGGATGCGGCTGTCGCGCGCCACCTGCTCGTAGGGGAATTCCTTCATGAAGCCGTTGCCGGCGGCAATCTGCAGCGCCTCGTAGGCGCAGCGCTGGATCGCCTCGCTGGCGTAGACCTTGCTGATCGCCGCTTCCACCGAATAGTCGTCGCAGCCCGAGTCGATGTAGTGCGCGACCATCCACACCGCGCTTTCCGCGGCGAAGCAGTCGATCGACATCTGCGCGATTTTCTCGCGCACCAGGCCGAAATCGGCGATCGGCTTGCCGAACTGCTTGCGGTCCTTGGCCTGTGCGGTGCTGAGCGCGATCAGGGTCTTCATGCCACCGACCGCGCCGCCGCCGAGGCCAGTGCGCCCGTTGTTCAGGATGCCCATCGCCACCTTGAAGCCCTTGCCCTCGCCGCCGAGCACGTTCTCGGCCGGCACGCGCACGTCCTGGAAGGCGACGGTGGTGGTGGACGACGCGCGGATGCCCATCTTGTCCTCGTGCGGGCCGTGGCTGACGCCCGGCCAGGCGGCCTCGACGATGAAGGCGGTCATCTTGCCGTCGGGCGAGTCGGTCTTGGCGAACACCGTGTACAGGTCGGCGATGCCGCCGTTGGTGATCCAGATCTTCTCGCCGTTGAGGGTCCAGCTGCCGTCCTCGTTCTTCTTCGCGGTGGTACGGATCGAGGCCGCATCCGAGCCGGCGCCCGATTCGGTCAGGCAGAAGGCCGCGATCATCTCGCCCGAGGCGAGCTTGGGCAGGTAGCGCGCCTTCTGCTCGTCGTTGCCGCTGAGCAGGATGCCCTTCATGCCGATGGACGAATGCGCGCCGATCGTCAGCGAGACCGAGCTGTCGTGCCGGCTGGTCTGCGACAGCACCCGCGCGTAGGCCGCGTTGGACAGGCCCAGGCCGCCGTGTTCTTCCGGGATGATCAGGCCGAACAGGCCCATGTCGCGCAAGGATTGGATGAACTCGGCCGGCTGGTGCGCCTCCTTGTCCCACTTCTTCAGGTCCGCGTGCTGCGGCGCGAGGAAGTCGTCGATAGAGTCCGTCATCATCCCCAGCAGCTCGCGGTCGCGTTCGCGCATGACCGGGTAGGGGAACAGGTTTTCTTCCAGGATTTCCCCGAAAAACAGGTTTTTGGCCGCGCTCTGTTCGGTGCGCAGGCTGCTTTCGACGGCCGCCGCACGCTCGCTGGTTTCACTCATGGCAGGGCTCCCTCAAGCCGCTGTGGATACGCCGAGTGTCAACCGGAAAGCGCGAGCGAGCAAGCGCCCGAGGTCATCGGCGAGAGAGCAATTGCTCAGGCGTGTTCGCGCGGGGAGGGAGAAAAAGCGGACGCAGAGAACGCGGAGGAAAAGCAGAGAGGGCGCGGAGAAAGCGGGATGGGTGTGCAACTGGGCCGGCTGCCCCACGGCGGGCCCAGGTCGCCGTGAACGTGCGCTTATTCGCGCATCGACTGTCGCGGCACACCGGCCAATATTCTTGCGCAGGCGCAGGCAGTAAAGCGCCCGGTGCGTGCGCTGCTGGCGGTGGTCTCTCAGCCGGGTGCTTCGCTCTTCTTTGCGCCGGAGAACCGCCGCGCGGTACTCCGGCCTACGCCAGCCAGCCTCGGCGCACCAGGTCCAGCAGCGCCGTGCGATCGCCCTCGCCGAGCGCGGCCCACGCCGACTGGTCGACGGTCGCATCGGGCTGGCACAACCGTCGCGCCATTTCCACGCTCATTCTCACCGCATCCCCGCCGCCGTGCAGCCGCGCAGCATCGCCATCGCGGCTGTAGTTCAGGCGCACGCTCTGGCTGACACTCAGCGCGGCGCCGCGCGCCAGGCGTTGCGCCAGTTGCGCCGGGCTGATGCGCCGCGGCCGCGGCTGCTCGGCGGCGCGGTAGACGCTGAGGAAACGCCCGAACCAGTCGGCCAGCGCCGCGTCGTCCATTTGCAGCGCCGAGGACAGGGTGGCGCGCACGCGACCTAGCGTTGCCGCATCGATTTCGCCCGGATCCGCCACCGGTTTGAGGTCCGGATCGGCGTAGCGGATCGATTCGTCCAGGTCCAGCGCCTGCTGCGCCGCGAAGGCGGCCAGCATCTCCGCGGCGCTCGGTGCGCGCATGCCGAGCGAGAGTGTCAGGCACTCGGTTTCGGCCACGCCGTTGTGCGGCACGCCGGGCGGCAGGTAGAGCATGTCGCCCGGCTCCAGCACCCAGTCGTGGCTGGCGTCGAAGGACTGCAGCAAGCGGATTGGCGCGTCGTCGCGAAAGCCCAGCGGCGGATTCGGCCGCGCGTCGATCTGCCAGCGGCGCTGGCCCAGGCCCTGCAGCAGGAACACATCGTACTGGTCGACATGCGCGCCGACCGAGCCGCCCGGCACCGCGTAGCTGATCATCACGTCGTCGACGCGCCAGCGCGGCAGGAAGTCGACCAGTCCGAGCAGCGCGCGCACTTCGGGATCCCAGCGGTCCACGTCCTGCACCAGCAGGGTCCAGTCGCGCTTGCCGAGGTCGGCGAAGCGCTCCTCGGCGAAGGGGCCGTTCTCCAGCTGCCAGCGGTCGCGCCGACGGTCGTGCCGGATCAGGCGCCCCAGGGTGCCCTCGATGCAGGAAAGGCCGGCCAGGTCATCCGGCGACACCGGCGAGACGAACCCGGGCAGCGCCTGGCGGATCAGCAGCGGGCGCTTCTGCCAGTAACCGCGCAGGAAGGCGGCCGGGCTCATGCCGAGCGGCTTGCTGGCGCTCCCGCGCACCTCGATGGGCCATGTCTTCACGATTTGCGCGCCAGTTCAGCAGCCAGTCCAGTGTAGCCGCCCGGCGTCAGTGCGAGCAGGCGTTCGCGTGCCTCGGCTGGCAGCTCGGTCAGGCCCTCGACGAAGCTGCGCATCGCCGCGGCATCGATGCGCGCACCGCGGGTCAGCGCCTTCAGGCGTTCGTAGGGCTCAGGGAGGCCGTGGCGACGCATCACCGTCTGCACCGCCTCGGCGAGCACTTCCCATGCCTGGTCCAGGTCCGCCGCCAGCCGCTCCGGATCCGGCCGCAGCTTGGCCAGGCCCCGCTCCAGCGAACGCAGGCCGACGAGCAGGTAGCCGAAGGCGCTGCCCAGGCTGCGCAGCACGGTGGAATCGGTGAGGTCGCGCTGCCAGCGGCTGATCGGCAGCTTCTCGGCGAAATGGCCGAACAGCGCGTTGGCCAGGCCGAAGTTGCCTTCGGCGTTCTCGAAGTCGATCGGGTTGATCTTGTGCGGCATGGTCGAGGAACCCACTTCGCCCTCGACCCGTGCCTGGCGGAAATAGCCGAGCGAGACATAGCCCCAGATGTCGCGGCAGAGGTCGATCAGCACCGTGCCGAGGCGCCGGCAGGTGTCGGACAGTTCGGCGACGAAATCGTGCGGCTCGATCTGGGTGGTGTGCTCGTTCCAGCTGAGCCCCAGCGATTCGACGAAGGCGCGCGACAGCGCCGGCCAGTCGACCTCCGGATAGGCCACCACGTGCGCATTGAAGTTGCCCACCGCGCCATTGATCTTGCCCAGCAGCGGCTGCGCCTCGATCTGGCGGAACTGGCGCTCGATGCGCGCGACCACGTTGCGGATCTCCTTGCCGAGCGTGGTCGGCGAGGCGGTCTGCCCGTGGGTGCGCGACAGCATCGGCACTGCGGCGTTGTCGTTGGCGAGCGTGCGCAATCCCATCAGCACCCGCGTCAGCGCCGCCACCAGCACGCCCTCGCGCGCATCCTTCAGCATCAGCGCGTAGGCGAGGTTGTTGATGTCCTCGCTGGTGCAGGCGAAATGCACGAACTCGCTGACCTTCGCCAGCTCCGGCTGGGTGGCCAGCTGGCGCTTGATCCAGTACTCCACCGCCTTGACGTCGTGGTTGGTGGTCGACTCGATCGCCTTGACCTCGGCGGCATGCGCCTCGCTGAAGTCCTCCGCCAGCCGGCGCAGGAAGGCGATCGCGTCGGCCGACAGCGCCGGGACTTCGGCGATCGCCGGATCGGCGCCCAGCGCTTCCAGCCAGCGCAGTTCCACCAGCACGCGGCGGCGGATCAGCCCGTACTCGCTGAAGATCGGGCGCAAGGGTTCGACCTGGCGCGCGTAGCGGCCGTCGAGCGGAGACAGGGCGGTGAGGGCGGTCATGGGCGGGAAGGTGGGGAAAGAGGTGGGGGATGATAGGGGCTGGAGTGCCCGAGAGGCGGGGTGGAGGAGCGGGGGAGGTGAAGCGGGGCAGGGGGACGAGCCGTGGGGCTAACGCGGAACATTGTCGCGGTCTGGACAGGGTCATGCTCCAGCTCATTCGCTGCTCGCGGACCATCGCCACACTTCGAAGAAAGGTCGAAGCCAGGTGCAGGTCCCCTGACCCCTGCCCCGCTTCACCTTTCCCGCTTCACCTCGCCCCTCCTCACCCCTCATACCTCACCGCCACGATCACGAAGCGCGCCCGTCCACCAGGCAGCTCGGCCTCGAACTCGTCGTCGATGCGGCGCTTCAGGGCGGCGCGGGCGATCGGGGAGTCGATGCTGATCCAGCCTTGGGCGGCGTCGGTTTCGTCGGGGCCGACGATGCGCACGCGCAGTTCGCGATCGTCGTCGATGCTTTCGAGGTGCACCCAGGCGCCAAAGTAGACCGCAGTGCGATCGCTCGGCAGGGTGTCGACGACCTTGATGTGTTCGAGCCGCCGGGTCAGGTAGCGCACGCGCCGGTCGATCTCGCCGAGCTGGCGCTTGCGGTAGGTGTATTCGGCGTTCTCCGAGCGGTCGCCCTCGGCCGCGGCGGCGGTCAGCGCGGCGACGACCTCAGGGCGGCGCACGCGCCAGAGCTGGTCCAGTTCAGTGCGCAGGCGTTCATACCCGGCGCGCGTGATCACGGCGGTCGACGGGGGCTGCGGGGGACGGTAGCGGGTGCCTGCCATGGCGGATTTCCTGGGTTTGATCGCTGCGGTGTGCGGCGTAGGATGCCGCGATGACTGCGATGCTGCGAATCGGATGCCCGGTGTTCGCCTGCGGCGACTGGCGCGGCCAGTTGTTCACCCGTGGCGCCGAGCGCAAGGATTATCTGCGTCAATACGCCGAGGTTTACCCCACCGTCGAGGGCAATTCCAGCTTCTACGCCCTGCCCAGCGTGGCCGCGGTGGACCGCTGGCGCGCGGAGACGCCGGGGCATTTCCGCTTCTGCTTCAAGTTCCCCAGCGACATCACCCACCGCCTGATGCTGCGCCAAGCGCGCGCGGAGACCCACGCCTTCCTCAAGCTGATGGCGCCGCTGGCCGAGCGCCTCGGGCCGTTCATGATCCAGCTCGGCCCGCGTTTCGGCGCGGCCCAGATCGACGTGCTGCGCGGCTTCCTGCGCGAGCTGCCAGGCGAGTTCCAGTACGCCGTCGAGGTGCGCCACCCGGATTACTTCGACCAGGGTCCGAACGAGGCCGCGCTGCACGAGCTGCTGCGCGAGCGGCGCATCGACCGCTGCGTGTTCGACACCCGCTGCCTGCACGCGGGCAGCGCGCACGATCGCAGCACTGCCGAGGCGCAGGCGCGCAAGCCCGCGCTGCCGCTGCGCGCTGGCGGTGGGCGAGCGCCCGATGGTGCGATTCGTCGCGCAGAACGAGGCGGCGAGTGCGGAGGCCTGGCTGGACGACTGGATCCCGGTGCTGGCGAACTGGTGCCGCGCCGGGCTGGAACCGTATTTTTTCACCCACACGCCGGACGACCGCCAGGCGCCGCTGCTGGCGCGTCGCGTGCACCAGCGAGTGCGCGAGCTGCTGCCCGCGTTGCCAACGCTGGCAACCTTCCCGGGCGAGCGCGAGGCGGCGGCGCGGCCGCCGGCGGCCGGTCAGCTGTCGCTGTTCTGAGCCGCAGCACGGAAACCCCGGCGTATCCTTCTCACCTTGCAGTCATGCGGCCTGGGTTATCAAACGCACAGGCCATCGCCCGTGGAGCCGTCGATGAAGCATCCCGAGTCCGCCATCCGAGTCATGCCCGACGTTGCCAGCGGCATCGCCGCGGACCACGCCGGCGCGCTCGAATGGGTGGGCATGGACGCGATGGAAATGCCGCTCTCGCTACTGAATGCGGACGGACACATCGTGCAGTCGCCGGCGCGCGTGGCGGCCTTCGTCAACCTGGCGCAGCCGCAGGCGCGCGGCATCCACATGTCGCGGCTGTACCGGCATGTCGAGCAGGCGTTGTCCCAGGACACGCTGACGCCGCGCCTGCTGCACAAGCTGCTGCGCGATTTCCTCGACTCGCACCAGGACCTGAGCGACCGCGCTCAGGTGCGCATCCAGTTCGACCACTTGCTGCGCCGGCGCGCGCTGGTCAGCGACAGCCACGGCTGGCGGCGCTACCCGGTGACCGTCTCGGCGCAGCAGGAGCGCGGGCACTTCGCGCTGGAGCTGGCGCTGGAAGTGGTCTATTCGAGCACCTGCCCGGCCTCGGCGGCGCTCGCGCGGCAGCTGATCCAGCAGCAGTTCCGCATGGATTTTTCGCCCGTTGCGCCGCTGGATCACGCCCAGCTGGCCGATTGGCTCGGCAGCGAGCAGGGCATCGTCGCCACCCCGCACGCGCAGCGCAGCCGCCTGCAACTGCGCGCGCGGCTGCATCCGAGCTTTCAGGACCTGCCGATCGCCGACCTGATCGATCTGCTCGAACAGGCGCTGAAGACGCCGGTGCAGACCGCAGTCAAGCGCGAGGACGAGCAGGCCTTCGCGCGCCTGAACGGCGCCAACCTGATGTTCTGCGAGGACGCCGCGCGCCGCGTGCGCAGCGCGCTGCTGGGGGATTCCCGCATCGCCGACTTCTGGGCGCGCGCAGTGCACCAGGAAAGCCTGCACCCGCATGACGCGGTGGCGGTGGTGTGCAAGGGCGTGGCCGGCGGCTACGGGCCGCAGACCGGGTGGGTGGGCTGATTTGCCCTGCGGACCCGGGCGGGGGGGGGGGACGCGCGCACGCACGCCCGCACGGGCGGCGGGGCCGCGCCCCCCCGCCCCCCCCCCCCCCCCCCCCCCCCCCCCCCCCCCCCCCCCCCCCGGGCCCGGCGCCCGCCCCCGGCCTTGCGCGGTCCGTTCGGGGGGCCCCTGGGCGGGTGGGATCGTGATGAATCCGTGACTAACGGGTCATTCGCCGCGCCGCGCTTTGCGCTAGTTTCCGCGGCCACCCGCGGCGGCCCTGTCCGGTGCCCGCGTTTCCCGCCCACAAGGAATTTCCGTGATCCGTTCCTCGCTCAAGCCCCTTTCCCTGGCCGTACTGGCCGCGCTGACGCTGGCCGCATGCGGCGGCGAGCAGCCCGCTGCGACCGCGCCGGCTGCTGCCCCGACCGCCGCCGCGCCCGCGGCGCCGCAGGCCCTGACCATCGACGAGGCCGCGCTGCCGGCGCTGCCCGCCTTCCACGCCAGCGACCTGGACCCGGCCGTCGGCGCCTGCACGGACCTCAACGGACACGTCAACAGCAAGTGGCTGGCGGCCAACCCGGTGCCGGCCGACCGCACCACCTGGGGCAGCTTCGAGATGCTCGGCGAGCGCTCGCTCGGGGTGCAGAAGCAGATCGTCGAGAACCTCGCCGGGCGCAGCGATGTGGCCGGCGTGGAGAAGGTGATCGGCGATTTCTGGGCCACCGGCATGGACGAGGCGGCGATCGAAGCCGCCGGCCTCAAGCCGATCCAGCCGCTGCTCGACGAGATCACGGCGCTGGCCTCGGCGCAGGACCTGGCCGCCTACATCCGCAAGTCGCATTCCGAAGGCCGTCCGGTGATCTTCGGCTTCGGCGGCGAGTCCGACTTCAAGGATTCCAGCCAGGTCATCGCCTATGTGATGCAGGACGGCCTCGGCCTGCCGGACAAGACCTACTACGCCGGCGACGCCCACAAGGCCGAGCGCGAGGCTTACCAGGCCCACATCGCCGCCGTGCTCAAACTGGCGGGCGCCGATGACGCTGCCGCGCAGGCGCAGGCCGCCGCGATCATGGCGATCGAGACGAAGCTCGCCGAGGTGTCCTACTCCACCGAGGAGATGTCGCGCGACGTCTCCAAGTACTACAACCCGGTCAGCGTGGCTGACGCCGATGCCAAGACCCCGCTGCTGCCCTGGGGCGAGTTCTTCGCCGCCAACGGCATGGCCGCGCCGGCGCATTTCTCGCTGTCCAACCCGGCCTTCTTCGAGCGCGTCAACGGCATGCTGAGCGAGGTGGCGATCGCCGACTGGCAGGCCTACCTGCGCTTCAAGACCATCGACGGTGCCGCGCCTTTCCTCGGCAAGGCCTATGCCGACGCCAACTTCGAGTTCTACGGCAAGACCCTGCGCGGCCAGCAGGAGCAGAAGCCGCGCTGGAAGCGGGTGCTCGACACCGTCAACGGCACCGTTGGCGAGGCGCTGGGCGAGATCTACGTCAAGGTGGCCTTCCCGCCGGAATCCAAGGCGCAGATGGAAAAGCTGGTCGCCAACCTGTCGACCGCGCTCAAGGGCCGTCTGGAGAACCTGGCATGGATGACGCCGGAAACCCGCGCCAAGGCGATCGAGAAGTGGTCCACCTTCACGCCCAAGATCGGCTACCCGGACAAGTGGCGCAGCTGGGACGGCCTGTCCACCACGCGCGACAGCTACATCGCCAACATCATGGCCGCGGCCAAGTTCAACCACGCTTACCAGGTGTCCAAGATCGGCAAGCCGAAGGACAAGAGCGAGTGGGGCATGACGCCGCAGACGGTGAATGCCTACTACAACCCGCTGCAGAACGAGATCGTGTTCCCGGCGGCGATCCTGCAGCCGCCGTTCTTCGACCCGAAGGCCGACCTCGCCACCAACTACGGCGGCATCGGCGCGGTGATCGGCCACGAGATGCTGCACGGCTATGACGACCAGGGCAGCCGCTTCGACGCCAAGGGCAGTTTCGCCAACTGGTGGCAGCCGAGCGATGCCGAGGGCTTCAAGTCCAGGACCACGATGCTGGTCGAGCAGTTCAACGGCTACGAGGCGCTCGCCGGCAAGTTCGTCAATGGTTCGCTGACCCTCGGCGAGAACATTGCCGACCTCGGCGGCCTGACGGTCGCCTATGACGCGCTGAAGCTGGCGCAGGGCGAAGGCTTCGTCGATCCGATGACCGACGGTTTGACCCAGGACCAGCGCTTCTTCATCAACTGGGGCACGGTGTGGCGCCGCAACTTCACCGAGAAGGAACTGGCCGTCCGCCTGGTCACCGACTCGCACGCCCCGGCGCGCTTCCGTGCCAACGGTGCGCCGAGCAACATGCCGGCCTTCGCCACCGCCTTCAGCTGCAAGGCAGGCGACCCGATGGTGCGTGGCGAGGACCAGCGCATCGCGATCTGGTGATCGCGTCTGGCAGGTAGCCCGGTGTGCGCGCGCAGCGCGTTCACCGGGTACTTGCCGCAAGCACCCGGGGAACCGCAGGCGCGGTACTCCGGGCTACGCAAGACAACCGCAGCCCCGCGCAGGCCCGTCCTGCGCGGGGCTGCGCCGTCTTGCGCCTGCGCATTCGATTGCAGACGCTACTTCGCCCATTCGCCGATTGCTTCCTCAGGGCCACCTCTGGCAGTTTCGTGTGAACGGAGCGTAAGGAGAGGGACGCTTCGCCGCATCCAAAAACCAGGAAGTCGCCCCATGCGGTGGATCGCCCACAAGTTCGGCGGGTCCAGCGTTGCCAACGCTGCCCGTTACCAGACCGTTGCGCGCCTGATGGCCGCGCGCCCCGACGAGGCCCAGGTGGTCGTCGTCTCGGCCATGCAGGGCGTCACCGACACGCTGATCGGGCTGACCCGCACCGCCGCCGCCAAAGGCGACTGGTCGCTGCAGATGGCCGCGCTCAAGCAGCGTCACCTCGACACCGCCGCCGAACTGCTCGGCCATGAAGCCGCGGCCTTCGCCACCGCGCTGGACCAGAGTTTCGCCGACCTCTCACACTTGCTGCGCGGGGTGGAGTTGCTGGGCACGGTGCCGGCCGAGATCGAGGAACTGGTCTCGGGCCTCGGCGAGGTCTGGAGTGCACAGATGCTCGCCGCGCATTTCCGCGCGCAGGGCGAGGGCGCGGTGTTCCTTGATGCGCGCGAAGTGCTCAGGGTCACCCACACCGAGCTGAACGTCGCGGTCGAATGGCTGCCGAGCGAGAAGCGCGTCGCCGAATTCCGCCGCACGCACCCGGCGCGCCGCTATGTGGTCACCGGCTTCATTGCGCGACGGCTGGCCGACGAGCGCATCACCACCCTCGGGCGCAATGGCAGCGACTACTCGGCGAGCATCTTCGGCGCGCTGTTCGACGCCGCCGAGATCCATATCTGGACCGACGTCGACGGCGTGCTCTCGGCCGATCCGCGGCGCGTGCCCGAGGCCATCGTGCTCGATCACGTGACCTACGAGGAAGCTTTCGAGCTGGCCTATTTCGGCGCCAAGGTGATCCATCCGCAGACGATGGCGCCGGCCACCGCCAAGGGCATCCCGGTGTTCATCCGCAACACCTTCAACCCGGACCATCCGGGCACGCGGATCGACTCCGAAGGCGGCGCCGAGCCGCCGATCAAGGGCATCACCACCATCGGCGGCATGGCCCTGGTGACCATCGAGGGCGCCGGCATGATCGGCGTGCACGGCACCGCCGAGCGCGTGTTCGCCGCGCTGCGCGATGCGCGCATCTCGGTGACGATGATCTCGCAGGGCTCATCCGAGCACTCGATCTGCTGCGTGATCCAGGGCGGCGATGCCGACCGCGCGCGCGATGTGCTGGCGGATGCCTTCGCGCGCGAGATCCAGCGCGGCCAGATCCAGCGCGTGATCAGCGAGAAAGGCATCAGCGTGCTCGCGGTGGTGGGCGAGGGCATGGCCGGCACGCCGGGCATCTGTGCGCGGCTGTTCAACGCGCTCGGACGGGCCAAGGTGAATGTGCGCGCGATCGCCCAAGGTTCCTCCGAGCGCAACATCTCGGTGGCGATCGCCGAGGGCGAGGCCACCCGCGCACTGCGCGCGGTGCACGCCGGCTTTTACCTGTCGGCCCAGACCATCTCGATCGGCATCATCGGCCCCGGCACCGTGGGCCAGGCACTGGTGCACCAGATCGCCGAGGCGCGCGCGCGGCTGCACCGCGAGACCCACCTCGACCTGCGCGTGCGTGCCATCGCCACGTCGAAGCAGATGCTGCTGGACGAGCAGCAGGTGGACCTGCCGAACTGGCGCGCGCACCTGGGCGAGCGCAGCCTGCCGGTGGACCTGGACGCCCTGGCGCGCCATGTACACGCCGAGCACTTGCCGCATGCGGTGATCATCGACTGCTCCGCCAGCAGCGCGGTGGCCGACCACTACCCGAAGTGGCTGGCCGCCGGCATCCACGTGCTGACGCCGAACAAGCAGGCGGGTGGCGGCCCGCTGGAGCGCTACCACGCGGTGCAGGCGGCGGCGAAGAGCGGTCGCGCGCGCTGGCGCTATGAGGCGACGGTCGGCGCCGGCCTGCCGGTGATCGGCACCCTGCGCGATCTGATCGACACCGGCGACAAGATCGAGCGTATCGAAGGCATCTTCTCCGGCACGCTGGCCTATTTGTTCAACCGTTTCGACGGCCAGGCGCCGTTCTCGGAATTGGTGCGCCAGGCCAAGCAGGCCGGCTACACCGAGCCCGATCCGCGCGATGACCTCTCGGGCCTGGACGTGGCGCGCAAGCTGGTGATCCTGGGCCGCGAGATGGGCCTGGAACTGTCGGTGGACGATGTGCATGTCGAGAGCCTGGTGCCGGCGGAACTGGCGAACGCCAGCGTCGACGGCTTCCTGCAGGGGCTGTCCTCCTTCGACGAACCGATGCGCCAGCGCTTCGAGGCCGCGCGCGACAACCACCAGGTGCTGCGCTACTGCGCGGTGCTGGATGCCAGCGGCCGCGCCGAGGTGGCGTTGAAGGCGCTGCCGGCCTTCCACCCCTTCGCGCACATCGCGCTGACCGACAACATCGTCTCCTTCGCCACCGCGCGCTATCGCAACAACCCGCTGATCGTCCGTGGCCCGGGCGCCGGGCCCGACGTCACCGCGGCCGGCGTGTTCGCGGACTTGTTGCGCGTGGCGGCTGGGTTGGGGGCGGCGCTGTGAGGGCTTACGAGGGCACGAGGGCACGAGGGCACGAGGGCACGGTGAAGCTGACTCGCGTCTGCAATTGGAGCATCGTCGCCGAAATGACTTCGGTTCCCGTGAGGGCCGGTTGCTTGCGTGGCTCGCGTGCCCTCGTGCCCTCGTGCCCTCGTGCCCTCGAATCGAAGGAGCCGTGCAATGTCGGCTGACACCAACGTCCGCTCCGCCACCGCCTTCTCCCCCGCCAGCGTCGGCAATGTCGGCGTGGGCTTCGACCTGCTCGGGCATGCGCTGGAAGGTATCGGCGACACGGTGACGGCCACGCGGATCGACGAACCGGTGGTGCGGGTGACGTCGATCGGCGGGGTGGTGACCGATCTGCCCTTTGACCCGGAACAGAACACCGCGGCGCGCGCGGTGGCGGCCTGGCGCGCGGCGCTGGGGCTGGAATTCGGGGTGGAACTGGCGATCGAAAAGGGCATTCCGCTGGGCTCGGGCCTCGGCGGCTCGGCGGCTTCGGCCACCGCGGCGCTGACCGCGGCGAATGCGCTGCTGGCGGAGCCACTGACGCCGGCACAACTGTATCCCTACGCGATGGAAGGCGAGCGGGCGGCGAGCGGCAGCCTGCACGGCGACAATGTCGGCCCGCAGTTGCTCGGCGGGCTGGTGCTGGCCACCGCCGACCGCGTGGTGCCGATCCCGGTGCCGCCGGGCCTGGTCGCCGTGGTGGTGCATCCGCATTTCGTGCTGGAGACGCGCAAGGCGCGCGAGGCGCTGCGCGGGGTCTACGCGTTGAACGAATTCGTCGCCCAGAGTGAGGGCCTGGCGCTCGTGCTGGCCGGCTGCTTCCGCGGCGACTACGAGCTGATCGGCCGCGGCCTGAAGGATGTGCTGGTCGAACCGCGCCGCGCCGCGTTGATCCCGGGTTTCGCCGAGGTCAAGGCCGCCGCGCTCGCCGCCGGCGCCCTCGGCGCCTCGATCTCCGGCGCCGGCCCCAGCGTGTTCGCCTGGTTCGCCGACCGGGAACGCGCCGCCGACGCTGGGCTCGCCATGGCCAAGGCCTTCGCCGGCGCCGGCCTGGCCAGCGATATCATCGTCAGCGCGGTGGCCAATGCGGGAGCGCAGGTGGTGAGCCGGGGCTGAGCCAGGAGCGGGGGTGAAGAAGCGGGTGAGGGGGCAGGGGACCGAGCCCATCGCGCTGTCGGACTTCAACGCCGATCGCCAGCTTCAGAATTCATCAGGTCCTTTCCATGCCGCAAGCCTAGTCCCCTGACCCTTGCCCCTCGCCCCGTTTTTCCTGAGCCTTCAATCCCGGATCCTCGCCATGCGCTACTTCTCCACCCGCGATCACCGCCAGGAATGGCCTGTCACGCTGGACGCGGCCTTGTCCGCGGGGCTGGCGGCGGACGGCGGCTTGTATGTGCCGGAGACGCTGCCGGCGGTTGCGCCGGGTGACTTCGACGGGCTCTCGACCTTGCCCGCCATCGCCGCGCGCCTGCTGACGCCTTTTTTCGCCGGGTCCAGCCTGGCACCGGCGCTGGACGCGATCTGCGCGGAGGCGCTGGACCTGCCGGCGCCGATCATTGCGCTGCCCGAGGATGGCCATGGCGCGACCCACCTGCTGGAGCTGTTCCACGGGCCGACCGCGGCTTTCAAGGACTTCGCCGCGCGCTTCCTCGCAGCCTGCCTGGCGCGGCTGCGCACGCGCGACGATCCGCTGCGCACGGTGCTGGTCGCCACCTCGGGCGACACCGGCGGCGCGGTGGCGGCGGCCTTTCACCGTCGTCCCGGTTTCCGCGTGGTGATCCTGTATCCCGATGGCCGCGTGTCGGCGCCCCAGGCGCACCAACTCGGGGCCTTTGGCGACAACGTCCACGCGCTGAAAGTGTCTGGCAGCTTCGACGACTGCCAGCGCATGGTGAAGGCGCTGCTGGGGGATCGCCACCACGCCGCGCGCTTCGCCCTGACCAGCGCCAACAGCATCTCGCTCGGCCGCCTGCTGCCGCAGATGGCCTATTACGCCTTTGCCGCGTTGACCCTGCAGCGCGCCGGCAGCGCGGCGCCGGTGCTGGTGGTGCCCACCGGCAACCTCGGCAATGCGCTCGCCGCGATCCTGGTGCGCGAGATGGGCCTGCCGCTGGGAGCCATTCATTTCGCGACGAATGCCAATCGCACCCTGCCGGATTACTTCGGCGGCGCCGATTACCACGGTCGTCCGAGCGTGGCGACGCTGGCGAATGCAATGGACGTGGGCGACCCGAGCAACTTCGAGCGCCTGGCCTGGTTCTTCCGCGGGCGCGATTTGCGCCGAGCCGGTATCCACGCCCACAGCGTGGACGACGCCACCATCCGCCGCTGGATCACCGCCGGCGAGATGCGCCACGGCCAGACCTACTGCCCGCACACCGCCTGCGCCGCCGAGGTGCAGCAGCGCCTGCGCGACGGCGGCGAGCGCGGCCCGGTGCTGATGGTCGCCACCGCGCACCCGGCCAAGTTCGATGAAGTGGTCGAGCCGCTGGTCGGCCACCCGGTGCCGGCGCCGCCGGCCCTGGCCGAGTTGCTGGCGCGTCCGGCGCATGCCGAAGCGCTGGCGGCAGACGCTGCGGCGCTGGTCGCGCGCCTGGAGCTGGGTTGGTGACCCGACCGGCGTAGCCCGGCGGTACGCGCGCAGCGCGTACCCCGGGTGCTTGCCGCCAGTCGCCGACGGTGAATCGCTGCGCGATACATCGCCCTAACCGAAATCAATACCTTACAGCAGATTCAGCCGCGATCCTTCTGCTGGTGCAGCGGCCTGCCTCAGGCCTTCTTCAACCGCTTGAGGTCTGCAGAGGCTTCCTCCAGGCGCGCATCCATCGCCACCGCCTTGGCGATCTCGGCAACGGCCTCGTCCTTGCGCCCGAGTTTCTCGAGGATCTGGCCCCGGCGCCAGTGCGCGGCGGCGGTGCTCATGTTGGCCGGCTTTTCGGGCAAGGCGAGGAAGCGCTCCATGTGATCGAGGCCGGTGTCCAGGTCCTTGCCGGTGACCGCCGAATAGCGACCCATCTGGTAATGGCCGATCGCATTGTCCGGGTCGTGCGCCAGCGCCCTGGCTGCCACCGCGCGCGCGTCGTCCAGCCGCTCGCCGGCGATCAGCAGGGAGATCAGCGCATTGAGCGCCTGTGGTTGGACCGGGTCGACCGCCAGTGCGGCCTGGTAATGCCCGGCAGCGGCCTCGTTGTCCTTGCCTCGCATCGCGATGTACGCGCGGCCCATGTGGCCCCATGCGGCATCGACCTGCTCCAGCGCGGCGGCCATTTCCTGCGCCTTGTCCTCGCCGCCACCCATGAAGCCGGGCGCCATCATGTAAAACTGGATCAGGTCGTAGCGGGCACGCACATGGCCGGGGTCGAGTTCGATCGCTTTTTCGTAGGCTTCGCGACTGTCGCCGGCCAGGCCAGCGGCTGAGAACATGTTCACCCGGGTGGCCTTGTTGCCGCTGGTCCGTCCGAGCATGTACCAGGCATCCGCCGATCCCGGCTCGGCCTCGGTCCAGGCCTCCGCGGCCTCGATCGCTTCGTCGACTTCGCTGCGCGACATCATCGCCTCGATCGATTTCAGCTTGGCGGCGGAGGCCGAAACCGGAGCAGCGGGAGCTGCGGTGTCGGCAAGGACGGCAGGACTCAGGGCAAGCAGTCCAGCGTAAAGCACAGCACGAGCGCAATGCAGCATGTTCAACCTCCGTCTGGGGTGGCGCGATTCAAGCGGAATCGCCGCCAACGGTGGATGAATCATTGAGACGATTGCGTACAGTGTTCACGCAAGGACAACTTCAGGCAGCTTCATCCGCGGCGTTCGCGGCAGCGATCGGACCGTTCGCGGCGAGGCAGGTCTCGCGCTGGAACTGGCGCCGCACGCGCGACAGGCCGGTGGGATGGGGCATTCAACGGCACTCCTCGGTCGGCGCGCCAATGGGCGGCACGATTGCCGGTCGTGCCGCGCCGGTCTGGCGGGCTCCGGTGCACCATCGGGTAATGTAGCCACAGCCATGGCCGCACACCCGACCCGCCTTCGCCGATGAGAGCCATCGACCTGATCGAACCTGGTGCTCTGCTCCGCGGGGCGTTGTTCGCGGACCTGGTGCAGTCGGCGCTGGAGCTGCAGGCAGGCGCGCGCCTGGGCGTGTTCCGCGTGGTGCGCGAACTCGGCCGCGGCGGCATGGGCGTGGTCTACCTCGGCGAGCGCGACGACGGTGAGTACCAGCAGCGCGTGGCGCTGAAGGTGGTCGGCGGCGCGCGCGTGGGCGACGAGGTGTTCCGCCGCGAGCGCCAGATCCTTGCCGATTTGCGCCACCCGCACATCGCGCGGCTGGTGGACGGCGGTCAGGACGCGCAGGGCCGACCTGGCTGGCGCTGGAACTGATCGAAGGCCGGCGGCTGGACGAGCATTGCATCGACGGTGCGCTGCCTGGGCCGCAGCGGCTGCGGCTGTTCCTCGATGTCTGCGATGCGGTGCAGTACGCGCACGGCCGTGGGGTGCTGCACCGCGACCTGAAACCCTCGAATGTCATGGTCGATGCGGATGGTTCGGCCAAGCTGCTGGATTTCGGGATCGCCGCGCTGATCGGGGACGATCCGGTGGCGCCGCGCGCGTTTACCCCGGGCTACGCCAGTCCCGAGCAACTGGCCGGCGAGCCACAGACCGTGGCCTCCGACATCTACCAGCTGGGCGTGCTGCTGGGTGCCTTGATGGTGCCGGACCGCGCATCGTCAGGCAGCGCCGTGCGCCTGGATGGCGACCTCGCGGCGATCACTGGCCCGGGCCACTGAGGCGCGGCCGGAAGCGCGCTACAGCAGTGTCGCGGCGCTGGCGGAGGATGTGCGCGCGCACCTCGCGCAGCGCCCGGTGTCGGCGCGGCCGCGACGCGCGGGCTACCTGCTGCAGCGCTTCGTGCAGCGGCATCCTTTCGGCGTGGGCCTGGGCCTGGTCACCTCTGTCTTGATCGTCGCCGGCGTGGCGGTCTTCACCTGGCGCCTCGGCGCCGAGCGCGACCTCAGCCGCTTCGAGGCGCGGCGCGCGGAAGCGGTCAGCGCCTTCCTGTTCGATCTGTTCCGCGACGGCGACCCGACCCGCTCGATTGACCCCAAGCTGACGGCGCGCGAACTGGTCGAGGCCGGCGCGCGACGGCTGCAGGACGACACCGCGCTGCCACCCGATGTGCACGCGGAACTGGCGGCGATGCTCGCCGAGATCCAGATCCGGCTGGGCGACCACGTGCAGGCGCGCGCGCTGATCGCCGCCATCGACGCCGCACGGCTCGCGCCGGCGCGGCTGCACCTGCTGCGCGGGAGGCTGGCGCAAGGCTCCGGGGCCACCGGCGATGCACTGGTCGAACTCGGCGCCGCGCTGGCACTGGCGCCGGATCCGGAGGTCGAACTGCTGCTGGCACGTGCCGAGTCCGATGCCGGCCAGACCGCCGAATCGAACCGCCGCATCGATGCGCTGCTGGCCCGTCGCAGCGAGCTGCCGCCCGGCGTGCAACTCGGCCTGCTGGGCAGCGCCGGGATCGCCCAGTGGCGCGGTGGGCATCCGCAACAGGCCATCGCGCGCTACCGCGAGGCCCTGGCGATCCTGCCGCAGGTGGGCGTGCCGAGTTCCCCGGCGCCCTTGCGCCTGAACACCGCGTTGGCGCTGATCGACCTCGCACAGTTCGACGAGGCGCTGGCCGAACTGGATGCCGCCGAGCAGGCGCTCGCGCGTTTCCCCAACCTCGGCTACCGCCTGCGGGTGCTGCAGCAGCGCGGGATCATCCACTTCCGCCGCAGCGACTGGGATGGCGCCCGCCGCGAATGGGAGCAGATGCGCGCGGAATCCGCCGGCGGCATGAACCCGGGGCTGTACGCCACCGCGCTGCACAACCTGGCGACCACGTATGAGGACGAGGGTCGCGCCGAGCGCGTGCTCGATTTCAGCCTGCAGGCGGCGCGGGCGCGCGAGGCACTGGGCGACAGGCCCGGGGCCCTGTCGTCGCGGATCAATGCAGCCACCAAATACGCCGATCTCGGGCGCGGCGAGATCGGCCCTTGCGTTGGCCAAGGAGTGCCTCGTGCACTCGCGGGAGATGCAGCGCCCGGACCTGGAAGTGCGCGCACTGGTCGCGCAGGCCGTGGCCCAGCGCCAGCTCAGCGATGCGGGTGCATTCGCCAGCCTCGACCAAGCACTCGCGCTGACTGGCGCGGATGCCAATCGGGTCAAGCGCTTCGATGTGCACCTGCAGCGGATCCTCGCCGCGCTCTGGCTGGGCGAGCACGTGCAACTCGCGACGGGGCTTGCCGATTACGCGCGCGACAGCATCGGGATCGATGAGCCGGCGCTGGTCGAGCGCGGCAAGCGGCTCGCCCGGCTGGACGACATCGATCGCGTCCCGCTGGACGGTTCGGAAGAACTTCCGCCACAGATCCGGCGCGCGCTGGGGCGTGCATGGTTGCGGAGTGGGCGGACGAACGATGCCGTCGCGCTGTGGCGCGGCCTGCCCGAGGAGCCCAATTTCGCGCACTGGACGCTGGCGTCCGAGATCGCCGCCAGCACCGGCGACGCCGCTCTGGCGACGCAGGCACGGGCGGCCTTGGCCGAGTTGGCCGTCAGCGCGGAGCGGCTCGCGTCCGAGGACCGGACGGGCGGACCGCAAATGCCGGCGAACCGCTGATCGCGCCGACGCTTTGCACGCGGCGCTTCGCCTATGCTCGGCAGCAGTTGGGGGAGGGTGCCGGGGAGATGGCGGAAGTCACCCAGTTGCTGGCACGGGCGCGAGCAGGCGACGACGCGGCCTGGGACCGCGCCGTGGCGCTGGTCTACGAGGATCTCAAACGCCTGGCGCGCGGGGTGCTCGGCGGACCCGGCAATGCCACCCTCAATCCGACCGCGCTGGTCCATGACTGCTACCTGCGGCTTGCGCGCGCAGGAGCGGAGGGGGTGCTCAACCGCGCGCACTTCATGGCCCTCGCCGCACGCGCGATGCGCCAGCTGATGCTCAACCACGCCCGCGACAAGCTCGCCGCCAAGCGCGGCGGCGGCGTGGCGCATACCGATGTCGACGCCCACGCCGAGCGTATCGCCAGCGAGGCGCGCGGCCTGTTGGAGCTGGACTCCGCGCTGGAGCGCCTGCGCCAGGAGAACCCCGACTGGGAGCGTGTGGTCGAATGCCGCGTGTTCGCCGGCCTGTCCGAGCAGGAAACCGCGGATGCCCTGGACCTGCCGCTGCGCAGTAGCCAGCGCTTGTGGTCCGAAGCCCGCGCGCGCCTCGGCGAGTTGTTGGCCTAGGCGCGGAAATTCGGGGTATCCCACACGGTCACGCCGGGGGCCGCGGCGAGATTCTCGCGGGCCTCGACCACGCAGAAGCGCTGGCCGCTCGGCGCCTGCATGACCCACCAGCGTGCGCCTTGGTGCACCCGCGTGGCGCCGAGGCCTTCCAGGCGGCGGACTTCGGCTTCCACGTCGTCGGACTCGATGTCCAGATGCACGCGGCTCGCATGCTCCACCCGCTGCACTTCGACCGTCAGGTCGCGGGCGCTGGCGTCCAGTCGCAGGTACTTCGGGCCATCGTCACCGAGGATCGGCATGCCCAGCGCTGCGCTCCAGAAACCGGCGGCGGCGGGCAGGTCGTCCGTGTGGCAATCGATGATGAATCCGCTGAGGCGGCTGCGGTGCATGGCAAGTCCTCGGAGGTGGTGGGTGCCGTGCCTCGGTCGCCATCAGCCGCGTCGCTCGCGCGCGGCGCGCCGTTTGGCGTACATGTCCGCATCCGCGCGCGCCAGGGTGTCGCCCAGGCGCTCGTCGCCCTCGCGCACGGCGTGGCCCAGCGAATAGCGGCATGGGGCGGAGTCCATATCGGCCTTCAGCCGCCCGATCAGCGCCTCCGCGGTGGCACCATTGCCGTTGGCGAGCAGCAGCAGGAACTCGTCGCCGCCACTGCGGATCACCGCATCATTGGGACCGACCTGATTCTGCAGGTAGCGGGTCATGGCCACCAGGACGCGGTCACCTTCGTCATGGCCGCGGGTGTCGTTGATCTGCTTGAACTGGTCCAGGTCCACGTTGACCACCGCCCAGCGGCGGTTGCCCTCGCGCGCCTCGAACTCGCCGAACCAGCGCCGGTTGTAGGCGCCGGTCAGCGCATCGCGCTGGCTTTCGGCGCGCAAGGCTTCAGCTTCGCGGCGTTGCTCGGTCACATCCACCGCGTGACCGATGGCGTAGCCACCGTTGTCGGACAAGCGCCCGCTGTACTGCCAGTGGCGTTCGCCGCTGTTGCTGCGCACCGTGAGCGTGGCCTCATCACTGCGTTGCTGCGCCAGCCGGCGCAAGGCCTGGTCGAACTCGAGGCGCGACTGGTCTGCGAGGTATTCGCCCAGCGCCCGGCCGACCAGATGCTCGGGCAGCGTGCCCAGTGCCTCCGCGGTGGCCAGGTTGACCATCACCAGGCGGCCATTCAGATCGTGCAGAAAGACCATGCCCTTGGACAGGCGCAAAAGGTCGGTGGCTCGCGCTTCGCTCTCGCGGCGGGCCGCCAGGGTGCGTTGCAGCCGTCGGTTGGTGCGCCGCTGCAGCACGAAGAAGACTGCGAGGAGGGTCATCATGGCCATCGCCGAGGCCATCAGCCAGCCACTCAGCCGGCTGCTCTCGGCCAGCGCCTGCGCCCGTTCCTGCTGCAATGCGGCTTCACTTTCCAGCCGCATCACTTCCATTTCCTGTTGGGCGTACTTCAGGCGCGCTTCGAAGTCGTCCGCGGCCTTGGCCCGGTCGGTCTGCGCGATGTCCCGTTCCAGCGACAGGAAACGCTGCGCCAGCGTGCGCCAGACGGTGGGATTGGCCTGGTCCTCGATCAGCCGGTCGAGCAATTGTCGGGTCACGCGCAGCTCGTCGCGGTCCAGCCCCAGCTCGCGGAAAGACACTGCGGCGGCCTGCAGGTGAAGGCGCGCCTCTTCGGACTCTTGCGCTTCCAGCGCGGCAAGGCCGAGAACTTCCTCACCGAGGCCACTGAGCTGCGAGTTCTGCAGCTTCCGGCCGAGGTCCAGGATGCGCGCGCCCATCCGCCGTTGTTCTTCGATGTCGCCGGCCAGGCGCGCCACGCGCGCGGTCTCCAGCGCCAGCTCGGCGTGCAGCTTGGGATCCACCAGCGCGCTGGCGGCAGCTTCCGCGTCCGCCAGCGAATGTCGCGCCTCCTTGACCTTGCCGAGTCGCGATTGTGCGCGTGCCTGGTTGCGCAGCAGGCGCGTGCGGATCAGCGGCGCATCCACCCCGTCCAGTGCGTCCAGGCCCAGCCCGGCGTAGCGCAGCCCCGATTCATGCTTGCCGATGAACTCGCTGAGCGAGGAGTAGGCGAGGTAGACGTCCGCCGCCAACTCGGGCGAGGGCGTCTGCTTGAGCAGCAACTGCGCGCTGGCGAGGAGCTGTTCACCGCGGGTGTAATCCTGCAGCGCGATGTGGCCGCGTGCCTGCGCGATCAATCCGCGCACCTGCAGGATGCCGTCGGCAGCGCGTTCGCCGGCCGCGGCCGCCGCGGCACCGGCTTCGCGCTGGCAGTTCCAGTCCGCCATCACCCGGCAGGCGTTCGCATGCGCCAGCTCCAGCAGCGCCAGGGTGCGCGCATCACCCTGGGCACGCTCCAGTTCCGCCGGAATCTCGGCCAGCACCGCTTCCGGTTCAGTCAGCGCGCGGGTTTCCAGCGGGTGGCGCGGCAACGAATCCGCGGGCACCTGCGCCGCCAGCCCCGGCGCGCACAGGCACAGGCCCACCAGCGCGGCGCGCGCAAGGTTGGCCAGTCCTGCGGCAGGGCTGTAGTCAGTCAATCGAGGCTCCGGTGATCGGCATGCGGATGAAAATCGCCCGCATTGTAGCGAAGGCGTGAACCCGCGCGATCGTGCCGTTCGTCGACTCGTCTCAGGGGCAGGTCACGCCGTCCAGGCCTTCAAGCAGGCGCTGGTATTCGTAGAGCCCGGTCTGGCCGCCGCTCTCGGACCATTCGAAGCGCATCCGCGAGCAACTCGGGAAGCTGATGGTGGCGCTGCCCCAGTTGCTGACCTGCACCTGCGCCGGGCTGTAGGCCGCGCCGAACTGGCCGCCGGTGGTCACGATCAACGGGATCGTGACCCGAGTATCGCCCGGGTTGAAGGTGGCGTTGCCGACGATCCAGCGCTGCTGGCCCTGGAAATAGGTGTACCAGGTCAGGAAAACCACCCGCGCGCTGCCTGCGCGGCCGAGTTCGATCAGCGCGCCTTCGCGATCGCGCGTGGGCTCGTAGTAGCTGCCGGAGAGCTTGCCGGACAGGGCGAGATCGCCGCCAACCACGTACTGGCCGGGATCGTAGGCGGGAATCTGCAGGGTGGCGTCGGCTGTGACATCGCTCTCGTAAGTCAGGGTGAAGGCGTTGTCGTCGTCAAAGGCGAAGCCGTTGTCGAACTCATGGATGACAAAAGAGGTGCGCGCCGACAGGTTGGCGCAGAAGCTGGTGCCCACGCCATCATTCGGATTGACGTCGAGGAAAATGTCATCGGTGCGCAGCGCGCCGATGGCGATTTCCACCTCGGTGCCGCAGGCGAAGGGCGTGCCGACGACCGGCTCCAGGGTCAGGATCAGTTGCGCGTTGTTGCCGCTGCAGGGCTGGCGCCAGACGATGCCGCGCATGCGTGCCGCAGCGCTGGTCTGGACTTCGAAAGTCCAGGTTGGGCCGCTTGGCGTGGTCGGAATCGGCGTGGGCACGCAGCCCACGGTGATTTCCTTGGTGCCGGATGCGCCCTTCTGCGCCTGGGCCCAGACCGCCTGGGCATTACGCAGCTGGCGTTCCGCCTGCATGCGCGAATCGTCGGCCGCCGTGACCGAGAATGGCAGGGACAGCAAGGCCAGGGTGGCCGCAGCGAGCGTCTTCATGCGCATTCTCCGGATCGACGATGACTATCGTAGCTGGTTGCGGGGTGCCCTGGGTGTTGCCAATCGATGCATCCACGCCCGCGGCGTCTACCCAAGCGAGACCGATGAAGAATCCGGGTCAGTGTGGTATCCCGTCAGCCAGCCGTCGACATTCCGGTCGATCCGGCCCGAGGGACTTGCTGGCGCGCGCTGCCGCATCGGTGCGAGGGACGCGGAGCAGGCCCACGGGATTTTGCGGTACAACACACCTTTGCGTCGCCCAACCAGGCCAGTCGAACCCATGCACTATCTGCTGATCTACGAAGTCTCCCCGGACTACCCGGTGCGTCGCGCCGAGTACCGTGCCGCGCACCTGAAGCTGGCATGGGAGGCCGCCGAACGCGGCGAACTGCTGCTGGGTGGGGCGCTCGCAGACCCGGTGGACCGCGCGATCCTGCTGTTTCAGGGGGATTCGCCGGCTGTGGCGGAGGCCTTCGCCGCGGCCGATCCCTACGTCGCCAACGGCCTGGTGCTGCGCTGGAGCGTACGTCCCTGGACCACCGTGGTCGGTGCTGGCGCGGCGACCCCGGTGCACCCGGCCTGAGTCATTCCTGGTCGGCGCGCGGGGGAGTGAACACCGGCTCGCCATCCAGTGCAACAGTGCCCGGCGCCGCCTTCGCCGCAGCGGCCTGGGCGGCCTGGGCGCGCGCTTCCTGGTTGCTGTAGGCCTGCGCGGTTTCGGCCGGGATCCATTCGCCCTGGTACCAGGCCAGGTTCTGTTCCAGGGCCAGCGGCACATCCAGGAACTTGAGCGAGGTCCGCAGCCTGGCGCTCCCGCCATCGCGCGCCAGCAACTCGATCTTGACACTGGCGAGCACCTGATCGGCGTCGATGCCGTACAGGCCGAGCGCCCGCTTGCTCGCTTGCATTGCACGGGTGGCCAGCGCCAGGCGTTGCTCCGGGCTGGTCAGCACCAGTTCCATCGGGTGTGCCTTGCCGCTCGCAAGGATCCAGTCGCGTCCCAGGCCGAGGAGTTGTTCGAAGCGTTTGCGATCGCTGAAGTCGGTGCGCGAGAGCCAGCCCGTCAGCGCCCACTGGAGTTCCAGCATCTGCGCGCGCTCCAGCCCGGTCATCGAGGTGTCCTCGGCAATCGCGGCACCCATCGCCGTCAGACCCATCTGGGCATTCGCCAGCAGATGCGGCAGGGCCTGCTGCCATATCGGGTACCACTCGGCGCTGGCGCGCGCCACTCCGTCCGGGCCGGACAGCAGGGTCCAGACCCGCAGCCACTGCACATCGTCCTCGCTCGGCGGGTTGTCGGCGATCTTCTCGGCGATGGTCTGCGGCGTTTCCTGGGCATCCTCGGTGAGGAAGCTCCGCAGCTCAGCCTCGCCGCCCGTGGCTTCCAGCAGACCGGCGAAATCATTCGTGCGCAGGGCACGCAGCACCTTCAGCGGCGTCTCGGTGGGATCCGTGGGTGTCAGCTCCGCCGCCGCCTGGACGGGCGCTGCAACCTGGGCGCCCTGCGCCACCGCGGCATGGATCCACAGACTCAGTCCCAGCAACCACCAGAATCGGCGCATATGTCCCTCGTGCACGGTTGGAAACAGTTCCATGTTGCATGGTCGATATGACCACGAGGGGCGTTTTGCAGGGCTGAATCGGGTACGCCGGGGACCCGGGGGCTTGGGTCACTGGCGCCAATGTCGCCGCTCGGGCCCTGCTGCCGCCTGTCCACGCGTGACCCGCCGCGGATTGATGTCAAGGCCGCCCCGGCGGGTGTAGCGCGCCTCCACCGCCAGCCATTCGGGTGCGCAGTGGCGCGCCAGGTCCAGATAGATGCGCTCCACGCATTGCTCGTGGAACTCGCGAACGTCGCGGAAAGAGACCAGGTAGCGCAGCAGTCCCGCGCGATCGATTGCCGGCCCGCGATAGTCGATGACCACGCTGGCCCAGTCTGGCTGGCCGGTCACGGGGCAGTTGGACTTGAGCAGATGCGATACCAGCGATTCGTCGACGACAAGCGCGCAATCGCTGCGCAGTGGCGAGGTATCGATGCCGCGGCCGGTTTCAACCTCGATCGGCAGTTCGTCGATGACGGTTCCCGACAATTCGCCGGGCGCCAGCCGGGGCCAATCCCGCGGCTCCAGCAGTTCGACGTGAACGGGTGCACCCGCTGCCGTCGTCAGGTCCGTCGCGATCCGCGACTGCACCGCCTGCACCTGCTCCAGGCGCTCGCGCGCGTAGCTGTTGAGGTACAGCTTGAAGCTCTTGGATTCGATCAGGTTCGGCGAATCTGCCGGCACCTGGGCGCGCATCACCGCGACCCGCGGCTTTCCGCCGGGTTCCAGCCAGCCCAATTCGAATCCGGTCCAGCGGTCCACGCCGGCGAACGGCAGATCGTGATGGATTCCCAACGCCTCCCGCGCGGCGGCTCGGGGGATCGGCATCAGGATCGACGGGGCATACGCAGGCTCGTGGTCGACGGCGCGGCCGAGCAGGGTGTTTTCAGGAAGCGGCATGAGGATCGGGGATTGCGGCTGCGGCCGGGGGAGGGGGCTGGGGTTCGAGAATTCTTCAACCGGGTAGTGCTGGCTCCGTGCGCCGGTGCACGCGGGCACCGTCCCGGCGGGCTCAAAACCGCCATTGCACATCCGCGCCGAACTGCCGTTGCTCGCCGCGGTTGTCCTGCACCAGGCCGAGGAAGTTGATCAGATCGAAGCGCAGGTGGGTGTATGCCTCGTCAGTCAGGTTCTTGACCCAGAGTGCGGCGGTCCACGCGTCGCGCTCGTAGGCGACGCGGGCGTTCCACAGGGTGTAGCCGTCCTGGGCGGTGTACTCGTTCTCGTTCTGGTCGGAATAGAACTTCGATTGGTAGTTGCCGTTGAGCTGCAGCAGCCATTCCCCGGCGCCCGCGGGGATGCGGTAGTCGATGAAGGCGTTGGCGTTCCACTCGGAGGTCAGCGGCAGGCGGTTGTCGCGCACTTCCACGCCCTGGGCATTGACGAAGGATTCCAGTTCGGCCTTGGGCAGCCAGCCCAGCCCCAGGCGCAGTTCCAGTGGATCGCTGGCCTGCCAGGCGAGTTCCAGCTCCACGCCGTGGATCTGCGAGCGGCCGACATTGTCGAGCAGTTGCAGCGGCAACCCGCCCGGTGCCTCGGACGGGGTGTTCATGAACACCTGCTGGTCGCGGTAGTCGTAGACGAAAGCGGCGTACTGCAGGCGCGCGCGCTGCTCGTCCCAGTAGGCGATGCCGCCGATCTCGTAAGCGGTCAGGGTTTCACTGCCGTAGTCGTTGCGCCGCGCTTCCTCGGCGCTGAATGCGATGGCGCCGTTGTAGCCGCCGCTCTTGAAGCCGCGCGACACGCTGATCCAGTTGCTGGCCGTGTCCGACCAGCGCCGGTGCAGCGCGAGCTTGCCGGACCACTGGCCGTCGTCGACCTCGCCGGCGACATCCCAGGCCGGGAAGGTGGCACCGTCCTGGTCGCCCGCGGCAGTGGCGACGTTGACCTGGCCGAGCGCGCGGTAGTCGACGGATTCGCGCGTGTAGCGCAGGCCCGCGGTCAGCGTGGTGGTGTCGTCGAGATCGTAGTCGAGGTTGGCGAACAGCGCCTGCGAGCGGGTGTCGATCTGGTTGTCGTACAGGAACATCGCGGCCTGGCTGAAGAGATCCGGGACTGTGCGGAAATCGCGCAGGATGTCGATGAAGAAACGCTGCTCCAGCGGCTCTTCCAGCCAGTAGGCGCCGGCGATGAAATAGGCCGGGCCGGCGTCCAGGTGATAGCGCAGCTCCTGGGTCCAGACGTCGCCGTCCGCGTGCAGCGAGCCCTCCAGCCGGCGCGCCGGACTGGCATCGGCGTTGTAGTGGTGCAGGCGTTCCAGTGAGTTGAAGCTGGATACGGACACCACGTAACTGCGCTCGTCCAGCGGGAAGGTCAGCGTCAGGTCCGCGCCGGCACTGTGGCGGTGGTGGGGGAAGCCATCGAAGTCATTGCTGTTGGCTGCAACATCGTTGAAATCGTTGCTGCCGACATTGAAGCCGAAGAAGTCGGTGCAGGCGTTGCTGCCGGCCTGCGCCGGCGTACACAGCGCGGGCGGGCTGCCCGGCGCGGCGATCACGCCGATGTGGCGCACCGGCTTGGACACGCCGTCCCAGTCCTCGCCGTGCAGCTTGAGGTAGATCTCGACTGCGTCGGTCTCCGCCAGCAGCGAGATGCGGCCCTCGCTCTGGTGCATGTCCGGATCGGGCGCGGGCGGATAAAGGTTGTTGACGGTGTAGTCGTAGCGGCGTTCGTCGAAGGCCGCGCGCAACGCGACGCGCTCACCCAGCGGCCAGTTCCAGGCGCCGCCCAGGCGTTGCGAATCGTAGTTGCCGATACCCGCCTCGACATAGCCCTCCTGCTGCTGCAGCAGCGGGCGGCGGGTGTTGACCAGCAGTGCGCCGGCGGTCGTGTTGCGCCCGAACAGGGTGCCCTGCGGGCCGCGCAGGATCTCCACCGACTCGATGTCGTAGAGATTGACCAGGTGGCGATTGCCGGTGCCGCCGCCGACGCCGTCGACATACACCCCGATGGGCGAGGTGGTGGAGGTGTTGTAATCGAGATTGCCCACGCCGCGGATGGTGATCGCCGGCGCGGTGCCCTCGGCGGTGTTCTGGGTGATCTTGACGTTGGCGGCCTGGCCGCCGAGCTGCGAGGTGTCCTTGAGGCCCTGCTCGGACAGGCGCTGGCCATCCAGCAACTGCATCGAGATCGGGACCTCGTCCAGGGTCTGCACGCGCTTTTGCGCGCGCACCTCGACGGCATCCAGGCGCGGGGCGTCCGCCGGTTCCGCGGCCGGTTGCGCGATGGCGCCCAAACCGGGCCACGCGGCGATCAACGCCAGCGGCCAGCGCCAATGCTGCCTGGTCGACTCGTGCATGCCTGTCGCTCCACCCACCCTGTGGCCTCAGGATGCCAGCTTGCGCTTACAGCCGCGAGTAGTGGAACAACCGCGCCCGCCCGTTGCGCTTGGCGTGGTAGAGCGCCTGGTCGGCCTGGCCGATCAGGGTGCCGATCTGGTCGTCCGCGGACACCGCCAGTGTGCACGCGCCGATGCTGACGCTGACATGCGGGCCGGCGCTGGACTGGGCATGCGGGATGGCCCGTGCGGCGACGCTGCGCAGGCAGTATTCGGCCACTTGCGCCGCGGCTTCCTCGTCGGTGTTCGGCAGCAGGATGGCGAACTCCTCGCCGCCGTAGCGCGCCACCAGGTCGCCCGGCCGGCTGGCCGCGCGCTGCAGCGCGTGCGCCACTTCGGTAATGCAGGCGTCGCCGTCCAGGTGGCCGTAGTGATCGTTGTATTGCTTGAAGTGGTCGATGTCGACCATCAGCAGCGACAGCGGTTCGCCGCTGCGCAGGCTGCGGCGCCATTCCAGCGCCAGGCGCTCGTCGAAGGAGCGCCGGTTGGCGATTCCGGTCAGACCGTCCTTCAGGCTCATCTGGCGCAGTTCCTCGGTGCGCTGCTGCACCTTGCGCTCGAGGCTGTCGTACAGCCGCGCGTTGACCAGCGAGATGGCTGCCTGGCCACTGAGCAGTTCCAGCGTCAGTTGCTGCCGCGCGGTGAATGCGTTCTCCATCTGGTTGTTTTCGAGGTAGACCAGCGCGATCAGCTTGCCCTGGGTCACCACCGGCAGGCAGATCACCGACTTGGGCTGGCGCATGCGCAGGTAGGCGCTGTTGGCGAAGCGCTCGTCTGCCGCCGGGTTGTTCAGCAGCAGCGCGGTGCGCGTCAGTTGCACATACTCGATGATCGAGTTGGGCAGCAGCGGCTGGGCTTCGTCCACATAGTCCGCCAGCCGGCGGCTGATGCGCTGGGTACGCAGGTGGCGGCCGTCGACCATGCCGCCGGCGGCCTCCACGATCAGCTGGTCCTCGTCGTCGAGGATGATCGCGCAGTGCTCCGCGCCGGCGTTCTCCAGCAGCACCTCGAGCATCTTCTCCAGCAGCGAGTCGAGCTGGATCTCCTTGGCCAGCAGCTGGTTGGCCTTGAGCAGGGAGCGCAGGTCCAGCAACCCGGTCTGTTCCGAGATGTTGCGCAGGGTGGTGCTCATGCCGCCCGGCGCGGCGCGGGTCTCGATGCTGCGGAAGGGGGTGTCGGCCCATTGCCGCTCCAGCAGCGCACATTTGGCGGCAGCGCCCCAGCGGCGATAGTGGAAATAGGCCTCGCGTATGAAGTTGCGCGCCAGTTGGCGCTGGTTGAGGCCCTGCCAGAAACGCGCGTAGCGCTCGTTGGCGAGGGCCTCGCAGACCACGTAGCCGGCTTCGGCGGCGGCGTCGATGGCTTGCGCGTACAACTCCATCGCATGGCGATCATCGCCGCCGGCGCGCGCGTCCTCGGCTTCCAGCAGCAGCAGCTTGTGGCGGAAGTTCTCGACGCAGCCTTCGCTCCACAGGCGGAAGCTGGCGATGTGTTGCTGTGCCGCGAGCCGATTGGCGGCGGCCAGCTGCGCATCGTCCCCGGCGAAATCCGCGCGCAGCAGGCCGAGTGCGACGTAGAAACGGATCTCCACCGTCGACGGGCCATCCGGCACGCAGGCTGCAACCGTGTCCAGATTGGCGGCATGCCGCGCCCAGCCTTCGCGGTCGTCCCGCAGGTAGCAGTTGCGGATCATCGCGCTGCTGTGGAAGGCCAGCGGGATCGATGGTGTGCGGTAGTCGCCGCCGAAAAAGGCCTCCGCTGTCGGCTCGCCATCGTCGCCGGAGGTGCCGCGGAGTTCGCGCAGCGGCAGCAGGACGCCGTAGCGCAAATCGCTGTAGATGTTGGGCTGATGCGTGTTGCGCAGGAACTTGAGCCCGCGCTGGCATTCGCTCTCCAACTCGTCGAAGGGGATGCCCTGAATGAACTTGGTCATCGCCAGCGCCAGCGCGCAGTAGCCGCTGGACAGCGGGTTGATGCCGGCCTGGCCGAGCTCGAAACCACGCTCGAGGTAGGGCCAGGCATTCGACTGCGGCTCGCACCAGTGGAGGTAGAAGGACGTGAAGTAGTGGTAGACGGTGATGCGGAAGTACTTGTTGTCGCGCTGCTCGGCCAGGCGCAGCGCCAGCTTGCCCATGCGGTAGCAGTCCGGGTAGGGCTTCTTCATCACCGACATCGCCGTGACATAGGCCACGTAGGCGATGCATGTGAGGTCGCACTGGCCCTGGCGCAGGCTCGATTGCACCATGCGGCAGCCGACCATGACGAAGGAGGCGAAGCGGCCGGTCTGGTAGGTGGCGTAGGACAGCGAGAAGTAGACGCGCATTTCCAGCAGGGTCGCGCGGTCGCTCATTTCCGCGGTGTGCAGCAGTTCCTCGTGGCTGCGCCCGGCGAGCAGCTGCTCGGTGGCGGCGAACTCGCCGGGGAACTGCTGGCCCGCCAGGGCTTCCTCGGCCGGGAACTCGCGACCGAGCAGCGTCAGTGCCAGCAGCAGCACCGGGAAGGACTCGAGGTAGCGGCCCTGGATCGCGTACTGGTCCGCCTGCACCAGGCACAGCGTGACCTTGGCCATCGGGTCATCGGTGGCCGCGATGCCCTCGGGATAGATCTGCTCGGCCTCGGCAAAGTGACCGGCAAGGTATTCGGCTTCGGCCAGCTCCTTGTACAGCGTCAGCGCCAGCTCGGGCTGGCTGCGCCAGGAATCGCCCGGCAACAGCGCGCGTGCGCTGCGCAACAGGGCGACGGCCGCCGGCATCGCCGAGGCCGCCTTGGCCCACAGCCCGCCACGCAGGTTGAGTTGCAGCAGGCGCGCGCGTTCGGCGGGATCGTCGATCAGCGCGACCGCCGCGTTCAGGTGCTCCAGGATGGTGAACAGGCGCGCGCGCAGCTCTTCGCTCGAGCTGTGCTGCAGCAGCAACCGGCCGCAGTGGAGCCGCAATTGCAGGCGGTCCCGCTCCTGGGTCAGGGCATACGCGGCCTGTTGCACGCGGTCGTGCAGGAAGCGATAGCGCGAGGCCTCCAGTTGCGCCGCGTCCTGGGCGAACTTGTAGCCCTCGTCCAGCGGCAGCACCATGCCGGCCTGCAGCGCGGGCCACAGCACCACGGCCGTCTGTGGCGCATCCTGGCCACCCACCGCCATCAGCTCGCGCATGTCGAAGCTGTCGCCGAGGTGCGCCGCCAGCGTCAGCAGCGCCTGAGTCTGCGGCGCCAGCGTGCGCAGCTTCTGCAGCATCAGCTCGACCACATTGTCGGTCATGCCGCGCTGGCGGATCTGGGCGATGTCCCAGCGCCACTTGCCTTCGGCGCGCACGTAGTGGATGTCGCCGCTGGCGTGCAGGGTGCGCAGGAACTGGCCGAGGAAGAAGGGGTTGCCGCGGGTCTTCTCCACGCACAGCGCCGCCAGTTCGGCCACCTCGGCCTCGGCGCAGTGCAGGGTGTCGGCAATCAATCGCGCCACCTGCGCCGGCGGCAGGTCCTTGAGGTGCATCTGCTGCACCGGCAGCTGCGCGCGGCTCATCGATTCCAGCGCCAGCGCCAGCGGGTGCCCCTCGGAGACCTCGTTGTCGCGGTAGGCGCCGATGATCAGGGTGCACAGCTCGCCCTCGAAGCGCAGCAGGTGCTCGATCAGCTTGAGGGTGGGCACGTCGGCCCACTGCAAATCGTCGAGGAACAGCACCAGCGGATGCGCGCGCGGTGACAGCGCGCGCACGAACTGGGCGAAGGCGATGTGGAAGCGGCGCTCGTTCTCGGCCGGCGGCAGCACCGGCATCGGCGGCACCTGGCCAACCAGCAGTGCCAGATTGGGCAGCAGTTCCGCCACCGCGGCGGCGTTCTCGCCGAGCGCTTCGAGCAACTCGCACTTCCAGTAGCTGCGTCGCTGCGGGCCTTCCACCGCGAGCTGCCGCAGCAGTTGCTGGAAGGCCTGGATCAGCGCGCTGTAGGGCTGGTTGCGACTGTATTGGTCGCACTTGCCGCGGATGAAATAGCCGCGCCGGGCGACGATCGGCCGGTGCAGCTCGCCCACCAGCGCGGTCTTGCCGATGCCCGAGTAGCCGTTGACCAGCACCAGCTCGGCGCGACCGCCACCGACGCGCTCGAAAGCCGCATCCAGCGCCTGTGATTCCGCCTCGCGCCCGTACAGCCGGTTGGCCACGCAGAAGCGCTCCGGGACATCCTGCGTGGCCAGCGGAAACACCTCCATCCGGTGGCAGCGATGCCACTGCTGGGCGCATTCGGCGAGATCGCAGTGCAGGCCGAAGCTGCTCTGGTAGCGGTCGTCGGGCGACTTCGCCAGCAGCTTCTGGACGATCAACGACAGCGGCTCCGGGATGGTCGGGTCGACCATGTGCAGCGGCGCCGGGCTGATCGCGATCTGCGCGTGCAGCAGGGTCATCGGATCGCGCGACTGGAACGGCGTGCGCCCGCAGAACAGCTCGTAAAGCACGATGCCGAGCGAATACAGATCGCTGCGGTAATCGATCTCCAGGCTGGTGCGCCCGGTCTGCTCCGGCGAGATGTACTCCAGCGTGCCGCGCAGACCGGCTTCCGGGGACGGCTTCTGATCGTGCGCCAGGCGGGTGGACAGCGCGAAGTCGCACAGCTTGAGATTGAGCGTGGCCAGGTCCACCAGCACGTTCTTGCTGGAGACATCGCAATGGATCAGCTGCTGCTCGTGCACCGCGCTGATCGCCGAGCACAGCTGCAGCGCCAGCGCCATGCGCTCGGCCAGGTCCAGGCTGCGGCGCGCCGCCACCTGCGCCAGGTTGGCATTGCCGAAGTCCTCCAGCACCAGCACCAGCGAGTTGCCGTCCTGCTCCAGCCCGAGGGTGCGGATCACCCAGCGCGACTCGATCGACTGCAGGATCGAGTGCTCATGGCGCCAGCGCGCGTTCAACTCCGGCGAGGGGTGGCGGGTGTCCTGGTACTTCAGTACTACCCGCTCGCCGGCGTCGGTCTCGGCCCGCGCGACGACGGTCTCGTCGACGGCGTAGAGCACTTCCTTGACGGTGTAACCGGCGAGCTTCATGCGGTCTGCGGTGGGGGTAACGGCATGCCAAAGCATCGCATTAGAACAGGGTACGGCGTGACATGCACCGCCGGTTGTCGGCCCTGTTGGCGGGCGTCGTTCCCTCGTGGGTCGGGCGCCGGGCGCCGGGGGATGGCGCGGTGGCGCGGGTTCCGGATGTCGATCTCGCTTCTGGTGTTGCGGACACTGCCCGCTGTCTGGTTGGTGTCGTTGACGCCGCGTAGTTTGTTCGGCTGGGTTCCGCCTGCGACTTGTCGCCTTCGCCTTCGCCGTCGCCGTCGCCTTCGCCGTCGCCGCTGCTTTGCTGCTTGTGGGAGCGGGCTCCGCCCGCGATCTTTTTGCTTCTCGCTTTTCGCCTTTGGCTTCTGTCTTCGAGATCAAGAGCAAGAGCGTTTCGGCCTGGCGGCCGAGTCACTTCTCTTTGAGTGGCCAAAGAGAAGTAACCAAGAGAAAGGCCACGGGGCGCGGACGCGGGGTGCCCTCTTTCTTGGTCACCTTCTTTCTGGGCAAGCAGAAAGAAGTGACTCGGCCGTCAGGCCGAAACGCTGTTGCTTTTCAAGCGACAGCAAGAAGCCACAGCGTCAGCCAAAAGCCACAGCGACAGCCAAAATCCACAGCGACAGCGAAAAGCCACAGCGACAGCCAAAAGCCACAGCGACAGCGAAAAGCCAGAGCGACGAGCGAAAAAACCGCGGGCGCAGCCCGCATCCCCCTCACCGAGGCCAGTGCCCCCGCAGGAACTCCAGGTGACTGGCAAACACCGGCCGCAAGGCCTCCAGTTCCGCCAGGTTCACCCAGCGCCACTCGGCCACCTCCCCAGGGTCGGCCACGATCGGCCACGGATCCACCGAGCACAGCCACCACCCGAGGGTGTAGCGGCCGTCGTCGGTCGTACTCTCGAACACCCGCCGCAGCGCGCGCCCGCGCAGGCCGAGTTCTTCGGCCAGTTCGCGCGCCACTGCGGCGGGCTCGTCTTCGCCGGGCTCCACGCGCCCGGTCGGTGGCGACCACCAACCGGCGCGGGGACGGCCTTCGGCGCGGCGGATGACCAGCAGGCGCCCGGCGGTGTCGGGCAGCAGCATGACGACTGCAGGCAGGGGCGCCGGCATCGCGCGGCCGGGATCAGCGGCCGAGCAACTCGATAGCCGCCGCCTTGATCGAGGCATCCGAGGGCAGCACCAGGTTGGCCGCGCCGGCCAGCGGAGTGTAGGTGTCGGCGCCGCAGACGCGCGCGATCGGCTTGCCGCCGCAGCCGCCCTCGATCAGCGCGGTGATCACGCCTTCGCCGGGGCCAGCGCTCTTGCGGCCTTCGTCGACCACGAGGATGCGCGCGCACTGGCGGCCGTGGGCGGCGATGGCCGCGTCGTTCAGCGGCTGCAGCCAGCGCAGGTCCATCACCCGGGTCTTGATGCCGCGCTCGGCCTCCAGCTGCTTGGCCACGCGCAGGGACATCGGGATGGCGTTGCCGTAGGAGACGATCAGCAGATCGGTGTGGTCCTCGCCGTACAGGCGCGGCTCGCCGATCGCGATCGCCTGGTCCGGCGCCGGGTAGGCGAAGGACCACTGGCCGTCGCCGGCATCAAACAGATCCTTGGTCATGTACAGCGCGATCGGCTCCAGGAACACCGAGACCCGCCCGTCGACCTGCGACAGCGCCATCAGCGTGCGCAGCATCATCGCGGCGTCGTCGCCGCGGCTGGGGCATCCGATGGTCAGGCCGGGGATATCGCGCAGCGCGGCCATCGAGTTGTCGTTGTGGAAGTGCCCGCCGAAGCCCTTCTGGTATCCCAGGCCGGCGATGCGGATCACCATCGGGTTGCGGTACTGGTTGTTGCTGAAGAACTGCAGCGAGGCCGCCTCGCCGCGAATCTGGTCGCAGGCGTTGTGGTAATAGGCGAGGTACTGGATCTCCGGGATCGGCAGCATGCCCAGGTTCGCGAGGCCCTGCGCGAGACCGAGGATGGTGGTCTCGTCCAGCAGCGTGTTGAACACGCGCGCGCCCTTGAACTTGTTCCACAGGCCCTTGGTGACGGTGTAGACGCCGCCCTTCTGCGCCACGTCCTCGCCGAACAGCAGCGAGGACGGGTACTTCAGCATCAGATCGTGCAGCGCCTGGTTGATCAGGATCGCGAGGTGCTTGGGTGCCTGCGTCTCCGGCAGCGCCGCGCCGAACACCTTCGCGCGCTCCTCGGCGGACGGCGCGCGCGTTGCCTCGGCCATCACCGCATCCGGCGTGTACGGCGCCAGCGGCGCGACGACGTCTTCCAGCGTGGTCAGCTTCGGCGTCTGGTCGGCCGCTTCGGCCGCCTTGAAGCAGCGCGCGCGGATGTCCTCGTAGTGCGCCAGCAACTCGTCGGCCGAGTACACGCCGTGCTCCAGCGCGAGCGTGGCCGAGCGCAGCAGCGGATCGGCGGCCTCGCCGGCGAAGATGTCGTCGAAGTTGCGGTACTCGATCTCGAAGTCGGTGCCGGCGTGGCCCATCAGGCGCGTGGTGCGCAGGTGCAGGAAGGTCGGCTTGCGCTCGCGGCGGCAGTAGTCGATGGCCGCGGCCACCTGGTCATAGCCTTCGGCCAGGTCCAGGCCGTCGGCGGCGAAGTACTTCATGTGCTGGCGCTGCGCGAAGCTGTGCGCGATCCAGCCGGTGGGCGTGCGCACCGAGATGCCGATGCCGTTGTCCTCGCAGACGAACAGCACTGGCGCCTTGATCTGCTGGTAGCCGGCCCACTCGGCCGCGTTGAACGCGCCCTGCGCGGTGGCGTGGTTGGCGCTGGCGTCGCCGAAGCTGCAGATCACGATGCTGTCGTCCGGAATCGGCAGTTGGTGGCCGATGCGCTTGGCCTGGTCGATCGCCATCGCGGTGCCGAAGGCCTTCGGCGGGTGGCTGGCGATGGTCGAGGTCTGCGGCAGCACCCACAGCGGCTTGCTGCCCCACACCTTGTGACGCCCGCCGGAAGCCGGATCGAGCTTGCTGGCGGCGAAGGACAGCGCCGAATCCATGATCGGGTCCATCCCCGGCAGCTTGCGGAAGCGCTCGGCCATGAAGCCGCCGGAGCGGTAATGCAGGAAGGCCGGATCGGTGTGCCGGGTCAGCCGCGCGACCATCGCATTGCCTTCGTGGCCGCTGCTGCCGATGGTGTAGAAGACCTTGTTCTGCACCCGCAGCACGCGCGCCATCAGGTCCAGGTGGCGGCTGATCAGCTGCGACTCGAACAGCTCGCGGAAGCCGCCCACCGTCAGCGAGGTGCCCGCGCACAGGATCTCGCCTTCGCCGCGCTGGCGCGCCTTCGGGGCGCCGTTCCAGGCGCGCACGCTGGCGGTGAAGTTCTGGTCGACGACTTCGGCGCGGTTGAGCTGCTTGCTGCGGGACAGGGACATGGTGGGTGAGCCAGCGAAAGGAGAGGGAAGGGGATGCGGCGGCCGCATCCGTTCAAGGGGCGTGAAGCATAGCGGCTGGCGCGCATGCGGCCGGGCCTGGCCGCGGGGCGTGGTTCAGCAGCGCGCAGGGCGCGGGCAGTGACGCTGGCTGCGCTCAGGCCGTGGGCGGAAAGGCGGCTGCCAGCATCCGGGATGCGCCGTCGAAGGCCTCGCGCAGGCGCTGGACCTGCGCGCTCAGGCTGGCGGCATCGCCGGTGGGCGCCAGGCGTTCCAACTGCAGTGCGCACTCGGCCAGCTCGGTGGCGCCCAGGGTGCCGGCAGTCCCCTTGAGGCGGTGCGCACCGTCCCCGGCAAACACCCGGTCCAGGGAGTCGGGCTGCAGGCGCGGATCGTCCAGGAAGCTGCGCTGATTGGCGGTGAACCGCGCCACCAGCGCGCGCATGGTGCCAGGGTTGCGCGCATCCACCAGGAGAAGATCGCTGAGGGTCTGCGGGTCGATCACGCCAAGGTCCCGGTGCGCGCAGCGGCGGTACGCCCGCAGTATCGCATCCGCGGGTGTGGCTGTCGCTTCAGGGCGCGGCGCCAGAGCCGGCCGCTGGGTCCGGCGCGATGCACTGCGCCAGGGCGCTGCGCAGAGATGCCAGCGAGACCGGCTTGGACAGGAAGGCGTTCATGCCAGCCTCGCGCGCATGCTGCTGGTCCTGGGGGTAGGCGTTGGCGGTCAGGGCCACGATGTACTGCTGCGGACGCGCCGCGCGGATCCGGCGGCTCGCCTCCAGGCCGTCCATGCCGGGCATGCGGATGTCCATGAAGACCAGGTCGAAGGGTGTCGCGGCCACCGCCTCCACTGCGGCGGCGCCATCGTCCGCAAGGGCAACCGTGCACCCCAGGGTCTCCAGCATGGCCGACACCACCATGCGCATCACCTCTTCGTCATCCACCACCAAGACCTGCAGCCCGCCCGGGGCTGCCGGGGACGGGGTCGGTCGCGGCGCGTCGGGCTGCGCCGCCGGCTCCACCCATGGCAGCTCCAGGGCCGCGCGCAGTCCAACGGGGCGGCCAGGGCTGAGCGTCAGGGTGCCGCCGAACATCGTCGCAATCTGGCGCGTGATGAACAGCCCCAGTCCGGCGCCGCCGCGTTCGCGCCCGCGCGGAAGCTGGCTGAAGGGCTGGAACAGCAAGTCCAGATCGCCGTCGTCGATGCCGGGGCCGGAATCGGTCACGACAAACCGGATCCGCCCGGAGGCGGCACTGATCCGGAAGTCGATCAGTCCGTCGTCGGTGTGCTTGCACGCGTTCGACAGCAGGTTGCCGAGTGCCTGGCGCAAGCGGGTGGCATCGGTCAACAAGCGCCGCGGTACGCCGGGTTCCAGATGCACCGCCAGGCGCACACCTGCGGCTGGCCGGGCGTCCTGCGTCACCGCCTCGATCAGCTCCGGCAGATCCGCCGGCGCCATCCGGATGGCCAGCTCACCGGATTCCACGATGCCCACATCCAGCAGGTCGCCGATGATGCGTTCCAGATCGTCGCAGCGCGCGCGGGCCGCCGTCAGCAAGCCAGCCACCGGCGGCCGCAGCGGATCCTGCAAGGCCACCTCCAGGCTGCCCACGATGGCCGCCAGCGGCGTGCGCAGATCATGGCTCATGCGCGCCAGGAAGCTGGTTTTCTCGCGATCCGCCAGCATGGCCTGGGTGGCCAGCTCTTCGTTGCGCAGCTTTGCCTCGCGCAGCTGCGCCAGATTGTGGTCGTACACCCGGCGCATCATCGCCAGGCCGACACCGCACAGGATCGAGGTCATCAGGGTGGTGATCAGCGCGTCCAGCGCCTCGCCCATGCCATCGAAGGGCAGCGCGGCGGGCACGCCGTCCCACAGTTCGATGGCACACAGCGTCACGAAGATGGCCAGCGGCGCACTCACCGCAATCGCCGCATGACGCCCCGGCAGGGCCAGCACCGAGAACACCACCGCAGCGGCGATGGCCGGCGTGGTAGACCCGCGCACACCGCCGTTGGCCTCCCAGGTGGCCGCAATCAGGAACATCACGTTGCACAGGAAGGCGCCGCTCAGCAATCCATAGGGCACGCCGCCGCGGCCGGCGATGGCAATGGCCGCGAAGGCCAGCGCGCTGAAGGCCACGGCCCACAGCAACATGCCGTCATGCGCGCCCAGCTCCCAATTGACCACGATCCCGACGGCCGAGAACAGCATGCCGAGCCAGGAACACCCGATCACCAGGCGGCGCTCGATCGACTGCTGCGCTTGCGTCATGTGTGCCCGCCGCCCCGGTGGATGCCACGCGCGGCCCCAGCGGCCGCCATCGCTGGATGATCGTTGCTTTGTACATAATCGTGCCAGAGGGAATCTCGCCGCCGCAGCCTGCGGACCCGGCAACGCCAGGTCGATGCGCGCCCGCGAAGTGCTGGCGATGTGCGCCACCGCAATCGCCCTTGCGCACCCTGCGCACACGCTGCCATCGGCAGTGTCCAGCCCGCCGGCCGCTCCTCCGAACCAGCCCGCAGACACCCGCAGCCCGCCCCGCGCGTCGTCCATGCCCGCCGAGACCCCCCGCAACCCTCGCGGCGATGGGCCGAACCTACTCCGCGAGTGGCTGAGCCCTCCCGCAGACCCGGCGAGCCTGCCCGCAGAGGGGTGCAAACCCTCCGGGAGACGCCTCAAACCTGCCGGGAGAGGGGTGCAAACCCTACCGGCGACCCCTTCAACCTACCTGTTGAAGAGTCCCAACCTACCCGGCGACCCCGCCAGCCTGGTCAGGGATGGGTCCAAGCCTGCTTTCCGAAGGGCAGACGCCTCTCGCGGCAGTCCAATCGAGTCTCGCGGTAGGTTGAGCGCTGTTTCCGCCAGGGCGAACGGCTCTCCGCCCAGCGCAAACGCTGCCCCGGGCAAGTCGATCCAGTCCCCCGGCAGCTTGAGCGTAGCCTCCGGCAAGGCAAACGGGTCCCCGGCCAGTGGGAACGCTGCTCCCACCAGGGCGAACACTGCACGGGCAAGGGCGATCCCCACGCCGGACTGCTCCGCACCCGGCAGAGAAAGGCCGCGCACGGCCGTCTCAAGCCCGAAGGCGCGCCCAGGCCGGATCCCCATCCGCCGGCTCAGGCACAACACCCGCCAGCCGCCACGGCGCCCAGCGCACTGAGCCGCCAGCCTACGCAGCGATCCGACCACCGGTAGCCCATTGTCTCATTCGGTGAGACAGCGATGGTTTCAAATGCTCTCCGTGCCGCATCGGCACACCGCCCGGCAACGGTGCCGGCGGATCGTCAAACCTGGAGAACATCTCATGCAGAACTTCGCTACCTTCCGTGTCACCACTGAACAACTCACCGCCATCGACCAGACCCTGAGCGATCTGGAGCGGCAACTGGCTGGCCTGATTTCCCTGACCCCCGGCGACAAGCTGCGCATGGCCAAGCTGGGCGACAAGGCGGACGTGTTCTGTCGCCAGACGCTGGAAGCGCTGGCCGGACAGCCGCAGTTGCTCCCGCCTAGCCTGGACGTGGCCACCGCCATGCAGGACATGACCGCCCGCGATCAGTTGCGCCCGCTGCTGATGCGCATCGAAATCCTGCTGCAGAAGGGCAGCGACACCCGGATGGCGCTGGGCAACGATGCATTCACTGTGGCCAGCCGCGGCTACGGCATGCTCAAGCTGCTGGGCCAGGCCAACGGCCTGGAACCGCTGCGACGCGAACTCGGTGGCCGCTTCAAACCCGGCCCGCGGGTCTCACCCGAGGAGAAGAAGGCGGCGTGAACCAGCCGCCAGGCAAGAACGAAAGGGCCGCCGTTGGGCGGCTTTTTTGTGGGCGATGGGGTGGGTTGTCCGGAGCCGACCGCAGATGCTAAACACCAACAGCCACCTTGAACCCCAATGCCCTGAGCGCTTTGCTGGTGCGAGTATTCCGCGGCGGGTAGTCATCCGGACGCGCCCATCCGACAAGTTCGCCCAGGCTATTGATGCCGAGATGCGGGATGCGCCACTCATCGCTACGGCTTGCTTCCCATATCCGCCTGGCCACCGATCCGGGACCCCAGATCACGTACTCGAAGGTTTGGAGAGGTGTCTTGCCCTGAGGCGAACGCGCCCTCCAAAGCAACTCGCCAAACTTCCGCACCTTGTCGTCGAACAACTGCGGCGAGTCCGGAAGCCCGAGATGCGCGTTCTCCTGCTTGACGGCGTGGTTGATGATGGCGTGTACGCGTGAAATCGCGTCAACAAACTCATCCTCGCTCAGCGATCCGACCCGATCGCGCGCCATGAATTCGCGCAGTCCGGGCGCCCAGTGCTCGATGGTGCGCTGCTCCGGCGAATAGTCGAAATCTGCCGATTTCCACCACGACAGCGCTCCCTGAAGGGCTAGCTCCGGGTTGCCGACGTGGCGCAGGTGGTATTCCTCATACGGATGCCGGGCGCCGTCACGCACGACCTTGTAGTAGTACGCATGGAGGAATTGGTCGGCCTGGACGCCCTTTGGGACGTGTGCGCCAATCCACGCCGGCCGATACTCTGGCGATGAGACTCGGTCCGAAATGAGGCGCATGGTCTGCAACGTCTCGTTCCACTCCTGCTCGAAGCGCGCCATGCGTGCGTCCGCAGCGCGCGGTGTGACGACTTGGACCAGTCCAGGCTGGATCGGAAGAAGCCTCTTTCCATCGAACTGCTGCTGCAATCGATAGTCCTGGTTCTGGATGTCCCGACGTTGCGCCCAAAGGCGGCTCTGCTCAGATTGGATCTCTTCCGTGAGCGGACGGGAATGATCGTCCACACATTCGAAGAACCGCCGAAAGTCTTCTTCCATGCCCGATTCGAGCAGGTCATCCTGACTCAGGTAGATGCCAGCTTCGATGTTCGAGAACCACGCACGATCCGTGAGATTCGCGGACCCCAGGTAGGCGCCTGCATCCACCCACCAGATGACCTTCGAATGGAGGATGTCGGGCACCAACTTGCACTGCAGGTTCGGGTTCCGCTTTTCGTTGAACCACTTCAGGACGTCTGGGTGGACGGGAACCGAATGATCGTAACGACAGTAGAACTCCAGTGGCTTCATGCTGGTCTCACATGCCGAGAAGAGCCGTCTGTTCTCATTTCCAACGTAGGCGATTGCGGCACGGACGCGCGAGCAGGCGTCCATGTTCGCTGACAGCACTGATTCCAGAAACTCATTGTTCACTGCACCGGCGACAAGCTTCATTTGCGTCTCCTGTGGACGTTTCCCTTATGCCACGACCGTGACTCGCGGAAGCAGCCAGATTCCGGTGTCCCGTGCGCACTGACCCCGGCGGCAGGGTCCTGCCACTGGGCTATGCTCGGGAAGGTCTACCGTTCACAGGAAGACTGGTATGCCTCCGACACAGGCGCTCTCGAGTGCATCCCTTGACTTCCTGTTGCCCGGTCGATGAGTGGTTTACCGCGGAAGGAGCGACGACTGGCCGCGGCCGACCAGCATGACGAGAACGATTGAGTGAACATCCACCAGCTCGAATCTGAACTCTGGGAAGCCGCCGATCAGCTGCGCGCCAACTCCAGGCTCACGGCCGCCGAATACGCGATGCCGGTGCTGGGCTTGATCTTCCTGCGTCATGCCGACAACCGCTTCAAAGCCTACCTGCCGGAGATCGAGGCCGACATCCCGCCACAGGTGCCGGCTGCGCAGCGGGAGACGCTGATCAAGCTGGGCTTCCAGGGCAAGGCGGCCATCTACCTGCCTGAGGCCGCGCGCTTCGACCGCATCGCGAGTCTCCCGCAGGGGGCAACTGTGGGCGAGGTGATCGACCGCGCCATGGACGTGATCGAGGCCGAATACGAAGTGCTCAAGGGCGCGTTGCCACGCGGCTACCCGGCCTTCGAGACCGACCTGCTGGCCGAACTGGTCAAGATCTTCGACCGCCCCGCGATCAAGGCGGCCACCGGCGACGTATTCGGGCGCATCTACGAATACTTCCTCAACAAGTTCGCCATGAGCGGCGCGCAGGAAGGCGGCGAGTTTTTCACGCCGCCGTCGCTGGTGCGCATGATCGTCAACATCATCGAGCCAGACCACGGCCTGGTGCTGGACCCGGCCTGCGGTTCGGCGGGCATGTTCGTGCAGACCGGCCACTTCATCGAGGACGTGCGCCACCAGCAGGCCAACGACACCGTCACCTTCCACGGCCAGGAAAAGAGCGACACCAACACCAAGCTCGCGCGCATGAACCTGGTGGTGCACGGGCTGGACGCCTCGAACATCCGCCAGGGCAACACGTTCTACGACCAGATCGACCATCTGGTCGGGCAGTGCGACTTCGTCATGGCCAACCCGCCGTTCAATGTCGACGGCGTGGACACCAAGAAGGTGGAAGGCCAAGCCAGCGACGGCGGGCGCCTGCCCTTCGGCCTGCCCGGCACCAATGCCAAGACCGGCGCCATCAGCAATGCCAACAGCCTGTGGATTCAGTACTTTTACGCCTACTTGAACGACACCGGCCGCGCCGGTTTCGTGATGGCGTCCAGCGCTTCGGACGCCGGCAACAAGGACCGCGACATCCGCGAAAAGCTGGCCAAGACCGGCCACGTCGATGTGATGATGGCCATCGGCAACAAGTTCTTCTACACGCGCAGCCTGCCCTGCACGCTGTGGTTCTTCGACAAGGGCAAGCCGGAGGACCTGCGCGATCAGGTGCTGATGATCGACGCGCGCAACGTGTACCACGTGGTCTCGGCGCGCTCGCACATCTTCACCGACGAGCAGCACGCTAGTCTCAACGCCATCGTCTGGCTGTACCGGGGCCAACCCGAGAAGTTCGTGGCACTGGTCGCCCGCTACCAACGGCAGGTCGATGCGCTGCTTGCGGCAATGCCTGAACGCGTCGCGGCAGACGACGCGGTCGTGGCGTCATTGGCGGCCTTGCTCTCCGACTTTGCCCAGCGCACGAACATCTACGAGTTGAATGGTGGCGTGCGCGCGATGGCGGTCGATGGGCCACCGAATCCACCGGAAGAGGACGAGCCTGCGGGCCGCGTAACCGAGCGCCAGCTGGCGGCATTTCGCGCCGAACTCGCGGCGGCGACAAGCGACACCCAAGCGGCCGACGCGCTGGCCGAATTGCTCGCTGCCTGCCGCGACGCCCGTGCCGCGGTCGCCAGCGCAGACCTGTCCTGTCACGCCGGGCAGTTGGCGCTGCAAGCCACGCTCGACGCGCTCGCGCCTCGGCTGAAGGCCACGGGCAAGGTGGTGGAAGCGCGGCACAAGCGCTGGCTGCGATTGCTCGATGTGGCGGAAAAGCAGCTTCACGCCCGCCAGAGCGAAGCCTTCAATGGCCGGGCGATCCGCGACGCCAAGCGCGCCTTGCTGGCCGCCGATGCGAAGAAGAACGAAGAGCCCACGGTGCGCGACGCGGTGCTCGATGCGCTGAAACAGGCCGGCTACTTCATCCACCAGGTCCACTGGCTGCACAGCCGCTTTCCGCATGCCCTCTTCGAGGATGTGCCGGGCCTGTGCAAGGCGGTGACGCTGGACGAGATCGCCGCTAACGACTACTCGCTGACGCCGGGGCGCTACGTCGGCGTGGCGGCGGCTGCAGCCGAAAACGAGGAGGACTTCGCCGAGAAGCTGCGCGAGATCCACAACGAACTGTCCGAACTGAACGACAAGGCGGTGAAACTGGCGGGGCGGATTGCTGCCAACTTGCGAAACATTGACCTATGAAGACTGACTTAAAAAAAATCCGAGACGTTTCAATTGGAATATTCGACGGGCCGCATGCGACGCCGACTCTTCATGACAGTGGCGCAGCCATCTTTTTGGGTATTCGTGAAATTAATGAGCATGGCCAGATCGACACTGGCGCTGCTCGCTGGATTTCGGAAGCGGACTATCAAAAATGGACGCGACGAGTTGAACCAAGAGCGGGGGACATCGTCTTTACATATGAGGCGACATTAAACCGCTACGCACTGATACCCGAGGGATTGCGCTGTTGCTTGGGGCGTAGGACAGCCTTGTTACGTCCTGATCCCAGAAGAGTTAACCCAAGGTATCTTTTTGCCTATCTTTTTTCGAGAGCTTGGCGATCGCAAATTGAGGCCAATACTATCCCCGGGGCCACCGTGGACAGAATTGCCTTGACTAGATTTCCGGACTTCCTTGTTGAGGTGCCGACGCGAGAGGTGCAAGATCGAATTGCCGGCGTAATCGCTCAGTACGACGACTTGCTTTTAAACTTGGGGCGTCAACAACAATTGTTGGTTGAAGCCAAGGCGCTACTGCTCCCGAAACTCATGTCCGGCCAGCTCGATGTTTCCGGCATCGCGTTGCCTCAAGCAGCACACCCCGAAGGAGTGCCCCTGCCATGCTGACGCACCTGCACATCAAGCACTTCAAGGCATGGAAAGACACCGGCCCCATACGCCTGGCGCCGCTGACGGTGATCTTCGGCGCCAACAGCGCGGGCAAGAGCAGCCTGGGGCATTTGCTGTTGGCCTTGCAGCAGACGGCGCGCTCGACCGACCGCAAGCGCGCGCTGCATCTGGGCGATACCGCGTCCTTGATTGATCTCGGCACCTTCGCCGACTGCCTGCACGGGCACGACTTGACGCAGTCGCTGGATTTCGAGATCGGCTGGAACTTGCCGAAAACGCTGGAGGTGCGAGATCCGCTGCAAGCAAAGGCGCGCTACCACGGCGACCGCATGCAGCTGTGGGTGTCAGTGGCAGCTGGAAAAGGCGAACAACCTGAGGTGCAGCAACTGCGCTATGCCTTGGGCTCCGGCGCGGGCGACGAGTTGGATGTGCAACTGTGCAGGGACGACAAGCGCAAGTTCACCCTGGCATCTGACCGGTACAACTTCAAGATGGCCGATGGGCGCAAGTGGCCGCTGGAGGAGCCCGAGAAGTTCTATCGCTTGTCCGACATCAGCATCGCGCGCTTCAAGAACGCAGGTTTTCTCTCCGACTTCGCGCTCGCCACCGAAGCCATGCTGGACAGCATCTCCTACCTGGGGCCGCTGCGTAATCACCCGCAGCGCATCTATCAGTGGTCGGGCGACACGCCGTCCAGCGTCGGCCAGATGGGTGAGAACGCCATCGCCGCCATCTTGGCCGCGCAGAGCGAGGGACGCATGCTCAATCGCGGCCCGAAGCGAGCGAAGCAGGAATTCGCCGCCTTCATCGCCGCCTGGCTGAAAGACCTGGGCGTGATCCAGGATTTTTCGGTCAAGCCGGTGGCGCAGGGACGCAAGGAGTACGAGGTCCTCATCAAGACGCACTTGAAGGCGCCTGAGGTCAAGATCACCGATGTCGGCTTCGGTGTCTCCCAGGTACTGCCCGCTCTGGTCCAGGCCTTCTATTGCCCTCCCAACTCCACGGTGTGGATGGAGCAGCCCGAGATCCACTTGCACCCGCAGGTGCAAGCCGAACTGGCGGACGTGTTCATCTCTGCCACGCAGGCACGCGAGGACAGCAAGGAGCGCAACGTACAGCTGATCGTGGAGAGCCACTCCGAGCATTTCCTGAATCGCTTGCAGCGGCGTGTCGCCGAGGGCGCGATCGAGGCGCAGGACGTCGCGGTCTACTTCTGTCGTCGCGCAGGCGCCGCTACCGAATTGGAGCCGCTGCGCTTGAACATGTTCGGGGAGATCGAAAACTGGCCCGAGCACTTCTTCGGCAATGAAATGGACGACATCGCCGGCCGCACCCTGGCGGCGCTTCAGCGCAAGCGTGAATTGGCCCGCCGGAGCGATGCGCAATGAAGGCGGTCATCGACACCAATGTATTGTTGGTCGCCAACCAGCAGCATCCGGATGTTTCGGTTGATTGCGTGGAGACTTGCGTAAGGCGGTTGCAGTCGTTGCAACAGAGCGGTGTCGTGGTAATCGACGACGGCTATCGGATCCTCGGCGAGTACGGTCAGAAGACGACACTGAATCCAGCGAAGGGCGTTGGCGATGTGTTCCTGAAGTGGTTGCTGCAGCAGGCGGGAAATCCAAAGCGGGTCGAACAGGTGGCGTTGACCGAGCACACGCCGGACTGCTTCGCGGACTTTCCGGACCCGGCACTGGAACCGCAGTTCGATCCGCCCGATCGAAAGTTCGTCGCGGCTGCGCATGCGCACCCAGACAAGCCGCCGATCTGGCAGGCAGCGGACAGCAAGTGGTTGAACTGGTGGCGCGCCTTGCGGGCGCACGGCGTTGTGGTCGATTTTCTTTGCCCGGGTGACGTGTGCCAGTTCTATCGCAAGAAGTTTCCGGGCCAACCGGTGCCTACGTTGCCGGGCGCGCCGTCATGAGGCCGTTCTTTCGGTTCCCGCACACGCCGCATCTGGCTTGGCTGGGAGAAGGCGAACCGCGAGACGACAAGGTCCTGTCCGCAACCGAAGTCAAGGCGCTGCTGGCGGGCGAAGTCGTGCTCGAGGAAAAGCTCGACGGTGCCAATCTGGGTTTTTCCTTGTCTGCTGACGGGAACTTGCTCGCGCAGAATCGTGGCCAATACCTGGCGGAGCCCCATGCGGGCCAGTTCGCCCGGCTGCCGGCCTGGATGTCCCTGCACCACGACGCCCTCGCCGATGTCTTGCAGCCGAACTTGATCGTGTTCGGCGAGTGGTGTGCGGCCCGCCATTCGCTGGATTACAGTGCGCTGCCGGACTGGTTCCTGGTCTTCGATGTCTACGACCGCGATGCGGGCCGATTCTGGAGCACGGTGCGGCGCAACGCGCTGGCGCAGATGGCGGCGCTGAAGACAGTGCGGCAAGTATTCAGCGGACGGGCGTCCCTGCCGGAACTGAAGCATCTGGTAGCCACCTCACCCAGCGCCTTCCGCGACGGCCCGATGGAGGGAATCGTGGTTCGCCGCGAATCTGGCGCTTGGTGCGAAGCCCGCGCCAAACTGGTTCGCCCTGATTTCACCCAGGCAATCGACACGCATTGGCGCAAGCGGGCTATCGAATGGAACCGGCTGGGCGCTTCCCATCAGTACGAGATTGCGAGATGAATATAGGGTTCGCAGATGCCCAGGGATGACTATTCCGAAGACCTGCTGATCCAGGCACCCACTGCCGAACTGCTGGAAAAGCAACTCGGCTGGGAGGCCGTGTTTGCCCAGGACGAGGAGAGCTTCGGGCCCGACAGCCTTCTCGGACGCAGCGACAACAGTGAGGCTGTGCTCCGCCGCGAGGTGCTTGCCGCGCTGAAACGCCTGAATCCGGGATTGCCGCCGGAGGCATACGATCAGGCTCTCGCGCAGGTGGTGCAGGACGACATCACCAAGACGCTGGTCGCCCTGAACGAGGAGAAGTACAAGCTGCTGCGCGATGGCGTGCCGGTGAAGTATCGGGACACGGCGGGCCGGCTGGTCGACAAGCGCCTGCGGCTGATCGACTTCAACCGCCCCGACAACAACCGCTACCTCGCCGTGCGCGAACTATGGATTCAAGGGCGCTTATGGCTGCGCCGCCCGGACGTCATCGGCTACGTCAATGGCCTGCCGTTGCTGTTCATCGAACTCAAGCGCTTCGAGGTGCACATCGAAAGCGCCTTCAAGAAGAACTACAGCGACTATCTCGACACCATTCCGCACCTGTTCCACTGGAATGCGCTGGTCATCATCTCCAACGGTCAAGATGCGCAGTACGGATCGCTGACCAGCACCCGCGAGCACTTCTACCGCTGGAAGCGCCTGGACGAGGACGACCCGGAACCGCGCAAGGACCAGCCCCTGCTTGAGATTCTGCTCAAGGGCATGTTGGATAAAGCCCGCCTGCTCGACCTCGTCGAGAACTTCGTGCTGTTTGACGCCAGCGAAGGCGGCGCGCACAAGATCGTGGCGCGCAACCACCAGTTCCTGGGTGTCAACCGGGTCATCAAGCGTCTCACTTCCGACGACCCGCAGGTCAGGGCTGAAGTCAGCGCCGGCCAGTTGGGTGTGTTCTGGCACACTCAGGGCTCGGGGAAGTCCTACTCGATGCTGTTCCTGACCGAGAAGATCCACCGCAAGATCTCGGGCAGCTACACCTTCGTGGTCATCACCGACCGCACCGAATTGGACGACCAGATCGCCTCCACCTACACCAATGCCGGGCGCGCCAACAGCAAGTCGGACCAGGCCTCCAGTGGCGATGCATTGCGCCGGATGCTGCGCGACCAGAACCGCCGCTATGTGTTCGGCCTGATCCAGAGGTACCGCGAACGGGTCAAGGAGGCCTATTCGGAACGCGAGGACATCATCGTCATCAGCGACGAGGCCCACCGCACCCAATATGGCCGCCTGGCGCTGAACATGCGCAAAGGCCTGCCGCGCGCCAAGTTCCTGGGTTTCACCGGCACACCCTTGATCGACGCTGGTGAAAAGCAGCTGACGCGCGAAGTGTTCGGCGACTACGTGTCGATCTACGACTTCAAGCGCGCCGTGGCCGATGGCGCGACGCTGCCGCTGTTCTACGAGAACCGGGGCGAGAAGCTGAAGATCGTCGATCCCAGGGTGAGCGAGCGCATCGCCGAACACATCGAGACGGCCAAGCAAGCGGCGACGTTGAGCGACCCCTGGACGGAGGAAAGGAAGAAAAGCTCTATCGGGAGTTGGCGCGTGACTATCCGATCCTGACCTCACCCACGCGTCTGGAGAAGGTGGCGCAGGACTTCGTCGATCACTTCCACCAACGCTGGAGGGTGGTGGATACCGGCGGCGGCAAGGCGATGATGGTCTGCCTGGACAAGATCACCTGCGTGAAGATGCACGATCTGATTCAGGCCAAGTGGCAGGAGAAGACGGCGCAGCTGGAGGCAAGCGTGGCCGCTGACGAGGCGCTGTTCGCCGCCAAGGGCAAGGCGCTGCCGAAGTTGTTGCAGCAGCGCCGCGAACAGGTCGAATGGATGCGGGCCACCGAATGCTGCGTGGTGGTCTCGTCGGAGCAGGGCGAGGTGGCCGACTTCGCCAAGTGGAAGAACTTCCGCGACGAGCCGCTGGACATCACGCCGCACCGCGAGAAGATGGTCAAGCGCAATCTGGAGAAGGAGTTCAAGCGGGCCGAAAACCCCTTCCGCATCGCCATCGTCTGCGCCATGTGGCTGACTGGCTTCGACGTGAAATGCCTGGCTACGCTGTACCTCGACAAGCCGATGCAGGGTCACACGCTGATGCAGGCCATCGCCCGCGTCAATCGCGTGGGTGGCGGCAAGAAGCATGGCCTGATCATCGACTACAACGGCATGCTGAAGAGCCTGCGCAAGGCACTGGCCACCTTCGCGCAGGGTGATCGCGCAGGCACGGGCAAGGGTGAGGACGAGCAAGACACGGTGCGCGATGACACCGAAGCCCTCGTCGAGTACGCCCAGAGCCTGAAAGCGGCTGGGGATTTTCTTGGCGACATCGGATTCGATCTGGATGCACTGATCAGCGCACAGGGCTTCGACAAGCAGCGACAAATCCTGGTCGCGGTCAACCTGCTGTGCGAAAGCAACGAACGCCGCAAGACGTATCAGGTGATTGTGGAGGACGTCCAGGCCCGTCATCGCGGCTTGTTTCCAAACCCCGGCCTGTTTGACTTCGACGCTGAAGAAAGCGCGGTCAGCGCGATCTACAACAAGCTGCAGGATGCACGCACCACACCTGACGTCAGCGCGCTCCTGCAGGACCTGTACCAGGTTGTCGATGTTGCTCTGGCGACCGAACAGCCGAGCGTTAGCGAGCCAACAGCGCCTCGCTACGACCTGTCCAACATCGACTTCTCCCGCCTGCGCGCGGAGTTTGCGAAGACGCCATTCAAGAACGTCATGGCGATGAACCTGATGGAGAGGATCGAGGAGAGATTGGCCGCGATGGTGAAGGCCAATCCAACGCGGGTCGACCTGTACGAGCGCTACCAGGAGATCGTGCAGGAGTACAACAAGGACAAGGATGCGGCCGAAATCCAGAAGGTCATGGACGACTTGTTCGCTCTGAACGGCAGCCTCAACGACGAAGAAAGGCGCTACCTGCGCGAGGGGCTGGAGAGCGAGGAGCAACTGGCTGTGTTCGATCTGTTGCAGAAGGACACTTTGACCAAGGCCAATCGGGACGCCATCAAGAAAGTGGCGAAGGAATTGCTGCAGAAGCTGAGCAACGACCGCTTCGCGTTGGAGCGGCTGCGCTCGATGGCCACCGTCCAGGCCCAGGTCAAGGCCGAAATCATCAAGCACCTGTTCGCGAACTTGCCCTCAGGCGTGTATGGCGCTGACGAGATCAATCTGAAGGCCAACGCGGTGTTTGCGCACATCTACACCGCCGGGATTGGTGAGGGTGCGCGGGCTTACCACTAGTTCCGTCCACTAGTTTCGTCGCGGTTGCGTAGCGAACATCGAGTCGGGCCGCAATTGCAAAGCCCATCAGCCTCTGTGATCGGGACGACTGATGTTCCCATCGAGAAGATCACCTTCCAGGATTGGGGTCCGGGTGGCGAGGGGCTGGGGGCGACGCGCGTGTTCTGCCTCCAGCACTGCGAGGCTCACTGGTTCTCCGGCGAAGGCCATGCTGCGCGCAACTTTCAAGGGAATGAGTGCCCAACGCCTGCGCGCCTTTTCATCGGCCGGCAAACGACGCCAGTTCTCGATTGCGAGCTTCCAGTCCATGGGCTGCATTGTCGGGCTCCTGGAAGTGGGCGGCAACAGCGTGGGCGGCACTGTTGTTGCAGCGACCCGACCACCGGTAGGCCATTGTCTCATCCGGTGAGACAGCGATGGTTTCAAATGCTCTCCGTGCCGCAACGGCACACCGCCCGGCAACGGTGCCGGCGGATCGTCAAACCTTGGAGAACATCTCATGCAGAACTTCGCTACCTTCCGTGTCACCACTGAACAACTCACCGCCATCGACCAGACCCTGAGCGATCTGGAGCGGCAACTGGCTGGCCTGATTTCCCTGACCCCCGGCGACAAGCTGCGCATGGTGGATGTTCCGGTTCATGAGAGGCCACCATTCCGGCGCATGCGAGGCCAGGATTCCGGACGATGCGAGGCCACGGTTCCGGGGCATGCGAGGCCAGCGTTCCGGGTCATGGGAGGCCAGTGCGGCGGTCGCTTGAGGTGGGTCATCCTCGCGGGCTTTGCCTGCGGGGTATTCCCATGCTCAAGCGAGGTTGCTCATGCGACAGATTCGAGAACTGCTGCGGTTGCACTATGAGGAAGGGCTGAGCCGGCGGGTGCTGGCGCGCTCGCAGGGGTGGCGCGCAGTACGGTGGAGCGCCTGCTCAAGCACTTTGCGGCGTCGGGGCTTAGTTGGCCGCTGGACGCCGGGTTGAGCGACGAGGAACTGGAGCGGCGGTTATATCGGAGTCATCCGCACCAGGGGACAGCGAAGCCCTGCGCGCGCCCAACTATGCGGCGATGGTGCCGGAGTTGGCGCGCAAAGGGGGTGACCCGGCGGCTGTTGTGGTCCGAGTATCGCGAGCAACATCCGGACGGCATCGGCTACAGCGTGTTCTGCGATGAGCTGGGCGCGTTCCTGGCTGACCGTGATCTGGCTTATCGCCACGACCATGTGCCGGGCGAGAAGGCCTATTTCGACTTCGCCGGTCTGACGTTGGACTACCGCATCGGCGACAAGGTCGCATCGGCGCACATCTTCACCGCCGCGCTCGGCTGGTCGAACGCGATCTTCGCGCACGCCTATGCCAACGAGACGGCCGAGAGCTGGCTCGACGGCCATCACCGGGCCTTCGTCGCCTTCGGTGGCGTGCCCCGGATTGCGGTGCCCGACAATCCGCGTGCGCTGATTGCCCGAGCGGATCGCTTCGAGCCGAAGCTGACCGCGGCCTATCGCGATTTTGCGCGCCACTACGATGTCGTCGTGATCCCGGCCCGAGTACGCAAGCCCAGGACAAGTCGCCGGTCGAGGGCGCCGTGAAGGTGGTCGAGATGCAGATCCTCGCCTGCGCGCGCGACCGCGTGTTCGCCTCGCTCGATGCCCTCAACGACTGGCTGAAGGAGAAGCTCGCGGCATTGAATGCGACGCCGTTCCAGAAGCGCGTGGGCTCGCGCGACAGCCAGTTGGCCGAGGAGCGCGTGCATCTGTCGCCATTGCCAGCGAACCGCTTCGAGATGGCCAGCTACCTGGTGCGCAAGGTGGCGCGCGACTATCACGTCGACGTCCACCGGCAGTACTACAGCGTCCCTCATGTACACGCCGGACAGATCGTCGAAGTCCGCCTGACCCAGGCGCATGTCGAAGTGCTGATCCGCGATCAGCGGATTGCACTGCATCGCCGCGCACCGCCGAGCCAACGCTTCATCACCGATCCGGCGCACATGCCGGCGCATCACCGCGCCTATGCCGACCCGAAGATCCTGCAGCGGGCGGCGGCTGTCGGCAGTCGGACGCTCGCGTTCATCGAGACGCTGTTCGCCAAGCCGGCATCCGGAACAAGCGATCCGCAGTGCCCAGGGCGTGCTCGGCCTGGTGCGCGACCACGGCGCGAGCGCACTCGAGGACGCGTGCGCACGCGCCTGTGCCTCGACACCATCGGCTACGAGCATGTGCGCCGGCTGTTGCTCAGTGCGCGCAACCAGTTGCCGCTGCCGCTCCCGCCGCAGACCCATGAGCACGTCCGCGGCAGCGACTATTACAGTGCCAGCCATCCGGAGGTGCGCCATGCTGCATGAACCTGTGCACCAGCAACTGGCGCGCCTGGGCCTGCGCGGCGTGGCCGACACCCTGGCGCGGATGTCCCCGGGCGACGAGTTCATCGACACCCTCGCCACCCTGCTCGAAGCCGAATGCCTGCACCGCGACAGCGTAGCCCAGACGCGGCGGCTGGCTTGCGCGCCTCAGCCAGCGGGCACACCGGCCGACGTCGACCTGCGCAGCCGCGCGGTCTGGGCAAGAGCCGCTGGCTCCATCTGCTCAGCCTCAACTGGCTCAGGCAACACCAGCACGTGCTGCTGATCGGCCCGACTGGCGTCGGCAAGAGCTACCTCGGCTGCGCGCTCGCCAAGGCCGCCATCGACGCCAAGCACTCGGTGCGCTACCTGCGCCTGCCACGCCTCGGCGACGAGCTCAGTGCACTACAGGCGCAAGGGCGGACCAGCCACTGGCTGAAGACCCTGGCCGCATCGACCTGCTGATCCTCGACGACTTCGGCCTGGTGCCGATGTGCGCGGAGCACCAGCCGCTGCTGCTGGAACTGCTGGAAGATCGCCACCAGCGCGGAAGCGTGCTGCTGACCAGCCAGCTGCCGCTCAAGCCTGGCACGGTCAGTTCAAGGATCCCACCTGGCCGACGCCATCCTCGACCGCCTGGTACACAACGCAGAGCTGGTTGAGCTCAGCGGCGAATCGATGCGCAAGAAGGGCCCAAAGCCAACAGACGCCAAGGACAGAAACGACCCGTCCGACTAGACTCAACCAACCACCTTCGGGCGACCGCCTTCACTGGCCTCCCATGGCCCGGAACACTGGCCTCGCATGCGTCGGAACGGTGGCCTCGCATGGGCGGAATATCCACATGGCCAAGCTGGGCGACAAGGCGGATGTGTTCTGTCGCCAGACGCTGGAAGCGCTGGCCGGACAGCCGCAGTTGCTGCCGCCCAGCCTGGACGTGGCCACCGCCATGCAGGACATGACCGCCCGCGATCAGTTGCGCCCGCTGCTGATGCGCATCGAGATCCTGCTGCAGAAAGGCAGCGACACCCGGATGGCGCTGGGCAACGATGCATTCACCGTGGCCAGCCGCGGCTACAGCATGCTCAAGCTGCTGGGCCAAGCCAATGGGCTGGAACCGCTGCGACGCGAACTCGGTGGCCGCTTCAAACCCGGCCCGCGGGTCTCACCCGAGGAGAAGAAGGCGGCGTGAACCAGCCGCCAGGCAAGAACGAAAGGGCCGCCGTTGGGCGGCTTTTTTGTGGGCGATGGGGTGGGGCTTGCGGAAGCCTTGGGTGCCTCGCCACCTGATGCTGCCGAAGCCTGAGCTTCAATGAGGTCAGAGCGGGAATGCTCTGGAAAACCGACGTGGTGCCGGACTCGGCGCGGTCGCGCGTGCCGCTTCAATGAGGCCAGAGCGGGAATGCTCTGGAAAACCAGGCGGACGCATCGGACGACCATGGGAGGGCTCGCTTCAATGAGGCCAGAGCGGGAATGCTCTGGAAAACCGGCTGCGCGCCGCGGTCGAGGCGGCCGTACACGTCGCTTCAATGAGGCCAGAGCGGGAATGCTCTGGAAAACAGCGCTGTTGAAGGTTCATCGACATCGGTCCTTTCGTCAGTTCAGGGTTCTGGAGGCCGAGCGGGTGCTCGCCCGGTTGAATCGTAGGTAGTTCAGTGCTTCGGATGACCGAAACCCGGGGCCGCACCATCGGCATCTGCTTCTTTGCGTGTTCTGCTTCCAGCATCGCGAGGCTCACTGGTTCGCCTGCGGCAGCCATGCTCGCGGCTACTCGTCGAGGGATGATTTCCCAGCGGCGGCGCGCCTTTTCCTCCTCAGGCAATGCGCACCAGGCTCGATTGCAGTTTTCCAGGCTACTTCCGGCATGGCCTTGTCCTCGGAAGTCGGGCGTGACATCGGGCAGTAAAGGATCAAAGTATTGTTTGAACGCGAAAAGTCGCACTGGCAAATGTGACAGCTTGTGCCGGCGAAGGGGCGCGGCGAGCTTGAGTGGTGCAGCGCCGAGGGCATCGCACTCGATGCGCTGCGGCAGCCGACCAGCCCGAGCAGCGATGGCGCTTCGGCGCGGACACGCCGCCGCTTGCCTGGTCGTTTCCCATTGAGCAACAATCGTTGCCCTATGAGCAACACATCATGCTTGATGGATCTGCTGTTCGGCGACTATCGCCAGCGCGTGCTGGCGGTCTTGCTGTTGCAGCCGGGCACCAGCTTTCACGTGCGCGAGTTGGCGCGGGTGACTGGCTGCAGTGCCGGCACGCTGACGCGCGAGTTGGGCAAGCTGGCCGACTCCGGCCTGGTGTCGCGCAGCGTGCAGGGCAACCAGGTGCGCTACCGCGCCAATCGCGATTGCCCGTTGTTCGATGAACTGGCCAGCCTGTTCCGCAAGACCCACGGTGCGCGGGCGGTGTTGGCCGAAGCGTTGGCGCCGCTGCGTGAGCGGATTCGGCTCGCGCTGATCTTCGGTTCGGTGGCGCGCGGCAGCGAAGTCGCAGCCAGCGACGTCGATCTGCTGGTGGTGGGCGACCTTGGATTCGCGGAACTGGTGCAGGCGCTTTATCCGGCGCAACAAGTGCTGCAACGCGAAATCAATCCTGTGTTGTACTCGGCAACAGAGCTTGTCGAGCGTTTGGACCGCGGCGATGCCTTTGCTGCCCGAATGCTGAGTGACGCCCGGATTTTCGTGATCGGAGGAGCCGATGAGCTTGGAGAACTTGCGGGTGATCGGGCGCCTTCAAGCGCACGCGCCTGATCACGGGTCCATCCAGAAGTTGCTTTCGGCTGCGCGCAGGAATCTGGCGGACGCTCAGGTGGTGTCGATCAGCAAGGACAACCGCTTCGATGCTGCGTACAAGGCCATCCAGCAGTGCGCCATGATCGGGCTTTGGGCCAGCGGTTATCGCACCTCGACCAGCCAGCCGGGTCACCACCAAACTGCGCTTCAATGCCTGACCCTGACCATGGGCTTGCCACCGCCGTCGGTCATAGTCCTCGATGCCTTGCGTAAACAGCGCAACCTGAGCGACTACGAGGGCGATCCGATTAGTGACGGCGCGTTAGCGAGTTGCCTTGACGAGGCGAGCCGGTTGTTGGGTTTCACCGAGCGCTGGCTGGGAACCGTGCATCCGTCTTTGACTGGTGACCCGTAACCATCGACCGTGGAGCGGCAACTGGCTGGCCTGATTTCCCTGACCCCCGGCGACAAGCTGCGCATGGCCAAGCTGGGCGACAAGGCGGATGTGTTCTGTCGCCAGACGCTGGAAGCGCTGGCCGGACAGCCGCCAGGCAAGAACGAAAGGGCCGCCGTTGGGCGGCTTTTTTGTGGGCGAATGTGGATTGGCTCCTGAGGTCAATCGCCGGCAAAGGACCTACGCACGGAACACGATGCTGACGCGCAGGCCGGCTGCGCCCCTTGGCGCGGCAGTTGCCGGCACGTACATTCCCAGCCCGTAGGCTGCGCGTCGATGCGCCCCATGCGCAGCGCCAGGGCAACCGGGACTCTCTCCAGCATGGCCATCGATCCCAATCCGGACAGCACCCAGCTCGACGATGTCACGCCGCCGCTGGTCCAGCCGGACTTGCTGGCGCCGGATACGCGGGTGGGGCGCTATCGCATCGTTGCGCTGGTGGGCGAGGGCGGCATGGGCCGGGTGTACCGCGCGGAGCAACTGGAGCCGGTGCAACGCACCGTGGCGCTGAAGCTGATCCGCGGCGCCAGCCAGGATCCGCTGCTGTCGGCAATGCTTGCGGTGGAAGCGCAGGCGCTGGCGCAGGTGGAACACCCGGCCATCGCGCGGCTCTACGAGCTTGGCAGGACGCTGCACGGCGAGCCCTTCCTGGCGCTGGAGTGGGTGGAGGGCGAGGATCTGGAGGCGTACCTCGCGCGTACCCAGCCACCCGCGGCGGCGCGCGTGCGCCTGCTGCAGCGGATTTGCCTGGGCGTGCACCCCGCGCATCTGCGCGGTGTGGTCCACCGCGACATCAAGCCGGGCAACATCCTGGTGCCGCTGGTGGATGGACGGCCGGAGCCCAAGTTGATCGACTTCGGCATCGCGGTGGCGGGCACGCCGGGTGCCGGCATGCGCGTGCCGGTCGCGGGTTCGCGCGGCTACATGGCGCCGGAGCAGGCGCGCGGGGATGCCGCGCCGGATCTGCGCAGCGACGTCTATTCGCTGGGCATGACTTTGTTGGCGGCATTCGCGCCCGGCGCGGATGCGGCGCGCGAGAGCGTGCGCCTGGAAACCCTGCGCGAGTTGCTGGCGCAGAGCACCAGCCGGCTGCAGCAGGGCAGCCCGCAGCGCGCGACGGCCGCAGCCCTGGCGGCGGTGCCCTTCGAGCTGCGGGCGATCCTGCGCAAGGCACTGGCGGAATTGCCCGCGGACCGCTACGCCAGCGCGCTGGAGCTGGCCGAGGACCTGGACGCCTACCTCAGCCATCGCCCGCTGCGCGCGCTGCCGCGTACGCGGCGCTATGTGATCGGCAAGTTCGCGCGGCGGCATCGGTTGGGACTGGCCGCGAGTGCCGCAGTGCTGCTGGCCATCCTGGCCGGCAGTGGCCTAGCCTTGTATGGCCTGGTGCAGGCGCGCGCGGCGCAGCAACTGGCCGAGGAATCGGCCGCGCAGGCGCGCCGCGAGGCCGCGCGCTCGGCCACTTTGGCGAGTTTCCTGCGCGATGTCCTGGGTGGGATCACCCCGGACGAGGCGCGTGGCCAGGACACCACCCTGTTGCAGCGCATCTTTGACCGCGCCCAGCGCCGCGCCGAGGAGCAACTGGCCGGGGATCCGGCGCTGCTGCTGGAGGCCACCGCGCAGATCGGCGCCAACCTGCGGCTGATCGGCAAGTCGGAGGCATCGGCCACCGCCCTGACGGCGGTGCTGGCGCGTGTCGAAGGCACGCCGCTGGCGCACGCAGCGGCGGCGATCCAGGCGCGCCGTGCGCTGGCCACGGCCCTCTATGAGATGGACCAGGACCCCAAGGCGCGCGAGGTGGCGGCGCGCGCGCTGGCCGACACCCTGGCGCATCACGCGGGCGATGTGGCGATGCAGGTCGGCGCGCTGTCGGACCTGGCCTGGGTGCAGCAGATCCTCGATCCACCGAGCGCGGTCAAGCACATGCAGGACGCCCTTCGACTGGCTCAGGCCAGCCTGGATCCGCGCGATCCGCTGCGGGTGGAGGTTGGCCTGCTGCTGGCCACGATCTACCTGCGCGCGGCCGATGCCGACAGCGCGCAGCCGCTGTTCGACCAGGGCATCCCGTTGCTGATCGAGCGCTACGGCGCCGACCATCCGCGGGTGCACCGGGCGCGATCGGAGGCGGCCATCGTGCTGCTGCGGCGGCGCGAATTCGCCACGGCCGAGCCACTGCTGCGCGAACTGCTGGACCAGGCAGAAAAGCTCTACGGCGCCGACCACGCCGCCACCCTGTCGCTGGTCAACAACCTCGGCTCGGCGCTGCGCCAGCAGGGCAAGGTGGAGCAGGCCGCGCCCTACTATGAACGCGGATACGAGGCGCAGTTGCGCCTGCACGGGCCGCAGCACACCAGCACACTGATCGCATTCAACAACCTCGCGAGGCTGCGCGTGGACCAGGGCCGCGCCGGGGAGATCCTGGAAGCCCTGCGCCAGAACGTGGCCGACGGCGAGCGCGCGCTCGGCAGCGACACCCGGGTCCCCGCCGAATTCCGCCAGACCCTCGCCCGTGCGCTCGCCGCCACCGGTCACGGCGAGGAGGCGCTGGCCGAGTGGGAGCGCGCCTGGCAGTTCACCGTGGAGCACCAGGGCGCGGATTCCGGCGACGCGCGCGAACTGGTGGCCGATGTGCTCGAGCACGTCCGCAAGCAAGGCGATGACGACCTGCCCCAGGGCTGGCGCGAGCGCCCGCACTGATCCGCCCCGGGAACGCCGCCTCCGGAGCGCCGGCGCCCTCGCCAGCAGCGCCCAGCCGCCGCCCGACTTTCCCTTGCCTCGAAGCGAGGCCGGCGCCCCTGGTTCAGACCCTGTCGATCCTCCTTCCGACTCGTCTCCCGGCTTGAGATCCCGTTTTCGACCCTCGCGTCCATCGTCCCGAACTCAGCGAGCCTTGACGAGAACCATCGCAAAGCCCCTGCAGGTCAGGGCCCCGGCTGCTTGTCCGAGTGACCGGAATTGCCGAGCATGAAGACCCGGTCGCAACCCTGCGCGTCCATGCAAGTCGCAACAGCCGCGTTGATCCGCTGTGAAACCCTCGATCTTTTCGGGCCACCCGCGGCTGTTCTGTCGCCGCCGATTCCGGCGCCGGCCGAGGTGGAGCCTGCCGATGCGGATCCCGCGTGGTCAGGCCTGTTGTTCCGCATCGGGCCAGACGATCAACTCGACCTGTTCCGCCATTCGCCCGCTCAGATGGCCGCCGCCAGGGCGCGGCGCGCACTGGGTGCACTGGACACGGCAGCCGCGCGCCAGCACCTGAGCGCGCTTTCCCGCATGCCCGACTTTGCCGCCTTCCTGGCTGATTGCGAACACTGCATCGAACTCATCGAGCGCCGGGATCCGCGCTGGACGGATCCAGTCAACGCGGTCCCCTGGCTGGAATCCGTGCTCCAGCCCGCCGCCGAGCGCTGCCTGCAGGGCGACGCATCCCTGCTCACCCGGCCGGCCTGGCATGCGCTGCTGGAGCATGCCGGCGCGCCGCCTTTCGACTCCGCCTGCCGCCACGCCCACCCCAGCTACCTGTGGCAGGCGCTTGGCGAAACTGCCCGGGCCATTTCCGCCCTGGAGCAGGATCCGCGCTGGCGCCAGCAGGCGGACGCATTGCTGTGGCATGCCGGGCTCTGCGAGCAGGCGCAGTGGAGTGAGAGCCTGGCGGCAGACCTTCTCGAACTGTGCCTGGACTGGCCGGACGAGGCCGAGGTCTGGCTGAGCAGCAGCCGCACCTGGTCCCGGCGCTGGGCCAACTGGTGCGATCTGGATGACGCACTGCCCATGCAGGCCTTTCCTGCCTGGTGTCGCCTGACCCGCGGCGTCGACTTCCCGCTGCCACCCGATAGCGACCAGCGTCCCGGCGCGCAATGGCTGCGCCTCGCCCACCAACTGGTCCGCGACGGCCAGAATCTGACCCTGCGCAAGACCCTCAAGGCCCAATGCCCGGCCCTGCTGGCCGCATGGCTGGCGGAACGCCCCGCCTGACCTGATCCGGTGGCTCGGTCTCGCCGGAGGAGAAGACGGCGGCGCAAAGCGCCCGCCAGGCAGGAATGAAAGGGCCGCCGGTAGGCGGCTTTTTCGTGGGCGATGGTCGGGCTGCGCCGATGTCCGTTTGCGAACGGCAGTGTGCGAAGTTGCGCCCCGGGCCGGGCTCAGGGACGGGAAATCAGGCACTTGGGCGCGGGCATGCGCCTTGCTAGGCGAATCCCGGACTGCGCCCGGAGAAGCCTCGATGCTCGCTTTCATTGCTGATGTGCGCCATGCCTTGCGTGGCCTGCTCAAACGTCCGGGCTTCACCCTGGTCATCACCCTGACGCTGGCGCTGGGCATCGGCGCCAACACGGCGATCTACAGTCTTTACGATCAGGTGGTGCTGCGCCGGCTGCCGGTAGCGGCCGCGGAAGACTTGGTGGCGCTGTCGTCCGCGGGTCCGCGCTGGGGGATGACTTCCAACAGCGGCATCGGCCCGCGCGAGCAGATCTTCAGCTACCCGATGCTGCGCGACCTGCAGGCGCAGCAATCGGTGTTCACCGGGATTGCCGGCCATCGCGACCTGGGGATCAACCTGGCGGTGGAAGGCCGCACGCAGGCCGGACGCGCGCTGATGGTGTCGGGGAACTATTTTTCCGTGCTCGGGCTGGCACCGGCGGCGGGGCGGCTGATTGCGGAGGACGACGACACCGCCGTCGGCAAGGGCCGCGTGGCGGTGCTGAACCATCGCTACTGGGTATCGCAGCTGGGCGGCGCGCCGGACATCATCGGCAAACCGGTCAAGGTCAATGGCGAGACCCTGACCGTCATCGGCGTGGCGCCGGAGGGTTTCGACAGCACTTCCTTCGGTGTGCGCCCGCTGGTGTATGTGCCGCTGACGATGCGCTGGGCGCTGACGTCCGGCATCGACGACGACAGTGGCAATCGGCGCAGTTGGTGGATCTATTTGTTTGCCCGGATCAAACCGGGCGTGACCCTGGAACAGGCTTCCGCCGAACTCGCGGCGCTGCACGCGCGGATCATCAACGAGGTGGAGGTGCCGCTCAACGCGGACATGGACCAGATCACGCTGGCGCAGTTCAAGGCGGCACCGATCCGACTGTTGCCGGGCGCGCGTGGGCAAAGTTCGGTGTCCGCGCGCTCGGCCACGCCGATGCTGCTGCTGATGGCGGTCGCCTCGCTGGTGCTGCTGCTCGCTTGCCTCAACTGCGCCAACCTGTTGCTGGCGCGCGCCTCCACGCGCTCGGCGGAAGTGGCGCTGCGCGCCTCCATCGGCGCCAGCCGTGTCCAGTTGCTGCGCCAGCACCTGGCCGAAGCGCTGTTGCTGGCCCTGCTCGGTGGCCTGGCGGGATTGCCGGTGGCTGCGGTATGCCTGCAGGCAGTGGTCTCGCTGATGCCGGGCGACACGGTGCAGGCGATCAGCATGCAGCTGGACCCGGTGGCGATGCGCTACGGCTTGCTGGTGGCCCTGGGCACGGTGCTGGTGTTCGGCCTCTATCCGGCGCTGCACGCGGCGCGCACGGACCCGATCCACAGCCTGCGTGCCGGCGCCGGCGCTGGTGGCGGGCGTATCGCGCTGCGCTTCCGCAATGTGCTGGCGACGGCACAGATCGCGCTGTCGATGGTCTCGCTGGTGGTGGCCGGTCTGTTCCTCGTGAGCCTCGACAACCTGAGCCGGGTGGACCTCGGCCTGCGCGCGGAATCGATTGCGACCTTCGAGTTGTCGCCCGCGCGCAACGGTTACGACAACGCGCGTTCCCAACGGCTCTACGATGAGGTCGAGCGCGGACTGGCCGGCTTGCCGGGCGTGGCATCGGTGACCACCTCGCTGGTGCTCCTGCTGTCGGGCGACGACTGGACGTCGAATGTCTCGGTCGAAGGCCATGGGGCACAGGATCCGGGCGAGGATGGAACCCAGCACAACGCCGTGGGGCCGGGCTATTTCACCACCCTGCAGCAGCCTCTGCTGGCCGGGCGCGAGTTCGTCGATGCCGACGCCGCCGGCAGGCCGAAGGTGGCGATCGTCAACCGCGCCTTCGCCGAGCGCTTCGGCCTCTGGCCGGACGCGGTGGGCAAGCGCATGGCCTTCGGTGGCAGCGAAGACCTGGACATGGAGATTGTCGGCGTGGCCGCGGACGCGCGCTATGACAGCGTGCGCGATGCCCCGGCGCCGCAGTTCTACATGGCGCGCAAGCAGTTCGGCAGCGCCGGCTCGATGGTGTTCTACGTGCGCGCACAGCTTGCCCCCGAACGTCTGCTGCAACTGGTGCCGGCGGTGGTGGCGCAGGTGGACCCGGACTTGCCGGTGGAGCGGCTGATGACGCTGCCGCAGTCGATCCGCGAGAACCTGGTCCTGGATGTGTTCGTCGGCACCCTGTCCGGGGCCTTCGCGGTGCTCGCCACCCTGCTTGCGGCGCTCGGTGTCTACGGCGTGCTGAACTACGCCCTGAGCCAGCGCACGCGCGAAATCGGGCTCAAGCTGGCCCTCGGAGCCGCGCCGGGACGCGTACAGGCCTCGCTCCTGGGTCAGGCCGGGCGCATGTTCCTCATCGGCGGTGGCATCGGGTTGGTGCTGGCGCTGATGCTGGGGCGCGCGGCCCAGGCGCTGCTGTTCCAGTTGGACGGACACGATCTGCGCGTGCTGCTCGGCGCCAGCGCGATCCTCGCGGCGATCGCGCTGCTCGCCGCCTGGTGGCCGGCGCGCCGGGCGGCGCGGGTCGATCCGCTGGTCGCGCTGCGCTGGGAGTAAAGCCGGCGTCGCCAGTGCGCGGCGCGCGGGCGGCGTTTCGGGTAAAGGGCATCCGATCCTGACCGAAGGACGATCGATGGCCCTGGACCTCTACCTGCATCCGCGCAAGACCATCCTCGACTCCCTGCGCGCGCCCGACCATGCCGCAACGCCCGCGCGCCAGCGTGCGCAGCGCAAGGCGCTCGACGCGCTGCTGGCGCGACATCCGGAGTGCACCCTGGTCGGAGACCCGCTGCGTGGGCGGGTGGACGGCTTCATGGGCGAGCTGACCGTGCATCCGGGCTATCTCCACTGGTGCCTGCACGGGGAGGTCGACACCGACGCCGTGCAGGCGCTGGTGGAGGCCTTCGAGGCCGACGGCTGGACCTGCACCGACCCGCAGGACGCCGGTTTCGGCAGCGAGGCGCGCGCCGACAAACGGCTCGCGGACTGGGACGAACTGATCGGCGCGGAGTTCGTCGGCCTCGCGTTGCAACGCGATTGGGGTGCACGTGTGGTGCTGGATTTCCAGTTCGCCGACGGGCGTCCGGTGCGCCTGGACTTCATGCATTTCGGCGCTTGCCAGTTGCCGGAACTGGGGACGCTGCTCCAGGCCAGGCTGGTGTCCGTGACCCACGAGGCTGGCAAGTTCGACAGCGTGAGCATGGTCTTCGACAACGGCCAGCGGCTGGCGGTGGAGGGCTGCGTGCCCAACGGCGGCGTGATCGGAGCGAAGCCCCGGCGGCGTTGACGCTCAGACGCCGTCGGTGGGCAGCAGCGCGCCGGGGTCGAGGTAGAACATCTTGCGCCAGCCTTGGGTGGCGTCGTCCCAGCGCCAGGGATGCGGCAGCAGGCTGAGCACGCTGTAGTGCAGGTGCGGCGGCTTTCCCTGGGCATTGCCGGAATCGCCCACGCTGCCGATGCGCGTGCCGCTGGACACCGGCCGCCCGATGCCCACATCGATCGAGTCAGGTGGGCGTAGTAGTGCACGCGCCAGCGAGCCCCGAGGACCAGCACCACGCGTCCGCCCTGCGCCAGTTCGCCGGTGTAGACCACCACGCCCGCGCTGGCGGCGCGCACCGCGCGACCCCTGGGCGCAAAGATGTCGATACCCTTGTGCACCCCGGATACACCCCAGGGCTCGAACCAGAAGGAGCGCGGATTCCAGTCGTGCGCGGAAGCGCCCTCGACCGGGATCTGCATCCGCGCCGGGAGCAGCAGCCCGCCGAGCAGGATGCTGGCGACGATCAGCATGACCTTCGGCCAGCGCCGGCGTGCTGGGGGCGCGCCGGCAGGGTCGCCGGCTGCCTGTGATCCCGGCGTCATCGCTGCTCACCACCTCCGCCCAACGCGACCAGGTGCCCCAGGCATGCAGCGCGCCGATCGCCAGGCAGATCGACGAGGACACCAGCCAGAAGCGCAGCGAGTTTTCCGGGAACGACGCCATCAACAACGGGAAGGCGAGGGCGCGAGCGAGGTAGACAGTGCTGATCAGCACCAGTGCCCAGCGCATCAGCGGCAGGCGCGGCAGCAGGCCGGCCGCGGAGAATGCGTATAGCGCCCAGATGCCGAGCATGCCGGCAATGCCGAGGGTGAGTACCGTGGGCTGCAACAGGCCGGCTTCGGCCGCGCGCGCCATGCGCTCGCCCGCGCCCATTGCGCGGTAGGCCGGCGCGCCGATCAGCACGCAAGCGACATGGGCCAGCGCCGCTGCGGCGCTGGCGCAGCCAGCCAGGGTCAAGGCGAGGGTGCTCAAGGAGTCATGGCCAGGTGCGGGGTTCTCATCACACTAACCGCGACAAATGGAACGCAGACGCAACAGCCCCAAGAAAGCGCTGGACGCAAAGGGCCTTGCCGTTCAAAGCCGACTCGACGCGGTTGCGCCCGTTCGCCTTGGCCTTGTACAGGCGCTCGTCGGCCAGGCGGAGCAGGTCCGCGCTGCTCTGCATCGCGCTGCCCCAGCTGGCCACGCCCACGCTGGTGGTGATCGGATGGGGCTGGCCGCGGATGTCGAAGCGGTGCTGCGCGATGGCCGCGCGGATGCGCTCGGCGAAGCCGCAGGCCTCATCGTGCGGTGCTTCGGGCAAGGCCACGGCGAACTCCTCGCCGCCCAGCCGGCCGAGCTGGCAGCTGGAATAGCTCATTTCGCGGATCAGCTGCGAGACGTTGGCGATGACCTGGTCGCCGATCAGATGACCGAAGTGGTCGTTGATCTGCTTGAAGTGGTCGAGATCGATGATCAGCACCGCCAGCGGGACGCCGGCGCGCGCGCGCACGACATGCTCGTCGAGCAGCATGCGGAAGTGGCGTCGATTGAAGAAACCGGTGAGGCCGTCATGCACGGCCAAGTCGATCAGTTCCTGGTGGTAACGTGCTTCCGCACTCGCGCCGCAGAAGAACTTGAGCGCGTGGTTGCCCACGCCGATCTGGTCGCCGTCGCTGAGCTCGGCGCGCATCACCGCCTGCCCGTTGAGGTAGGTCTTGTTGGTGGAGCCGAGGTCTTCGATGAAGAACCGGTCTCCTTCGCGCCAGACGCGGCAATGGCTGCGCGATACGCTGGGGTGCGGCAGGCTCAGGGTGGCTTCCACTGCGCGACCGACCACCACCGGCTCGGTGCCGATTTCCAACTGGTGTCCCAGGTAGATGCCGCTGACCACGATCAGTCGCGGCGGCCGGTCCCGCGGGTCCACGTCGGGACCCACGATCACCGTGGCGCGGTCCGTGTTGAAATGCTCCCGGTTCACTGCGATTGGGTGGCTGGGCAGACCTCCTCAGTCTAGCCCAGCCACGCCGGCTAGCGCGTATCGTGGTGACAGGCCTCGCAGGCGTCGGCAATCTGCTTCAGCGCAGTGCCGATGACTTCGCAGTCCGGTCCGGAGGCCAGGCCCTTGTCGATCTCGACGATGAAGCTGTCCCGGCGACGCTCGTAGGTGGCGTCCACATAGCCGATCGCATCGAAGATCGGGGTGGAATCCTGGGCCAGGTCGCGCATGCGGCCAAGGTGGCGTACCGCCGCTGGCGCATCGCAACCGGTCGAGCGCGCGGCCTTGCGCGCCTGGCCCATGTGGTACTGCATCAGCGCCATTGTGCCGCGCGGCACCGTGTGCCGCTGCGCCAGCGTGCTCATCACCACAAAGGCACCGAGCGCGCCGGTGAACAGTCCTACTCCGAGCAGCGCGATTACGCGCCCGCCATTCATCGCCATGGTCGCAAGTCCGGATAAGAGCGCGCAAGGCTAGCCGATGGCGCCTGAGCGCAGCGTCACGACTTTGGATGAGCGGTTGCGTAGGCGGTGGATCGAGCAGCGATTCACCGCCGGTAAATTGCGGCGAGCAGCCGGGGAACGCGCGTTGCGCGTACCCCGGCCTACTGCGACAGCGCCTTCAGCCGGTACAGCAGGTCCAGCGCCTGGCGCGGAGTCAGCGCATCGGGATCGATGTCGCGCAGCGCATCCAGCGCGGGCGAGGGCGGCGCGAACAGATCGAACTGCGCCGGCTTTGCTTCGGTTCTGCCGCCCTGGCGCGTCCCGGGTCCCGGGTCCCGGGTCCCGGCTTCGTCGCGTGCCCCGTGCCCCGTGGCCCTTGCCCCGTCCTCCAGCCCGCGCAGCACCGCCTCCGCGCGCTTGAGCACGCGGCCGGGCAGGCCGGCCAGCGCGGCAACCTGCAGGCCGAAGCTGCGATTCGCCGGACCCGGCTTGACGGCGTGCAGGAACACCAGCGCATGACCGTGCTCGGCCGCGTCCAGGTGCACATTGGCGACGCCCTCGCACTCGTCGGCAAGCTCGGTCAGCTCGAAGTAGTGGGTGGCGAACAGGGTGTAGGCGCGGTTGCGCTCGGCCAGTTCGATCGCGCAGGCGCGTGCGATGGCCAGGCCGTCGTAGGTGCTGGTGCCGCGGCCGATCTCGTCCATCAGCACCAGGCTGGTATCGCTGGCGTTGTGCAGGATCCGCGCGGTCTCGGCCATCTCGACCATGAAGGTCGATTGGCCTCGGGCCAGGTCGTCGCCGGCGCCGATGCGGGTGAAGATGCGGTCGATCGGGCCGATGCGGGCGCGGGTGGCGGGCACCGCGCTGCCGATGTGCGCCAGCAGCACGATCAGCGCGTTCTGGCGCATGTAGGTGCTCTTGCCGCCCATGTTGGGGCCGGTGATCACCAGCATCCGGCGGTCGTTGTGCAGGTCGAGGTCGTTCGGTTCGAAGGGCTCGCGGCGCACGATCTCGACTACCGGGTGGCGTCCGCCCTCGATCTTGAGCACGCGCTCGTCGGTCAGCGTGGGGCGCACCCAGTTCCAGCGCTCGGCGCCATCGGCCAGCGCAGTGACGACGTCCAGGTGGGCGAGGGCATCGGAGGCCAGGCGCAGGGTGTCCAGGTGGCGCTGCAGCTCGGCGACGAGTTCCTCGTACAACCCGCGCTCGCGCATCAGCGCGCGCTCGCGGCTGCCGAGCACCTTGTCTTCGTAGAGTTTCAGTTCCTCGGTGATGTAGCGCTCGGCGCCCTTCAGCGTCTGCCGCCGCGACCAGCGCGCGGGTACGCGCTCGAGCTGCGAGCGGGTGACTTCGAGGTAGTAGCCGTGCACCTTGTTGTAGGCCACGCGCAAGTTGGCGATGCCGGTGGCCTCGCGCTCGCGGCGTTCCAGGTCGACCAGGAATTCGTCCGCGCCGGCCGACAGGGTGCGCAGTTCGTCCAATTCGGCATCGAAGCCCGGCGCGATGACGCCGCCGTCGCGCATGAAGATCGGCGGCTCGGCCACCAGCGCGCGCTGCAGCAGCGCGTGGGTGTCTTCCATCCCGCACAGCGCCTGCGCCCATTCGATCAGCGCGCTCGGCTCGCCTTGTGCTGCCAGGTCGGCGATGGCCGGGCAGGCGCCGAGCGCGTTGCGCAAGCCGGACAAGTCTCGCGGGCGCGCGGAGCCCAGCGCCACGCGCCCGAGCATGCGCTCGACATCGCCCAGCGGCTCCAGCGCCGTGGCCAACGGCGCGATCAGCGCGAGGTTGCGCAGCGATTCGATCGCATCCTGGCGCCGGCGCAACTCGGCGTGGTCGCGCAGCGGACGCGCCAGCCAGCGCCGCAACAGGCGCGCGCCCATCGGCGTCTGGCAGCGGTCGAGAATGCCGATCAGGGTGTGCTCGCGCCGGCCCGAGGGGTGTTCCTCGATCTCCAGGTGGCGCCGCGTGGCGGCATCCAGGTGCAGCGAGTCCTCGCCCTGTTCCACCGCCAGGCCGGCCAGCCGCGGCAGCGCGGCCTTCTGGGTCTCGCGCACATAGTGCAGCAGCGCGCCCGCGGCCCCGAGCGCCGCACCGAGGTGATCGCAGCCGAAGCCCGACAAGTCACGCACCGCGAACTGCTGGGTCAACGCGCGGCGCCCGGCGTCTACGTCGAAATGCCACGGCGCCAGCTTGCGCACCAGCCCGGCCTCGATGCCGTCGAGCGACAGCAAGTCCTCCGGCACCAGCGTCTCCGCTGGCGCCAGCCGCGCAATCTCCGCCGCCAGCGCCTCGCCATCGATCTCGCTGACACGGATCCGGCCGGAGCCGAGGTCCAGCCAGGCGAGGCCCAGGCGAGGGCACGAGGGCAGGGGGCAGGGGAGAGCCCCGACGGTTGGCTCCCTCGCACCTTGAGCCCGGGCGGCCTGTGCCCTCGTGCCCTCGTGGAGCCTGCCCCGCTCTCCCACCGCCACCGCCAGCAACAGATTGTCCCGCCGCTGCTCCAGCAGCGCATCGTCGACCACGGTTCCCGGCGTGACGATGCGCGTGATGCGGCGTTCGACCAGGCCCTTGGCTTCGCGCGGATCGCCGATCTGTTCGGCGATGGCGGCGGCCTCGCCCAGCCGGATCAGCTTGGCGAGGTAGCCGTCGAGTGCATGCACCGGTACGCCGGCCATCGGGATCGGTGCGCCGGCCGACTGGCCGCGCTGGGTCAGCGTGATGTCGAGCAGGCTCGCCGCGCGCCGCGCGTCGTCGTAGAACAACTCGTAGAAATCGCCCATGCGGAACAGCAGCAACAGGTCGGGCTGCTCGGCCTTCAGCGCGAGGTACTGGCGCATCAGGGGCGTATGTTCGGGGAATTCTTGGACGGCGGCCGACATGGGCAGTTCGACATGGGACTGGCGCGCAGCATAGAAGGCCGGCCGCGCCGCCGCGACGCCTGGGCTCGGGCTGGCCTACTCGAAGCCGTTGGCGTGCATCCGTTCCGGTACGCCCGCGTACACCACATCCTGGTAGGCGCCCATGACTGGCGCGATCCACTGGATGGTGCCATCCGGCCAGCGGATCAGGCCGTCGGTAGCGCTGGCGTTGCCGAGCCCGACATGGATGCGGACATCGCCGCTGCCGCCCATGCCCGAACCCAGGTGCACATCCCGGCGGTGGCGCCGCCCGGCGCTGTCGTTGATGTAAACCTTGGCGCCGACCGCATCGCGGTTGACCGCGCCGGTGCCGACCAGTCGCAGTCCTAGCCAGTTCCCGCCGGGCGCAGTCTGGTTGCGGTAGAGGACGTAACGCTCGCGCCAGTTGCCGATCGCCAGATCGATCCGGCCATCGTCGTCGAAATCCCCGCGGGCAAGCCCCACTGACGGTCCGTTGTCGCTGCCGCCGCTTGCCAGGGAGACATCGTCGAAGCTGCCGTCGCCGCGGTTGCGATAGACCCGGTTGCCCATCGACGGCGCCGAGTTCATCGTGCACAGGTAAATGTCGAGCCAGCCGTCGTTGTCGAGATCGACCAGTTCGGCGCCCCAGCCGATGCCCGTGAAGCGGGTGCCGCTGGCGCTGCCGACATCGGTGAAAGCCAGGTGACCGGACTGCAGCTCGTTACGCAGCAGCACCTGTTCGCCGATGCTGGAGAAGTACAGGTCGAGATCGCCGTCGTGATCGTAATCGCCATGGCCCAGGCCCATGCCGAAGACCGGCCGGGCCGCGCCGGTTGCCGCGGCCACGTCGGTGAAACACCAACTGCCGCAGCCCGGGCCATCGTTGCGCCAGAGTGCGTTGCCGACCTGTTTGTCGTTGACAACGTAGATGTCGAGGTCGCCGTCGTCGTCCAGATCCAGCATGCTGGCGGCAAAACCGGGGCGGGCGCGCGTGGCCAGTGTCAGCGCTGCCGACCAGTCATCGAAGCCGCCGCCCTGGCGTTGCCGCAGCAGGCGATCGCTGGTCAGCGGGTGGCCGATGTCGAACCAGCCGACCAGGTAGATGTCGAGCAGGCCGTCGCCGTCGATGTCGCCAGCCGCCGCGGACTCGCCCTGGATCCGCAAGTCGCCCAGTCCCGAGGCCACGGTGACATCGGCAAAGCCCTCGCCGGCCTGGTTGCGAAACAACTGCACCCGGTCCAAGGAGAGCACCAGCAGGTCGCGCCAGCCGTCGTTGTCGTAGTCCAGCGCCAGTGCGCCGCCGTGAAAGGCGCCTGGCAGCGCAATGTCTGCCGATCGCGGCGAAACCTGCAACACGCCGTTACCGGCATTGGCGAGCAGCACATTGCCCGCGCTGGAGGACGTCATGACCAGGTCGAGGCTGTGGTCGTTGTCGAAATCGGCAAAGGCCAGTCCAGAAGCGAAATAGTCGATTCCGACGCCGGGTCCCACATGGTCGGTCGGCGGCATTCCGCCCAAGGGCGTCAGCTCGATTGCGCCCGCCTGTGCGATCGTTGCGGCTGCGGCCAGCAGGCAGCCGCCGGCAAGGGCAAGTCCCTTCGCTTGTGTCCCTGCCATCGCCGTTTCCTTCGCCCGGTGCCTGGTGAGATACCCTTGGCCGGCTGGCCGGTCATGGGGTGCACAGCATAACGCCGGCGGCGGGCGCCATCTGATGGGTGCAGTTCGTGACCTGGACGGGTATCCTCCCTGCGGTTCGGGCGCCTTGCCCAGGTCCTTCATTCAGGGAAACTCTCATGCATCTGCCAAAGCACTTGCTGGCTGTCGCGTTGCTCGCCGCCACCGCGGCCAGCGCCCAGGAAGCCAAGGATCCTAATCCGGCCGTGGGCGCGCCCGCATCGACGCCGCGCACAGCGTTCGGCCCGGATGCCTTCGGCTACCAGGGTTACGACCAGGCGGAGCCGCAGTGCACGGCGCAGTTCATCGACATCACGGCGACCGGTACGCTGGTGGTCACTGGTGACGATGCGGGCGCGCCGGTCAACTTGCCGGGGCCCGCATTCAACTTCTACGGCTCGACCTTCACCCAACTGGCCGCGATCACCAACGGCTACCTGAGCACCGATCCCGCCGATACCGGCGGGGATCTCAGCAATGACTGCCCGTTGCCGGTGTTGCCCAGCACCGGCGGTGGCGCGCGCATCTATCCCTTGCACGACGACCTGATCGGCGACGTCTACTTCCAGCATTTCCCCGTGTGCCCGCGCCCGAGCGGCTGGGGCGCTGCGGAGGGCTGCTATGTGTTCCAGTGGGCCAACATGACCCACTTTGGTGGCGGCGGCCCCTTCACCTTCGAAGCGGTGCTCTACACCACCAGCTTCGGCATAGTGTTCCAGCATGGCGCCGGCAATCCCGAGGAGGGCAGTGGCTCAACCACCGGCCTGCAGAACGCGCCGCCGCCGACGGTCGCCCTGAACTACGCCTGCAACACGGCGGCCTCGGTGCCCGCCGGGTCCGCGCAGTGCATTTATCACCCGGCCTTCCCGTTCGGCAGCGGTGTGGGTGCTGACCTCGCGATCACGTTGACCGACACGCCGGATCCGGTGACGGCCGGCCAGACGATCAGCTACGCGGCAGTGGTGACCAACACCGGCCCGGTTGCGGCTTCAGATGTCTCGGTAACCCTGCCGTTGCCCGCCGGCACGACCTTCGTCTCTTCCAGCGCCAGCGCCGGTGGCACCTGCGCCGGCAGCGGCCCGGTGACTTGCACCTGGGCCGGCAGCACCGCCAATGGCGCTACCCGTACCGCGACTCTGGTGGTCGGCGTCCCGGCCAACACCGCCGAAAACTCGCTGATCTCGGCCTCTGCGACCACTACGTCCGCCTCCCCGGATCCGGATCCGGCCGATAACACCTCGACCGCTGGTACCGGCGTGATCACCGCCGCCGACCTGGTCGCGACGTTGACCGACACGCCCGACCCGGCCATCGCCGGCGATGCCCTGAGCTACACCGCTACGCTGACGAACGCCGGACCTTCCGATGCGCAGGACGCCGAGCTGACGCTGAACCTGCCCGCGGAAGTGACCCAGGGCACGGTGACGGCCAGCGCGGGCGGCGTTTGCAGCGGCACCGGCACGATCACCTGCAACTGGGTCGGCGTCACCGCTCCCGCGGCAGTGCGCACCGTCACCGTGGCAACCACCATCGCGGCGAACGTGGCGCAGGGCACGATCATCAATGCAGACGTGCAGGTCATGTCTGCAACGAACGATCCCGCGGGCGGCAACAACGTCGTCACGGTGGCCACCACGGTCAATGCGGCGGCCGATCTGTCCGTCACCTTGAGCGACTCGCCGGACCCGGTGATCGCCGGAACCCAGTTGACCTACGTTGCCACGGTGACCAACGGCGGCTTGTCCGATGCGCAGGATGTGTCGGTGAGCCTGCCGATTCCGGCCGGCACCATGTCGTTCTCGGTCGGCGCCAGCGCTGGCGGCATCTGCACCGCGGGCGACCCCTCGGTGTGCACCTGGGCTGGTGCAACGGTGCCAGGCGCCACGCGCACCGCCACCATCGTCGTGAGCGTGAACTCGGGCCAAACCGCGCCATTGAGCGCCACCGTGACTGCGGCGTCCGCTACCACCGATCCGGCGCTGGCGAACAACATGGCAACCGCGGCTACCCAAGTGGAAGTGCAGGCTGACCTCGGCATCACGCTGACCGATGCGCCGGATCCGGTGATCGCCGGCACCCAGCTGACCTACACGGCGGTCGTGAGCAACGCCGGTCCGTCGGATGCCACCGGCGTGGTCGTCAACCTGCCGACGCCCACCCGTACCAGCTTCGTTTCCGGCACAGTGACGGGCGGTGGTTCCTGTGCCGCGGGTATCAGTTGCTCGATCACCGGCAGCATCGTGCCGGGCACCTCGCGCACGGTCACCATCACGGTGCTGGTTGCGGCCTCGGTGCTGGAGAACACGGTGATCAATGCCACCGCCAGCGTGACCGCCGGCTCGCCGGATCCGAATGGGGCGAACAACAGCGCAAGCACGACGACAGATGTGATCGCCAGGGCCGATCTGGGCGTCACCCTGACCTCCTCGGTGCCGGAAGTCCTGATCAACGTCCCGGTGACATTCACCGCGATCAGCAGCAACGGTGGGCCGTCCGATGCGCAAGACGTCTCGGTGACGATCACCCTGACGCCGGACTTCCGCTACAGTGGTCACTCCGCGACCGGTGCCACCTGCACCACGCCACAGATCGGCACTACCGGTGCGATCGTGTGCACCTGGGCGGGCGCAACGGCTCCGGGTGCGACGCGCACCTTGACCGTCGTGGCCTACAGCAATGTCGAGGGCAACACCGCAGTGAATGCCAACACGATGTCGCAGACGACTGATCTGGTGCCCGGCAACAACAACGCGTCGCTGAGCGTGGTGGTCGGTTACCCGTTCAACGAGATCCCGACGCTGAGCCAGTCCGGCCTGATGCTGCTGGGGCTGCTGTTGGGCCTGATGGGCTTTGTGGCGGTGCGCCGCCAGAGCTGATCGCAGAAGCGTTGGTCACGGGAAGGGGCGGCCGCAGGGCCGCCCCTTTTTTTCGATGGCGGATCGGGATTGCATCCGAGTGCACGCGCACGGGGGTTGGTCTGTCGCGCATCTCACCACCGCTTGAGTCCGCTGCGGTGGCCTTGCTTCGGGTTGCGCGGCGCGGGCTGGGTCCAGGCATCCGTTGCTTGGCGAAGCAGGCTCGGTGCCCCTGCGCTTGATTCAGGCGGGTCACATCGTTGGCGAAAAGCGTCAGTGTTCCGCCAACCAGCGATCCAGCCGCGATCGCGCCAGCAGGCGGACCTGGTTGGGGCGCGAATCGTCCAGCGCCTGGCGCAGTTTCACCAGCGCCGGGCGGAAATCGACGCCATACCGTTGGAAGCGGGCGACGACCTCGAGGATGCGGATCACCTCGGGCTCGCCCTGCTCGGCGTACAGCGTGTGCGTGCCGGCGATCTCGGCCGCGAGGCGCGCGGCGATGCGCTCGATCGCGATGGCGACGGCGGCTGCCAGGCGGGCCGGATCGGGCGGGTCATTGCCCTGCAGGTAGATGATCGCCTCGTAGGCGGCGCCTTCGCGCAGCTCACGCTCGACGCCGGCGCTGAGGTCCGGGTGGTCGGCGAGCTTGCGTAGCGCCAGTTCCCGGATGCGCGGGGATTCCCAGACATTGCTGTGGTTGAGCAGGCGCGGCAGGTCTTGCGCGGCGGTCATCCGCTCGACCTCGGAAAACACCTGATGGTCGCGCTTCAGCTGGAACGCGGTCTCTTCCTGCGCCCGCGCATCGGCGCGCGCTGCCTGGGACTGGACCAGTTGGACCAGCAATCCGCAGCAGACCACGAGCGCGGATGCCACCGCGACCACCCAGCCAATGCGTGACGCGCTCACCAGGACGGCGCTGCCCGCGGCATTCAGCAGGAAGATCCCGCCGGCGACCAGCAGCGGCGGCAGCACCCAGGCGGCGTAGGGAACGAGCGGGCGGATCGCCCACGGCACCTGCGCGGCTGACTCGGTGCGCATCGCGGCCGCAAGCGCAATCACCACGGTCACCGCGAGGCCGCCGGTCAGCACCGCGAGGTACTGCAGGGCGCGCGCCTGGGTCAGCCACTGCAGGCCATCGCGTGCCACCACCGCGACCCAGCCGACAGTGAGCAGCAGCCCGAGCGGCAGCGCAATGATCACCGCGCCCCAGAACACGCCCGCCCCGGCGTCTGGCCCGCGCGGCACCTCGTTGAGCACCATTTGCCATGGAACCAGGTAGACCAGTGCCGCGAGGCACAGGCAGAGATTGCCGAAGATCAGCATCGGGGCAGGGCGAGGCCGTCGGACATCCGACAGTCATGCCAAACGTCCGATCGCGCCGCGCCGGACAGCGCCAACTGCAAACGATCAGCGCCGGAGCAGCATCGGTCGCTCAGGTCGGCGGTTGCGGCCGGCGAGGGGGCGCGGGCGGGGGGGGGCGGGGGGGCGGGGGGGGGGGGGGGGGGGGGGGGGGGGGGGGGGGGGGCCGGGGGGGCGGGGGGGGGGGGGGGGGGGGGGGGGGGGGGGGGGGGGGGCCGGGGGGGCGGGGGGGGGGCGCGCCCGGGCGGGGGGGGGGCCGGGGGGGCGGGGGGCGGGCCCCGGGGGGGGGGGGGGCGGGGGCGGGGGGCCGGGGGGGGGGGGCCCGGGGGCGGGCGGGGGGGGGCCGGGGGGGGGCGGCCGGGGGGGGGGGGGCGGGGGGGGGGGGGGGCGGGCGGGGGGGCCGGGGGGGGGGGGGGCGGCGGCGGGGGGGGGGGCGGGGGGGGGGGGGGCGGGCCGGCCGGGGGGGGGCCGGGGCGGGGGGGGGGGGCGGGGGGGGGGCCCCGCGCCCGGGGGCGGGGGGGGGGGGGGGGGGGGGGGGCGGGGGGGGGGGGCGGGGGGGGGGGGGGGCCCGGCGGGGGGCGGGGGGGGGGGGGCGGGAGGGGGGGGGGGGGCCGGGGGGGGGGCGGGGGGGGGGGCCGGGGGGCCGGCGCCGGGGGGGGGGGGGCCGGGGGGGGGCGGTGGGCGGCGGGGGGGGGGGGGGCGGGGGGGGGCGGGGGGGGGCCGGGGGGGGGGGGGGGGGGGGGGGGGGGGGGGGGGGCGGCGGCCGGCGGGGGGGGCGGGGGGGGGCGGGGGGGGGGGGGGGGGGGGGGGGGGGGGGGGGGGGGGGGGGGGGGGGGGGGAGGGGGGGGGGGGGGCGGGGGGGGGGGGGGGGGGGGGGGGGGGGGGCGGCGGGCGGGGGGGCGGGCCGGGGGGGGGGGGCGGGGGGGGGGCCGGGCGGGGGGGGGGGCGGGGGGGGGGGGGGGGGGGGCGCGTGCGCCGGGGGGGGGGGGGCGGGGGGGGGGGCCGCGGGGGGGGGGGGGCGGGGGGGGGGGCGGGGGGGGGGGGCGGGCGCGGGGCGGGGGGGGCCGGGGCGGGGGGGGGGGGCGGGGGGGGGGGGGGGGGGGGGGGGGCGGGCGCGCGGGCGCGCGCGCCGCGCGGCGGGGCGGGGGGCGGCGGGGGCGGGGGGGGGGGGGGGCCGGGGGGGGGGGGGGGGGGGGGGGGGGGGGGGGGCGGGGCCGGCCCGGCGCGGAGGAACGCAGAGGAAGCCGAGGGGGGCCGAGGGCGGGGGCGGGGCCGCAGGCGCTCCTTCGCCCAGACGGCGCGGTGCCGTGTGCCCTGTGGCCTCGGCCCTCATTGTGGACGCCCGGGGCGCAGCTCCTCCCGAACCCCCTGTCGGTCCCAAGGCGGAGGCCAAAAGAGGAACCTTTCGCTTCCGCCGTCGCTGCCAACAAAATGCGGTGCGAAAAAGTGGTACGGGCCGGCCACGCAAGCTTAAATTCCGGGCGGGGGGGGGGCCAAAGTTCCGGTCTGGGCGGCCCTCCGTTTGGGGGGGGGGGGGTCTGGGCGGGTCCCTCCCGGGCGCCCCCCGGCGAAAAGCGGGACGCAGAGAACGCAGAGGCAGTAAGCAGAGAGATCCGCGCGGGCCCGGCGGGCGCGCGGCGGGGGCCCCCCCCGCGGGGCCCCGGCCCGCCGCGGGGGCGCGGGCCCCCGGGCCCGGGGCCCCCCGCCCCGCCCCGCCCGGCGGGGCCCCGGCCACGGAGGAGAGCGGTTTGAGCGTCCAGGGCGGCGCACCGGCGAATCGTGGGCGCGTCGGGGCCATGCCGCGCCGCCGTCTTTTCCTTTGCGTCTTGGCGGGGGGGGGGGGGGGGGAGGGGGGGCGGAAAGGCCCCCGGGGGGGGGGGGAGGGGCGCCCCCCGGGGGCCGCCCCCGCGGGGCCGCCCCCCCCCCCCGCGCGGGGGCGGGGGTAGGAAAAGGGCGGGGGGGCCGCGGCCGCGGCGCGGCGGGGGCGCGGCGGCTTTCCTTCGGGGGGGGGGGCGTGCGCCGGCGCTGTTTTGTGTGGCGCGCCGCGGCCGGCCCCCTTCCGTGGGCGGTGGGGGCGGCGGGGCGGGGCGCGCGGGGGGGTGGGGGAGGCGGGGGGCGGGGGCGCGGGGGTTGGGGGGGGGGGGGGGGGCGGGGGGGGCTGGCCTTCTTGTTGTTGGGGGGGGGGGGGGGGGGGGGGGGGCGGCGGGAAAGAACGCCCGCGTCGTTGGGGGGGGGGGGTTGGGTGGGGGGCGGGCGGGGGGGGGGGCGGCGGGGTGGGGCGGCCGCGGGGGCCCCCCTTTGGGGGGGAAAGGGAACCGGCGGGGGGGGGGCCGCGCGCGGCCGCGGCGCGGCGGTGTCGCCGGCCCCCGCGGGGGGGTGTGGCGGCGCCCCCCCTGCGGCGGGGCCCCCCGCGGGCGCGCCGGTCGGGGGGGGGCGGCGGGGGGTGGGGCCGCCTCTGGCCGGCCCCCCGGGCCGCCCTTGTTGGGGGGGGGGGGGGGGGGGGGGGGGGGGGGCGCGGCGCGGTGGGGGGGGCGGGGGGGCCGGGGGCGGCGGCCGCGGGGCGCCGCGGGGGGGGAAAAAAAAAAAGGGGCGGCGGCCGCGGGGGGGGGGCCGGGCGGGTTGGAAGGGAAGCCCCCCCCGGCCCCGGGGCGGCGCGCCGCGGGCGGGGCGGGGTGGGGCGGGGGGGGGCGGCGCGGCGGGCGCCGCGCCCCCGCCCCCTCCTTCGGGGGGGGGGGGGGGGGGGGGGGGTTGGGAGCGCCGCCGGGGCGGGTTCTGTGGGGGGGGGTGGGGGCGGCGGCGGGGGGGGGGGGGACGGCGGCGGGGGAAGGGGGGGGGGGGGGGGGGGGGGGGGGGGGGGGTTGTTGGCGCCGCGCGCGGGGGGGGCGCCGCTGGGGGGGCGGGCGCCGGCGGCGGCGGCGCGGGCGCGGCGGGGGGGGGGCGCGGCGGGGGGGGGGGGGGGGGGGGGGGGGGGGGGGGGGGGGGGGGGGGGGTTTGGGGGGGGGGGGGGGGGGGGGGGGGCGCGGGGGCCGCCGGGCGTTGGCTTTGGGGGGGGGGGGGGGCGCCCCCGGGCGCCGCGGGAAACGCGCCGGGGGTGGGGCGGCGGGAACGCCCGGGCGGGCGGCGGGGGGGGAGGGCGCGGGGGCGGGGGGGGGGGGGGGGGAGGGGGGGGGGGGTGGGGGGGGGGGGCGGGGGGGGGGGGGGGGGGGGGGGGGGGGGGGGGGGGGGGGGGGGGGGGGGGGGGGGGGGGGGGGGGGGGGGGGGGGGGGGGCGGGGGGGGGGGTGGGGGGGGTGGGCGGGGGCGCGGGGGGGGGGGGGGGCGCGGGGGCCGCGGCGGGCGGCGCGCGCGCGGCCGGCCCCCCGCGGGGGGGGGGGGGGGGGGCCGGGCGGGGGCGGAAGCCGCCCTTGTCGGGCACGGGCGGGGGGGGGGGGGGGGGGGGGGGCGGGGGGGGGGGCGCGGGCGCGCGGGAGGGGGGGGGGAGGGGGGGGGCGCGGCCGGGGCGGGGGGCGCGGGCGGCCGCGGGCGGGAGGGCCGCGTCGCGGGGGGGAAGGCGGGCGGGCGCCGCCGGCGGGGGGGGAGGGGCGCGCGGGGGGGGCCCGCGGGCCGGCCGGCGGGGCGGGCGGCGCGGGGGGGGGGGTGGCGCCGCGGGCCGCGGCGCGGGGGTGGGTTGGGGTCGGGGGGGGGGGGGGGGCGGGCGGGGGGGGGGCCGGCCGGCGCGGGCGGGGGAACTGTGGGGGGGGGGCCGGGGGGGCGTGGGTTGGGGGGGGGGGGGGGGGGAAGGGCGGCGGCGCCGGCCCCGGGGCGGGGGGGGGGGGCGGCGGGGGGGGGGGGGGCGGCGCCGGCGGGGAAAGGGGGGGGCGCGCCTGCCGCGCGGGGGGGGGGGGAAAGGGGGGCGCGCGGGCCGGGGGCGCGGGGCGGGGGGGGGCGGGGGGGCGGGGGCGCCGCGGTTGTTGTTGTTGTTGGCGGGGGGGGCGGGGGGGGGGGGGGGGGGGGGGGGGGGGGGGGGGGCGGCGCGCGGCGCGGGGCGCGGGGGTGCCCCGCGGGGGGGTTTGTGCGGGGCGCCGGTAGGAAGGGGCGCGCCGCTCGTCGTGCGGGGGGGGGGGGGGGGGGGGGCGGCCGCGCGGGGGTGGGGGGGGGGGGGGGGGGGGGGGGTTGTGGGGGGGCGCGGGGGGGGGGCGTGGTTGGTGTTTGGGTGGCGGGGGGGGGGGGGGGGGGGAGGGCGCGCGGGGGGGGGGCGCCGGGGCGGCAGGAGTAGGGGTGTTGCCTTTTTGTCGTTTTGTTGGGCGCGGCGGCGGGGGGGGGGGGGCCGCCGCGGGGGGGGGCGCCCTGGCGGGGGTGAGGGCCGTCTTTTTGGTGGGGGGGGGGGGGGGGGCCGGGCGCGCGCGGGGAAAGCAAGGGGGGGGCGCCGCCCCGCGCGGGGGGGGGGGGGGTTGGGGGGGGGGGGGGGGGGCGCGGCGGCGCGGGGGGGGGGGGGCCCGGGGGGGGGGGGGCGCGGGGCGGGGGGGCCTCGTGTGGGGGGGGGGGGGCGGTGGCCCGGGGGGCGGGGGGTGGGGGAAAGGGCGGGAGGGGGCCCGGGGGGGGGTGGCGCGCGGGGGGGGGGGGTGGGGGGCGCGCCTTTTTTTTGTTGGGTCGGGGGGGGGGGGGGGGGGGGGGCCGGCGGGGGGGGGGGGGGGCCCCCGCGGGGCGCGGCCCGCGGGGTTGTGGCGTTGGGGGGGGGGGGGGGGGGCGGCGGGGGGGGAGGGGGGGGCGGGGCCGCGGCCCCCCGGGGGGGGGGGGGGGGGGGGGCCCCCGGGGGGCCCCGCCGGGGGGGGGTGGGGCGGGGGGGGCGGGGGGGGGGGGGGGGGGGGGCGGGGGGGGCGGCGGGCGGGGGTTGGGGGGGGGGCGGGCCGGGCGCGCTGCGCTTGGGGGGGGGGGGGGGGGGCCGCCCCGGGGGGGAGGGGCGCGGCGGCGGGGGGGGGGGCGGGGGCGGTGTTTGCCCCCGGGCGCCGTTTTCCCCCCCGCGGGGCGGGAGAGAAAAGAAAAGGGGCGGCGGGCCGCGCCCGCCCCCCCCTGAGGCGGGGCGGGTGGGGACCCCGCCGGCGCCCCCCCCGGCGGCGGGGGGCGCGGCCCGCCCCACGCCCCCCCTAAAAAAAGGGAGCGGCCACCGGCCGTAGCCTAAAAAACCCCTTTTGTGGCATCTGTTGGCGGGGGGAATGGGGGGGGGGAAAAGCAAGCCAAAAAAAAAAAAAAACCGGCGGGCCCCCCCCCCCCCCCCCCCCCCCCCCGGGAAAAACCACAACACCACACCAAAAAACCCTTCCTTTTGGTTTGGGGGGCCCCCCCTCGGCGTTGTTGGCCGCGCCCCCCGCCCCGCGCCCCGGGGCGGGGGGGGGAAGGGGGGGGGCGCGCGCGCGGCCCCCCCACGCCGCCGGCCGGGGGGGGGGGGGGGGGGGGGGGGGGAGGGGGGCGCGGCGGGAGGGGCCGCGCCGGCGCCCGCCGCGGCGGGGGGCGGGGGGGGGGGCGGCCCCGCCCCGCCTCGCGCCGGGGGGCGGGGGGGTTTTGTTGTGGGGCGGGGTGGGGGGGGGGGGCGGCGCGGCCCCGCGGCCGGTGGGGGGCGGCCGGGGGGGGGGGGGGGCCCCCCCGGCAACCGGGGGGCGCCTGGGGGGGGGGCGCGGAAAAAAAGCGTTTTGCCCCCCGGAAGGGGCGGGTTGTTCTTTTTTTTTTTTTTCTTCTGGGGGCGCGGGCCGGCGGGGGGGGGGGGGGTGCCGCCCCGGGCGGGGTTTTTTTTTTGTTGGGGCCAGGGGGAAAAAAAAAAAAAAAAGGGGGGTGGGGGGGGGGGGGGGGGGGGGGGGGGGCGCCGCGGGGGTCTTGGCGGGCGGGGGGGGGGGGCGGCCGTGGTTGGGGGGGCGGGCTCTTCTTTCGTTTTTGCGCGGGGGGGTTTTGGGGGCTGGGGTCCCCCCCGCCCCCCTCTATCCCGCCCCCCCCCCGGGGGGGCCGAAAACCCCCCGGGGCGCCGCCCCCCCCCCCTGTTCCCGCCCCCCCCGGCCCCGCCCCCCCCCCCCCCCCCCCACCCCCCGCCCCACGCCCCCCCCCCCCCGGGGGCCCCCGCCCCCCCCCCCCCCCCCCCCCCCCCCCCCCCCCCCCCCCCCCCCCCCCCCCCCCCGGGGGAGGAACCCGCAAGGCCCCCCGGGGGGCCCGGCCTCCGCCGAACCCCGGGAGGCCCCCCCCCCCGCCCCCGCCCCCGGGGAGCCCCCCCCCCCCCGCCCCCCCCCCGGCCCCCCCCCCCGCGCCCCCCTGTAGCCCCCCCCCCCCGGGGCAGGGGCCCCCCCCGGCGGGGGCCGCCCCCGCCCCTTCCCCCCGGGGGGCCGCCCCCCCCCCCCCCCCCCCCCCCCCCCCCGGGAGGGGGGGGCCGCGCCCCCCCCCCCCCCGCCCCCGGGGCCCCCCCCCCCCGAAGCCCCCCCCCCCCCCGGGGGCCGCCGGTTCCCCCCCCGCGCGGGGCCCCGGGGGGCCGGTTTCCCCCCCCCCCCCGGGGGACGGCCCCCCCGGGCCCCGTGGGCGGGGGCGGGCCCCCCCCCCCCCCCGGTCTTGGGGGCCGGGAGGCCCCCCCCCCCCCGGCCCCCCCCGTTCCCCGCCGGGCCCCCCCCCGGCCCCCCCCCCGCCCCCCCCCAGCGCACCCCCCCCCCCCCCCCCTCCCCCCCCCCCCCCCCCCCCCCCCCCCCCCCCGTGGGCCCCCCCCCGGGCCCGGGGGCCGGCCGCGCCGCCGCCCCCCCCCCCTCCCCCCCCCCCACCCCCAACCCGCCGGCCCCCCCCGAAGGCGCGGGGGGGGACGCCCCGGGGGGGGGCCCGCCGGCCGCCCCCGCCCCCCCGCCCCCGCGGACCCCGCCCGGGGGGGCCCCCCCGGGGGCCCCCGCCGGGCCCCGAGGTCTCCCCCGCCGGCGAGGGCGCCGGGCCCCCACACCCCCGCCCCCCCCCGGCCCCCCGCCGCCGGGACCCCCCCGGGCCCCCCCCCCCCCCCCCCGTGCGGCCCCCCCCCCCCCCTTGGCGAGGCCCTTTCCCCCCCCCCCCCGCCCGGGGCCCCCGGCCGGGACCCCGGGCCCCCCCCCGCCGTCGCGCCCCCCTGGCGGGGGGCGAAACCCCCCCCCCCGCCGGGCCCCGGAACCCGGGCCGCCCCCCCCCCCCCCCCGGGGGGCCCGCCGGGCCCCGGGGGCCCCCGGGCGTGGCCCCCCGGCCGGGCCCCCCCCCCCGGGCACCCCCCCGACACCCCCGCCGGCGCTGCGGCCGCCCCTGGCGGATGGATGTCTTCAGTTCATCGACCGGTGGGGGGGGCCGGGGGGGGGGGCCGGCCGCCGCGGGGGCCGCCCGCCGGGGCCCGCGGGGGGCCCCCCGGGGGGGCCGGCGGCCCGGGGCGGCCGGCCGGGCCGGGGGGGGGGGCGGGGGGGGGGGGGGGGGCGCCGGGGGCGGGGCCGCCCCGGCCCCCGGCTCGCCTCGGCGCGACGCCGAGCACGGCACCCCCCCCCCCCCCCCCCCCCCCCCCCCCCCCCCCCCCCCCCCCGCGCCGGACGAAGCGGTAGTGCCCCACCATCCACTGTTCGCCGCCCGCGTAGCCGAACAATTCGGCGCAGGCGAGGTAGAAGATGCGCCAGCGCTGCAGCCAGACGGCGGCCTGGTCGGCGCCGTAGGTGGCGCGGAACAGATCGAGGATCTCGGCCTTGTGGGTGTCGGTGTTGTTGAGCCAGTGTTCGCTGGTCTGCTGGTAATGCCGGCCGTTGACCCGCCATTGCTCTTCCAGCCGCAGGTCCTTCTGGAAATACAGCAGCGTGTCCGCCGCCGGCATCAGGCCGCCGGTGAAGAAGTAGCGGCCCATCCAGTTGTCTTCGCCCTCGGTTTCGAAGGGGTACATCACTTCGCGATGCACGAAGATGTGCACGAACAGCTTGCCGCCCGGCTTCAGCCACGAGGCGATGCGCCCGAGCAGCACTTCGTAGTTGCGCATGTGCTCGAACATCTCGATCGAGACGCAGCGGTCGTAGGTGTTGGGGTCGAGCTTGAGCTGGTTGACGTCGCAGGTGATCACCCGCACGTTGCCGAATCCGCGCTCGCGGCAGCGCGCCTCGATGAACTCGCGCTGCGGCGCGGAATTGGACACCGCGGTGATCCGCGCGTTCGGGAAGTGCTCGGCCATCCACAGCGTCAGCGAGCCCCAGCCGCAGCCGAGTTCCAGGATCTCCTGCCCGTCGATCAGTTCCGCGCGCAGGTTGTACAGCGACAGCATCGCCTCCTCGGCGACGTCCAGCGTCTCGCGGCCGGTCTGGTAGAAGCAGGACGAATACTTGAGCCGCTTGCCCAGGCAACGCAGGAAGAAGGGCGGCGGCAGCTCGTAATGCTGCTCGTTCGCCGCGCGGGTCTCGATCGCGATCGGACTGGTCCGCAGTCCATCGATGCGCTCGGCGAACCGCGCATACCAGTCGCCGGCGTATTCATCGCGCAGCCGCTGCGCACACAGCCGCCGGATGCCGATGCGGGTGAGAGGGTCGGGGATCAGGCCGCGTTCGCAGAGTTGATGAGGGACATGGGGAGCTCGTGGAGTGAAAGGTGAGGTGAAAGGAGTCCGAAGTGAGTGAAAAGTGAAAAGTGAAGCGAGCGGCCGCTCTCCTTTCACTTTTTACCTTTTACTTTTTACCGCTTCTTCGGCCCCCACGGCACCAGCATCGAGGTGGTCCGCTGGTACTCGCGGTAATCGTCGCCGCGCGAGCGCAGGGACTGGGCTTCGACGAAGGGGATGCCGGACACCCACAGCAGGCTGGTGAGCATCAGGGCCGGGCCGATGAGTGCTGCCCAGGCGTGCGGCGCGCCGATGGCGAGGACGACGTAGGCGAACCAGTGGGTCCATTCGAAGAAGTAGTTCGGATGCCGGGAATAGCGCCAGAGGCCAGCGCGGCAGGTGCGTCCGCGGTTGCGCGGGTCCGCGCGCCAACGCGCGAGCTGCAGGTCGGCGATGGATTCCCCGGCCAGGCTGAACAGCCAGACCAGCACGCCGACGACGATCCATGGGGTCAGGGTGGCGACCGGGTTGTTCGCCGCGACCAGGAACGGCAACGAGAACAGCGCGACGGCCAGCGCCTGCGCCTGGAAGAAGGCAAAGAACTTGCCCTGGTGGCCGTTCCAGTGCTCGCGCAGGTGGGCGTAGCGGCCGTCCTCCTTCTCGCTGATCACGCGGTGCAGCAGGTGCAGCGACAGGCGGAAGCCCCAGGTGGCGGCGAGCACCGCCACCAGCACCCGGGGCAGCAGTGCGCCGTCGGCGATCACCCCGTAGTAGAGCGCGGAAAAAGCCAGCAGGGCGGCCCAGGCGACGTCGACATAGCCCGCATTCCGGGTGCGCACCTGCAGCCACCAGACCATGGTCATCACGACGGCGGAACCCGCCCACACGGACAACAGCGGTGCGACCAGTTCGGTCATGACTGGCGCGCCGCCGGGTCGAAGGACGGAAGCCAGCGGTTGGCCATGGCCAGCAGCAGCGGCGTCACCACGCCCCAGACCACTGCGATGGTGCCGTAGACCGCCCAGGGCGAGGCGAGCATCTCGACCGCCTGGAAATTGCGCGCGGCAACGTAGTAGGCCAGCGGCCCGCCAACCAGCCCGAACACGCTGGCTGCGAGCAGATGGCGCTTGAACATGCGCATCGAGTGATTCAGCGTCAGCGCGAAGCTCATCCACATGCCGAGGATCCAGATCGGCGCCAGGTCCATGAATGGCACTGGTTCGGCGAAGCGCATCAGGCCGAGCTGGATGTAGGCGCTGTCGATGACCAGCCCGATCAGGCAGGCGCTGCAAACCAGCGCGAGGTCCGTGCGCGGCCAGGGGCTCAGGCGGAAAGTCACCGTCGCCAGCACCAGCAGCGACAGCGGGCCCGCCCACCACATGCCGCTCCCGGCACCGGCGACCGTGGCGACCCAGCCCAGCTGGAACAGCACCAGGTTCAGAAGGATATTCATCGGGATCAGACGGCCGGCGCGAGGTCGGGCAGGAATTGCGGCCGGCGGTTCCCGGGCTTCTGCAGCAGCAGGTGCACATCGCCGATCGAGCGCTCGAGGAAGCCGCCCTCGCAGTAGCTGAGGTAGAACTGCCACATGCGGATGAAGGCCTCGCTGTAGCCCTGCGTGCGTACCTGCGGCAGCGCCGCCATGAAGCGCTCGCGCCAGGCGCGCAGGGTCAGGGCATAGCTCGGACCGATGTCTTCCAGATGGGTCAGGCGCAAATCGCTGCTGCGGGCGACCGCGCCCAGCATCGCCGCGTTCGACGGGATGAAACTGCCTGGGAAGATATAGCGCTTGATGAAATCGATGTCCGTCAGCGCGCGCTGGTAGCGATGGTCCTCGATGGTGATCGCCTGGATCAGCGCCGCGCCGTGGCTTTCCAGCAGCGACGACACCTTGCCGAAGTAGGTGTCGAGGTACTGGTGGCCGATCGCCTCGATCATCTCGATCGAGACCAGCTTGTCGTAGCGACCCTTGAGGTCGCGGTAGTCCTCCAGCAGCAGGGTCACGCGGTCGCTCAGGCCGGCGCGCGCCACGCGCTCGCGGGCCAGTTCGTACTGGCGCTGCGAGATCGTGGTGGTGGTGACGTGCACGCCGTGCTCGCGCGCGGCGTGGATCGCGAACCCACCCCAGCCGGTGCCGATCTCGACCACCCGCTGCCCGGGCCTGAGGTCCAGCTTGGTGCAGATTCGCTCCAGCCGCCGCCGCTGCGCGGTTTCCAGCGATTCGGCGGGATCGACGTAGATCGCGCTCGAGTACATCAGCGATTCGTCGAGGAAGAGCTGGAAGAAATCGTTGCCGAGATCGTAATGCGCGGCGATGTTGCGACGGCTGCCGCTCTTGGTGTTGCGCCGGCGGCTGTGCCACAGCCGCAGCGCGCTGGTGGCGAGGCGCGCCAGCCCGCCTTCCATGCCGTCCAGCACCTCGCGGTTGCGCACCATGATGCGCACCAGCGCAGTCAGGTCCTCGCAGTTCCAGGCGCCGTCCATGTAGGCCTCGGCGGTGCCCACGCTGCCGCCGAGCGCCATCTGGCGGTAGACGTCCGCATCTTCGATGCGCACCGTCGCGCGCGGGCCATCGTCGCGCCCCACATTGCCGAAATCGTAGCGCTCGCTGCCGTCGACCAGCGTCAGGTGGCCATGGCGCAGGCGCGTCAGCTGCGCCAGCAGGCGGCGCTTGAAGAAGGGTCCGCTGATCTCCGCCAGCGTCGTCGGGGTGGGCGTGCGGTCGGCAGCCAGGGTGTGCTCGGTCATCGACGGTCGGCCTTGGAGGTCTGCGGGTGGTCGTGGAAGGGATTGCGTTTGAGCCGGATCAGCAGGGCGTTCCAGTAAATCTTCAGCGCCACCTGCGCGGTGATCGCAGGATAGTTCAGCAGAAACTGTGTGAGGGCGGCGCCATCGATGGGCCGACGCTCGAGCACCAGGGTCGCATCGAAGATCGAACCCTGTCCATCGGCGACGTCCATGTGCACGCGCAGGTGCTCGCCCGGTTCCTCGAAGCGCCAGTCGTAGCGCAGCTCCATCGGCAGGAAGGGCGAGACGTGGAAGGATTTGTCGAAGGCCCACGCATGCACGCGCCCGCCGGTGCCATGGTGGCTGGCCGCGGCGAGCGGCAGCACATAGGCGTGACGCTCGCCCCAGGGAGTGTTGGTGATCTCGGCGACGATGCTGTGCAGCGCGCCGGCCGCGTCGAAGCAGTAGTAGAAACTGACCGGGTTGAAGCAGTAGCCGAAGTAACGCCAGTGGGCCAGCATGCGCACCGCGCCGCCTGGCCGCGCGCCGGTGGCGCGTTCGACGGTGTCCAGCACCGCCTGCTTGAGCGGGATCGCCGGATCGCCGTGGTAGTCGGCGCGATGAAATGACGCGAGATTGCGCCGCTCCAGCGACCACAGCCAGCGCCCGGCCACGATCTGCGGCAGTTCGTCCAGGTCCACATACAGCTGCGCGATGCGATAGCGGAAGGCGTGCGCGTGCGGGCGGCTGCGGCGGTGGCGCACATGGCCGAGGTACAGCGCGCTGGCCAGGCTCATCTCAGGTCCATTCGCAACCGAGCGCCTGCGCCACGCGCACGCCGCTGCGCAATCCGTCCTCGTGGAAGCCCCAGCCCCAGTAGGCGCCGGCATACCAGGTGCGGCGCGCGCCGCTGATCTCGGCCCAGCGCGCCTGCGCCGCGACCGAGGCGTGCGAGTACAGCGGGTGCGCGTAGTCCATGCGCGCCAGGATCTTCGCCGGGTCGATGCGCTGGGTGGCGTTGAGCGTGACGATGAACTGGGTATCCGTCGCCAGCCCCTGCAGCAGATTCATCGAATAGCTGACGGTGCAGGCGTGCGCCGCCGGATGGCGTGGATCCGGTTTCAGTCGCAGCGCGTTCCAGGCCGCCCAGGCGCGCCGGTTGCGCGGCAACAGGCTGGTGTCGGTGTGCAGCACGGTGTCGTTGCGCTGGAAACGCATCGCGCCCAGCACCTCGGTCTCGGCCGCGCTGGCATCGCCGAGCATGGCCAGCGCCTGGTCGGCGTGGCAGGCCAGCACCACCTGGTCGAAGCGACTCAAGTCGCCATCCACCCGCAGGGTCACGCCGTCCCCGTCGCGATGAACGCTGCGCACCGGCGCGCCGCGACGGAACTCGGCGCGGATCGCCGGCATCAGCTTGTCGAGGTAGCGCGACGAGCCGCCGCGCACCACGCGCCAGGGCTTGCGCGTGCCCGGATCCAGCATCTGGTGGTTGGCCATGAACTGCACCAGGTACTTCGCCGGGAAGTCCATCACCGTTTCGGTGGGCGAGGACCACAGTGCCGAGGCCATCGGCAGCAGGTGGTCCTCGATGAACAGCGCCCCGTAGCCGCCGCGGTAGAGGTACTCGCCGATGGTCGGGCCCGGGGCCGGATCGGCCAGCAGCGCGGGCGCCTCGCGGTAGAAGCGCAGGATGTCGCGCACCATGCCCCAGAAGCGCGGGCGCAACAGGTTGCGCCGCTGGCAGAACAGGCGCTCGGGATTGGTCGCGTTGTATTCGAGCCCGGTGATCTCGTTCTTGACCGCAAAGCTCATGATGGTGGGCTGCGACTCCACCCCGAGTTCGCCGAACAGCCGGGTCAGCAGCGGGTAGTGGTCCGGGTTGAACACGATGAAACCGGTGTCGACCGCGTGCTTCTCGCCAGCGAGATCGATTGCGTGGGTGTGGGTGTGGCCGCCGAGGCGCTGCTCGGCCTCGTAGACCACCACCTCATGTTTGCGTCCGAGCAGGTAAGCCGCACCCAGGCCGGCGATGCCGGCGCCAACGATGGCAATTCGCATCGCTCAGCCCCGCCCGCGCGTGCGTGCGTCGCGGATGCGCGGCGGCACCGGCTTCAAATCCCATACCAGGCCGACCCAGCTCATCGCCTTCAGCAGGTAGTAGGTGATGTCGATCTCCCACCAGTAGAAGCCCTGGCGGGTGGACGCGGGGTAGTGGTGATGGTTGTTGTGCCAGCCTTCGCCGAGGGTCAGCAGCGCCAGCCAGAAATTGTTGCGGCTGTCGTCGCGCGTCTGGTAGCGGCGCTTGCCCCAGACATGCGCCAGTGAGTTGATGGTCACCGTGGCATGGAACAGCACCACGGTGGACACGAAGAAACCCCAGATCAGCAACTGCGGGCCGCTGGTACCGAGCCCCGGTGCTTGGGTTTCCAGCCAGCCGCCGAGCAGGAACAGGAACACTGCCAGCGCTACCGGTACCAGGATGTCGAAGCGGTCGAGGAAGCGCAGTTCCGGATGCTTCGCCAGGTCCGGGATGACCTTGAAGTCGATCGGGAAGGCGCGCGGGGTCATGAACCAGCCCATGTGGCTGCGCCAGAAACCGTGCTGCACCGGCGAATGCAGATCCCCCGGCTGGTCCGAATTACGGTGGTGATGCCGATGGTGCGCCGCCCACCACAGCGGCCCGCGCTGCACCGAGCTGGCGCCGATCAGCGCGAACACGAACTGCAGCAGGCGCGAAGTCTTGAACGCGCGGTGCGAGAAATAGCGGTGGTAGAAGCCGGTGATTGCGAACATCCGCAGCAGGTACAGCGCCACCGCCACGCCGACGGCGAACGCGCTGATCCCGACCCAGATCACGCCCAGGCAGGCGAGGTGCAGGCCGATGAAGGGCACCACCCGCAGCCAGGCGATGCGATCGGCTTCCGGGCCGTCGACCGGCAGCACCGCGCTGGTGTCGAACCAGTTGCGCACCGCGACCAGCGCGCGCCGCCACAGGCTGCGGGTGCGCGCGACGGTCTCGTCGTAGGCCAGTTCCACCCGCTCCGCCGCGTGACCCACCTGGGCGCGCGCCGAGTCCATTGCCTCGCCGACGCCGCGCTCGACCTGCTGGGCTGCGGCGATGGCCTGGCGCCGCGCCTCATCCAGGGTCTCGCCGACCGCCTGCTGCAGCGGGTTCGAGTCGAGGGCGAGGCTGTCGTTGCGGCTGCTCATCGGGTGCGGTCTCGATCAGGGTTCCGGCGTCTCCACCACCACCTCGGTCTTGACCGAGTTGCCGATGAAGCAGCCCTTGTGGGCACGCTCGTGCAGGCCGGCCAGTTCCTCGGCGCTCGGCTGGCGGCCGTTGAAGACCACACGGGGCCGGAGCACGACACGGGTCATGCAGAAGCGACCTTCGGCGTTCTTGTCCAGGGTGCCGACAGCGGCATCCTCGTAGGACGCTACCTCGAAGCCCTTGACTGCGGCGACCGCCAGAAAGGTCAGCATATGACACGACGAGATAGACGCCGTGAAGGCGTCCTCGGGATCCACGGCCTCCGGGTTGCCATTGAATCCGGGTGCCGACGACGCGAGCACGCTCTGGCCACCCTTGAAATGGATCCGGTGGTCGCGCGAGAAGCTCTTGTCGGCGAAGCTGCCGGCGCTGTGGCGCCATTCGATGCGCGCGTGATGTTCGCTCATGGTCATTCCCGGTCTGGAGGCAAACCGCGATTAGCGCGCATCGCGGGGAGCATGCGCAAGCGTGTGGGGGTTGGCGCGGCAGCAGGGCACGTCCCGGTCTTGCGCTATCAGGGTCAAACGTGAAACGTGAAACGTCAACGGAAGCGGGCTCCGGTTGACGTTTTCCGTTTCACGTTTGACCCGTGGCGCAGATTTCAGGTCACGACGTTCAGCTCCCTCCCCACGGCTACAAACGCGTCCACCGCCCGATCCAGATGCTCGCGCGTGTGCGCCGCCGAGATCTGCACGCGGATGCGCGCCTGGCCCTTGGGCACCACCGGGAAGAAGAAACCGATCACGTAGATGCCGTGATCCAGAAGTTTCGCCGCGAAGGCCTGCGCCAGCTTGGCGTCGTACAGCATCACCGGGGTGATCGGGTGCTGGCCGGGCTTGAGGTCGAAGCCCGCCGCGGTCATGCGCTCGCGGAAATAGCGCGCGTTGTCGCGCAGCCGGATACGCAAATCGTCGGCGCGCATCAGCAGGTCGAAGACCTTGAGGCTGGCGGCCGCGATCGGCGGCGGCAGCGAGTTGGAGAACAGGTACGGGCGCGAGCGCTGGCGCAACAGATCGATGATCTCGCGGCGGCCGGTGGTGAAGCCGCCGAGCCCGCCGCCGAGCGCCTTGCCGAGGGTCGAGGTGTAGACGTCGATCTTGTCCATCACGCCGTGGAACTCGGCGGTGCCGCGGCCGGTGGGGCCAAGGAAGCCGGTCGCGTGGCATTCGTCGATGTGCACCAGCGCGCCGTATTGCCGTGCCAGCGCCGTCAGGCGGTCGAGCGGGGCGATCGCGCCGTCCATGCTGAATACGCCGTCGCTGGTGATCATCTTCGTGCGCGCGCTGCTGGCGGCCTGGAGCTGGGCTTCGAGGTCGGCCATGTCGCCGTTGGCGTAGCGGTAGCGCTGCGCCTTGCACAGACGCACGCCGTCGATGATCGAGGCGTGGTTCAGCGCGTCGGAGATGATCGCGTCCTGCTCGCCCAGCAGCGGCTCGAACAAGCCGCCGTTGGCGTCGAAGCAGGCGGCGTAGAGGATGGTGTCCTCGGTGCCGAAGAACTCGCTGATCTTGGCTTCCAGCTGCTTGTGCAGCGCCTGGGTGCCGCAGATGAAGCGCACCGAGGCGACACCGAAGCCGTGGCTGTCGAGCGCCTCCTTGGCCGCCGCGATCACCTCGGGGTGGTCGGCCAGGCCGAGGTAGTTGTTGGCGCAGAAGTTCAGCACCTTGCGCCCGTCGGCCAGCACGATCTCAGCCGACTGCGGCGTGGCGATGATGCGCTCGCGCTTGTACAGGCCCTGCGCCTCGATCTCGGCCAGTTCGGCCTGGAAACGGTCCTGGGCGGGGTAGGTCATGGCGGCGGTCCATCGGTGGCGGGGCAGGGAGGCGCATTCTGCCTGCCGCGACCGCTGCCGCGCACGCGGGCTATGCTCGGCGGCTACGCAATCGGGGGTGGCAGCGATGTATCCGACCAGGGACGAAATCGAAGAAGCGCAGCGCGCGCAGCTGTTCCCCAGGCTCGACTGGCACGCCGACCTGCGCAACAAGCGCTTCGTGATCTGCGGTGCCTTCGAGCGTTTCCCGCGCTACCTCGGGCGCGATCCGGAGGCGGCGGTGCAGGCGCGCGGTGGCATCGTCGAGCCGGCGCTGGTGGCCGGTGTCGATTACGCGGTCTTCGGCAACGGCCGCGGCAAGGGCAAGGCCGAGGCCCAGCGCAAGGCCGAGAAGCTGGTAACGGCTGGCGCAGGGCTGGTGGTGCTGGACGAGGCCGGGTTCATCCACCTGCTGCGGCCCAAGCTGGACGGCGCGCGCTTCCATGTCGCCGGCGAGCTGGATTTTGGCCGCGGCGCCGCAGCCACTGCGCCGCCGGCGCTGGTGACCACTCTCGGTGGCGTCTACGCAGAGAAGGTGGACGACACCCTCGACTACCTGGTGGTCGGCCTGCGCCGGGGCGCCGGCAAGGCCGCGGCGCTGGCGGCGGCGGAGAAACTGATCGCCGGCGGCGCGCGCCTGCAACTGCTCAGCGAGGAGATGTTCGTCGACTTGCTGCGCGCCCACGCGGGATCCGCCGCGCAGCCGGTGCAGGCGGCCAGCCCGCTGGCGGAACTGTTCGTCGCCCTGCCCAGCGTCACCGACGCCGGCCGCATCAAGCGCGCGCTCGACATGCTCAAGCGCGAACGCATGCAGCTGTACGCCGATGTCGGCGAACAGCACGTCGCCGGCATCGTGCGCAGCCAGACCGGATTTGCCGACTACTACTCGACCCGGCTCTCGGCGGACGGGCGCTTCAGTTGCTGCGACTCCGGCCTGGCCTGGTGCATGGGCATGGGCGGCGGCGTCTGCAAGCACCTCCTGGTCCTGCTGATGGGCCTGGTCCAGGGCGGGCAGCTGCCGCCCTCCACCGCGCGCACCTGGCTGGCCGCCGCCGCGCAGCCGAAGTCGCGCAAGACCACCGGCGGCGATTCCATGCGCGACCTGCTGGCCGACACCATCCTGCGCTACAAGGCCGCCACCGCCGGCGAACTCGACTGGCGCCCGATGGAGACCGTGCCTGAGGACTATTACGCGTTCTGAGCGCAATTCAGCCCCATTCAACGCGGAGACGCGGAGGACGCAGAGAAAAGCAGGAGGGCGCTTCTTGCTGCATTTGCGCCTTGCGCCTCGTTCCATCTCTTCCGCTGAAGCGGAGACGCGGAGGACGCCGGGAAGAGCATGAGCGGGCACCTGCTGGGATTCCGCTTCCACCAGCTTCCTCTGCCTTTCTCTGCGTCCTCCGCGTCTCCGCGTTGAATCGGCCCGGTCTCACCCCTGGATGATCTCGGCCATGGCCTCGGCGAGCCGCTCCGGGGTGCATACGAGGATGTCCATGCCCACCTTGCGGCAGCGCGCGGCGGTGTGTTTGTCGTATTGCGGCCGGGCGTCGGAGCCGAGGGCGGGCAGGCCGATGCAGCGGACGCCGGCTTCGGCGAGCTCGCCGATGCCGCGCAGCAGGCGCTGGGTGTCGCCGCCGTCGTAGAAATCGGTGATCAGCACCAGGATGCTGCGCGCGGGTTCGCGCACCAGGCTGGCGGCGTACTCGACGGCCATGCCGATGTGGGTGCCGCCGCCGAGTTGCACCTTCATCAGCACATCGACCGGCTGGCCCACCTGGTCCGAGAGATCGGCGATGCGGGTGTCGAACAGGAACAGCGAGGTGCGCAGCGACGGCAGCTCGGCGAAGATCGAGGCCATGATCGCGCTGAAGATGGCCGAGTCCAGCATCGACCCGGACTGGTCCACGGCGATGATGATGTGCCACGGACGCTGCTTGCGCTCTGCGGCATGGAAGTACAGCCGCTGCACCATCAGTTGCCCGCGTTCGGCGTCCCAGTGCTGCAGGTTGCGGCGCACGGTGGTCTTGAGGTCGAAGTTGCGCGCGACCTGGCGCGGCGAATGACGGTCGCGCCGGATCGCGCCGGTCAGCGCATCCTCCACCGACAGGCGGATGCGCTCGCGCAGCTCGGCCACCACCTGCTCGATGATCTTGCGCGCCAGCACGCGGGTCTGTTCGTTGAGCAGATCGCGGTGGCTGATCAGGGTCTTGACCAGGTCCACGCTGGGCTCGATGCGCTCCAGCAACTCGGGCTTCTGCAGCAGCTCGCGCAAGCCCTTGCGGCGCACCAGTTCCCGCTCCATCACTTCCTTGGCGCTGTGCGGGAACAGCTCGCCGACGGCGTCGACCCAGTGCGCGATGGTGAGTCCCTCGCCGGCCTGACCGCCGTCGCGTCCGTTGCCCTCCGGCGCGAACAGGAAATCCAGCAGCTCGCCGGCGCGGTCCAGGCGCTCGCCTTCCGCGCCCGGCCCGTTGCCGGGGCCGATGCCCTGCTGCTCGGCGCGCTCGCGCCCCAGCACCACGCGCCAGCGGGCGGCGGTCATGCCAGCCCCCAGTCGGCCATGATCGCGGCCGTCTCGCGGTCCAGTTCCACGATCAGGGCCTGGCCGGCCGCGCTGTGGTCGAGCATGCGGTCGAGTCGCGCTTCGCCCAGGCCCAGGTGGCGTGCCACCGCCGCCGCGAAGGCATCCCGATGGCGCGGGTGCAGTTGTTCGACGGCCGCACGCAGGCGCGGCAGCATCGCCATGAAGACCTCGCTGTCGGCGACCTTCAGCAAACGGTCCAGCGCGGCGACCAGGGCACCGGCGCCGACCATCACCGCGGTGGTGGAAACCGCGAGCACGCCGTGCAAAAAATCGCCCGCGAGTGCTTGTGTCTGCGGCGCGGAATCTGCATAGCCGGCGAGCTCGGCGGCCAGGCTGGCGGCGTCGAGCTGGCGGATTTCCACCAGCATCGCGAGGAAGGCGCCGCGCAATTCGGGTTGCGCGGTCTGCGCCGCAGCGCCTTGCACGCTCCGCGCGAACAGCTCGGCATCGACGTCCTCGCGCGTCAGCGCCACCTCGGCCAGGGCCTTGAGCGCGTCGATGATCGCCGGGTGCTCGTCCTGCGGCGCGGCGGTCACATCCGCCAGCGCGAAGCAGGCGCGGTCCCAGGCGCGCTCGATCAGTTGTGCCACGTCGGTGCGGGCCGCCGCTTGGCCGGCCAGCATGCCTTCGATCACGCGCAGGGTGGTCAGGGCATCCACCAGCGAGGCGAAGCGGCTGTCCATGTCCAGCGCCTGCTGGCACGCGGATTCCGCCCGCGCGAGCATTTGAGGCAGGTCCATGGCCAGCGCACTGCGCAGCAAGCGACAGGTGCCGGCGGCATCGTGCCCCGATTGCGCGAGTGCGCGGGAGAGCGCGGTGAGTGCGGCGCCGGCGACGGTGTCGCCGTCCAGGCTGCGCTCGATCAGGGCAGCCTCGATGCCGGCGCTCCAGGCCAGCCGCCAGCGCTCGCGGAAAAGCAGTTGACCAAAGCCATCCTTGCGCGTCTCCGCCTCGCCCAGCGGCACCTCCAGTTGCCGCAGGCGGTGCAGGAAGGCCGAGCGCGCCGCATCCAGCGGGGTGCGGCGGTCCAGGTCCAGCCATTGCACCTGTTCCGCCTCGAAGCGACCGCCGAGTTCCAGCGCCTCCAGTTGCGCGTAGTAGTCGCGCACCAGCGGCAACTGCCCGGCGCTGGCGCTGACCTTGCCGACCCGGTTGCCGATGTGGATCTCCAACGCGGTCTTGCGCAGCAGCGCGCCCTCCTGCGCCGGGTCGCCCTTGACGCAGCAGCTCAGCAGCGCGTCGTCGAGGTCATCCAGGACCACCCGGCTGCGGCCGCGCAACTGCGCCAGCAGGGTGGCGTGGTGCTGCACCGCGATGGCGTCTGCAGTTGCCAGGCGCTCGCCCTGGCGCCGCGCGGCGCGCAGGATGTCGACCACGTGCGCACCCACCACTTCATCCGGGTTGCCGCCGCGGATCGCCTCAAACAGCCGCTGGTAGAACTGCGGCGCGCGATTGCCGGCGCCATAGCCGGTGCGTTCCCAGATGCGCAGGTAGCTGTAGGGCACCAGCGCATGGTGCAGCGTGCCCGGCGGCAGCGGCGGCGGTGGGAGCGGGTCGGCGCGGTCGAGGAACAGGTGGTAGCCGCCGCAGACCACCATGGCCGCGCTGTCCGGCAAAGCGCGTGCCGCCAGGGTCTCGCGGATGCAGCGCCACATATGACGTTCGCGCGCCAGGGTGTCCTCGTCGGGCGTGCCGCTGCTGGCGCGCGCCGCGGCGCAGAAAGCCGCCAGCGGGTGACGGTAGGCCTCGACATCCATGCCGATGGCGCCGTGCTCGAACAGGCTGTCCCAGGCCTCATCCCAGCGGCGATAGCCCGCGGCGCGGGCCAGCCGGGCGTAGAAATCGGTATGCGCGAGCAGCTGATCGCTGTCGGCGGCCTCCGGCGCGGGCGCCGCCGCGCCCAGCCCGATTCGCGCGGCCGCGACCGCAGCGTGGGGCAGGTCGATGAACACCACCTCCGCGCCGACCGCGCGTGCGGTGCGGATGGCCACGTACTCCGGGGAGCAGGCGAGCAGCGGAAACCACGATGCGAGTTGCAGCGGCGGCTCTTCGGGGTCGCCGCCGAACATCCGGGTGTCGTCGCGGAAACTGGAGTACAGGGCCACCGGCGGGCGTGTATCCGGTTCCAGCAAGGGCGTCAGCAGGTGCTCCAGGCCGGCCGGGGCTTCGAGGAACAGCAGCCGTGGCCGACGCTGGCGGATCGCGCGTTCGAGCACGCTCGCCACCGTGGGCGAGTGGTGCCGCAGCGGGAACCAGTAAAGGGCATCGCCGAGCACGGCGTCCACCCGCCGGGCCAGTTCGGCCGGCTGCGGCAGTTCCAGACGCAAGGCGCTCGCGGTCACGGCACTCAGCCCAGTGTCGCCTCGGCCTCGTCGTAGAACTCGCGCCAGGGGCCGCCCTTCTGCGCACGCTTCTTCGCCACCAGATGCACATACTCCTTGAGCACCGCCAGGTCGGCCGGGTCCTCCTTTACCACCGAGCCGACCAGTTGCCGCGCGATGCCGCGCCCGCCCACGCTGCCGCCGAAATAGCGCGCATGCAGCGCGGCATCCAGCGCCACCCCGATCGCTTCGGCGGTGGACAGCGTGGTGCCCGGCGATTTCAGGCTGACGCCGTCCTCGCTGCGGCCCTGGCGGATCTCGCGGAACACGGTGGTCAGCAGATCGAGGATCGGCTCATCCAGGGTGGCCGGGATGCAGTAGCGCGCAATCAGTTGCGCGCTGCGCTCGCGCACGATCGCGATCTCGGTCTGCTTTGTCGGCCACCAGCGGGATGTGGATGTAGTTGAAGCGCCGCTTGAGCGCCGCGCTCAGCTGGTTGACGCCCTGGTCGCGCGAGTTCGCCGTGGCGATCACGTTGAAACCCGGTCGGGCGGCGATGCTGCTGTCGCCGGGTAGCTCCGGGATGGCGACGCGCTTGTCGGACAGGATCGAGACCAGCGCATCCTGCACATCGGGCACGCAGCGGGTGATTTCCTCGAAGCGCAGCAGGGCGCCGCGGCGCATCGCCTGCAGGGTGGGCGAGGGGATCAGGTTGTCGGCGCGCGGGCCCTCGGCGATCACCCGGGCGATGTTCCACGAGTACTTGATGTGCTCCTCGGTGGTGCCGGCGGTGCCCTGGATCACCAGCAGGGAAGTGCCGCAGATGGCCGCGGCGAGGTGCTCGCTGAGCCAGCTCTTGCCGGTGCCGGGCTCGCCGAGCAGCAGCAGCGCGCGCTCCGAAGCCAGGGTGACCATGGCACGTTCGACCAGCGCGATGTCACCGAAGAACTTGCGCCGGATCGGCACCGGGGCAGCCTGGCCGGCGAGCGGCAGCGGATCGCGGCCACAGATGTAGGCGAGCACCGCGCGCGGCGACAGCAGCCAGTTGGCCGGGCGCGGCTCGCCGTCGTGCTCGCGCAACGCGGCCAGCTCCAGCGCATGCTCCTGTTCCGCGGGCTGGCGCAGGACCTGGTCCTCCGGGCGCTCGGCCTCGGCGGTTGTGGCGGGTGGCGGGGATTTCCTGGCCATGACGGGTCACCAATACGAGGGTTTCAGCGGGTGTTGAGGGCGCGCACCAGCGCGGCTTTGTCGAACTTCTTCGGGTCCAGCGTGGGGTACTCCGGCGCGCTGTCGATCAAGGCCAACGGCATCAGCACCTGGCGGCCATATTCGACATGCACATTCGCCATCAGCGCGCACTGGCCGCTGGCGGCGACCAGGCGCTGCTCCAGAGCGGATTCGCCGGCGTCGATGCGCAGGCGGAAGCGGCAGCCCAGCGCGCTGATCTCCGCCTCGCGCTCGCTGGCCTCGCGGCCGGGCACCGCGGACGGCGCGAACTCGCCGTCGATGCGCCAGTCGGGCAACAGGGCCTCGCTGCTGAGCTCCACCGCCAGCTCCAGCGGATCGGGGCGATGCGCGCGCAGCTGCGCAAGCCAGCCCGGCAGGTCCCAGTGCGCCAGCGAGGTCCAGTCGGACACCGCTTCGCCCTGGGTCACGCGCGTTTCCGGCAGCAGCGTCATGCGGTAGGGCGGGGCACTGCTGAGCTGCACCTGGGTAATCAAGATCTCCCGCCGGTCGAGAAAATCGGTGGGGCGGAAACCCTGCTTCTGCTGCAGCGACAGGAAGGCCTCCGGTGGCACCGCCAGGTCGGCGCGCAGCGGGAACACCATCGACCACAGCAGGGGCGTGCCACGGGCCAGCGTCGCGCCACCCGCCAGGGTCAAGGGGCGGGTCAGCCGGAGCCGGAACTCGAATGCGGCGAAGGCACCCGGCACCACCCGCTTGTGCACGCCCAGGGTCGCCACGGCCAGCGCGGCGACTGGCTCGTTCGCCGGGAGTGCGGTGATTCGCTGCAATGCGCTGGCGTCCTGGTCGCTCAGCGCCTTGCGGGTGGCACTGGCGAGCAGCCAGGCGCGATCGAGGAAGAAGGCGAGGCGGCTGCCGGAGAAGCGTTCGGGCGCGCTGTCCAGCCGCTTCAGTTCCTCGATGACGATGCGCAGGGTCGAGCCCAGGCGCAGGAAGCGCGCCCGCGATGCCTCCTCGAAGGCGGCCGACAGCGTGCGCTGGGTGGCTGCCGAGGCCGTGGTGGTGCCGCCCAGCAGCAACGCTTCGATCGCTCCCGCGACCTCGTCCAACAAGGCCAGCTGGCGCTGATCGCTCATGCGCCCTCCGCTTCGCGCACCGCAGTGGCGAGTTCGGCGCGCACGATGTGCAGGCTGAGCAGGCGTTCGAACACGCGCACGCTGGCGCGCGTCCGCAGCAGCGTGCGGGCCGCCTCGCGGCGGCCGGCGTCGAGGTCCGTCAGCAACTGCGCCAGTCCATCGCGCAGATGCTCCGCGCCGATCTGCGCCAGCGCATCGCGCAGGCTGGACAGGCGCGCGCGTTCCTCGCTGCCCGCGGCGCGCAGGCCGCGGACCGCGAGGGCATCCAGCAGGGCATTCAGGCGCTCGACCAGCAGCAGCGCTTCGGCGGCGGCCGCGTCAGCCGACATCCGCCGCCCCAGCGTGAAGGCGCCCCTCAGTAGGCATAGAAGTCCTCGGGCAAGGTGGCGGTCGGGCGCCAGTCGACCTCGCCTGCTTCGGCGCCGCGATAGCGCAGGAACACCTCGGCCATCAGCTCGCGGTCCAGGACCGGTTTGCGCTCGAGGCCAGCGGCCAGCCAGCGGTCCACCGTAGCCGCATCCACCGCGCCCGCCTGGGCCAGGCCGATCAGCAGCACCAGCAGATGCTTGCAGGCCTCGCCGCGCAGGCCGCCGCAGACATTCAGGTTCTGGGTGCAGCAGGACACGTCGCCATTGGCGCCGAGGCGACAGGCATAGACCAGGTCATCGCCGGACTGGCTGCGCACGACGCCCGCGATCGCGTCGTCGCCGACCTCATGGAACAGCTGGAAGCCCTCCTTCTTGAGCATTGCGAGGGCCTTGGCGAGGCGCGCGCCATCCTTCAGGCGCACCGGCAGGGCAGCGATCAGGCTGGCGACATCGGTCACCGCCTGCGCCGGCGTGCGTTCGGCCAGTTCGCGTTGGCGACGCTCCTCGATGCGCGCCGCCAGCCGGACCTTGGCCTCAGCGCGCGCCGCGCGCTCAGCCTTGCGTTGCTCGCTGCGGGCGCGCTGCTCGGCCTTGAGCGCGGCGGCGTCGGGCTGCGGCAGGTTCATCAGGTCGGCGAGGGCGGCGATCACCTGCGGCCGCAGCGCGGCGGCGTTGGCCGAGAATCCGGTCGCAGCGATCTCGACGCTGCCCAGCCGCACCGCATCGCAATGCGGGAGCAGCAACTGCAGCACGCGGCCGACATCGCCATCATGCCGCGAATAGTGCTGCAGACGGCGGTGCGGCGTGCCATCGGCTGAAACGGTCTGCAGGTAGGCATGGCAGGTGCTCGCGCTCCAGTAGATGGCGAGCAGCAGGTTGGCCTGGGTGCGCAGTTGCAGCGACAGGTTCGCGCCGGCGGAAATCTCGGCCTGGAGGAGGTCCTTCGCGCTCACGTCCTGCGCCTCAGGTCTTGCGGAACTTGCGCGACTGGCCGGAGACCAGGGCCAGCGCGAGGCGGTCCGGGGAGCACCTTGGTCAGGGTGCGGACGAAGCGGTTCCAGCGCCCGTTGACGTAGACGATGTCGCCGCGCTCGCTGGCTTCATAGGCCTGGCGCACCACGGTCCGCGCGTCCATCCACATGAACTTCGGCATCTTCGACACGGTTTCGCGCATCTGGTTGACGTCGTGGAACTCGCTGTAGGTGAACCCGGGGCAGAGCGCGGTCACGTGCACGCCTCGCGGCAGGGTTTCCTGCGCCAGCGACTGCGAGAAGCGGATCAGGTAGCTCTTGGTCGCGCCATACAGCGTGTGTCCCGCGGTGCCCGGCACCAGTCCGGCCAGCGAGGCGACATTGACGATGCGCCCGAAGCCACGCTGTTGCATGCCGGGCAGCAGCAGGTAGATCAGCTCGGTCGGTGCCCACAGCAGTACGCGCAGGAAATCAGCATGGGTGCGCCAGGGCACCGACAGCAGGGTGCCCGACACGCCGTAGCCGGCGTTGTTGATCAGGCCGTCGACCTGCAAACCGCGCGCCTGGATCGCCTCGACCAGTTGCGTCGGTGCCAGCGGGTCGGCGAGGTCGGCACTGAATACCGCCGCATCGCAGCCGAACTCGGTCTTCAGAGCGTCAGCAAGTGACTGCAGTCGATCGGTGCGCCGCGCCGTCAGGATCAGGTCCCAGCCGCGCCGCGCCCACTCCCGCGCGCAGGCCTCGCCGATGCCGGCCGAGGCCCCGGTGATCAACATTCGGTGTTTCATGACGCGGTTCCGTCGAGGCGATGGCGCGACGATAACCGGGTGGCGGCGGGCTGTCTTGGGTCCGCCAGTCGGAGCGGACTCACTCCGCGATCCTTCCTGTAGTTGCCAGCAAGAGATCGCCGACAGAATCGGCTCTCACCGAACATGTCGCAAGGCATTGATTTAGAAAAGGTAAATTCGGAGGGCACGAGGGCAAGAGGGCACGAGGGCACGCAAAGGCGCTCCTTCGCACCGAACTGGCTCTTGCGTGCCCTCGTGCCCTCGTGGCCTCGTGCCCTCCAGTTCGATGCGCGAATAAGCGCACCGCCAGGGGCGACCGGGACTCTCACCGAACATGTCGCAAGGCATTGATTTATAAATGACAAACTCGGAGGGCACGAGGGCAAGAGGGCACGAGGGCACGCGAAGGCGCTCCTTCGCACCGAACTGGCTCTTGCGTGCCCTCGTGCCCTCGTGGCCTCGTGCCCTCCAGTTCGATGCGCGAATAAGCGCACCGGCAGGGGCGACCGGGACTCTCACCAAACATCCGATAACTCATTGATCTGAAGAGCAGTTTGTCCGCAAAGGACGCGAAGGACGCAAAGAAGAGCGGAAACCGCTTTCGCTTCCTTTGCGTTCTTTGCGTCCTTTGCGGACAAGAAAAGTAGCGCGGGTCGCGAAGAAGTTCGATGCGCGAATAAGCGCACCGCCAGGGGCGACCGGAACTCTCACCGAACATGAATTAAAGTTCTGAAATACAAGACATTTTCCGCAAAGGACGCAAAGGACGCAAAGTAGAGCCAAATCCATAGGGGGATGCGGGCGCATGGCGACTCTGCGCAACCCAAGACGCTTTTGCCTTCTTAGCGTCCTTTGCGTCCTTTGCGGACAAAAACAGGCATCGGTCCGCGACAATTCGATGCGCGAATAAGCGCACCGGCAGGGACGACCGGAACTCTCACCGAACATGATTCAAGTGCAGGAAAGAAAACACTTTTGTCCGCAAAGAACGCAAAGGACGCGAAGTGGAGCCAAATCCATAGCCGGATGCGGGACATGGGGATTCTGCGCAACACAAGGCGCTTCTGCCTTCTTTGCGTCCTTTGCGTCCTTTGCGGACAAGAAAGCAGGCACCGGAATGCGACAGTTCGATGCAAGGACAAGCGCACGGGCAGGGGCGACCGGGAATCTCACAGACCTGCGGCGTTCAAACTGCGCTGCCCACAACCCACAGCCCCGGGGCTAACTCGCGCCCGGCCGCGCCAGCACCCGTACCGCATAGACCGTCTGCGCGTCGGCGCAGCGGCCGATGCCGAGCAGGCGTCCGTCCATCGACGTGACCGCGATCTCTTCGGCGACCGGCGGATCCTTCAGGGTCAGCGGATTGCCGTGGCGCCAGCTGATGAGGTCGCGGCCTTCGATGTGCACCTGCGGCATCCAGGCGACCATGGTCTCGATCGGCTGCAGCAGCGCATCGAGCGCCGGCAAATCGCCGATCAACTGGTCGAGTTCGTCCATCGGGTGCATTTGCGGGTCACGGAAGGGCGCGGCCCAGGTGCGCCGCAGCGCGTGAACATGCGCGCCGCAGCCGAGACGCTGGCCGAGGTCGTCGACCAGGGTACGCACATAGGTGCCGGTGGTGCAGTCGACGTCGAGCACCAGGAAGGGAGCGGTCCACTCGACCAGCTGCAGGCGGTCGATGCGCACCTTGCGCGGTTCGCGCTCGATCTCGACGCCCGCGCGCGCCAGTTCATGCAGCGGGCGGCCGTCGCGCTTGAGCGCCGAGTACATCGGCGGGATTTGCTCGATCTCGCCGCGGAAAGCCCCGAGCTGGGCTTCGATGGCGGCCGCATCCAGGTCACCGATCGGCGCCTCCGCCACGGGGCGGCCATCGGCGTCGAGGGTGTCGGTGCGGATGCCCAGCCGCGCGGTGACGCGGTAACCCTTGTCGCCGCTCAGCAGGTAGGACGACAGCCGCGTGGCATTGCCGAAGCACACCGGCAGCAGGCCGGTGGCCAGCGGATCCAGGCTGCCGGTGTGGCCGGCCTTCTCGGCGCGATAGATCCACTTGACCCGTTGCAGCGCGGCGTTGGAGCTGCGGCCGATGGGTTTGTCGAGCAGCAGGACACCGTCGAGGTGGCGGCGGGGAGGCAGGGAGGACATGTGGAGCAGAAGCGGGGCAGGGGGAAGGGGGCGAGGGACGGGAGCCTGCGCAGGAACAGCCAGTGGCTCAGTCGAAGGAGGCGCGCTCCGAGCAGCGATGGAGGCCTGGATGCCTTGAGGCCGTTCCCTTGACCCCTGACCCTCTCCCCACTCTCGCTGCCCGCCTCACCCACCCCGCAGCAACGCATCGATCCGGCTGCCGCGATCCACCGAATCGTCGTAGTGGAAACGCAGCTCGGGGACCGTACGGGTGCTCATCATCTTCGACAAGGCCTGGCGGTAGCGCTTGGCCTCTTCCTTGAGCAGTGCGAGCGCCGGCTTGGCGTCTTCCGGGTTCAGCGCGGTGATGAACACCTTGGCCACCGCGAGGTCGCGGCTGACTTCGACGTCGGACACGCTGATCTCCGGCAGCTGGTGCTGCTTGACGTCCTCGTGCACCAGCACCGCGACCTCGCGCCGCAGCAGCGCTGCGACGCGATCGGTACGTTCGAATCCACCGCGGGCCATCGGCGGTGCTCCTCAGGAAGACGTCAGCGTGCGCTGCACTTCGATGCGGTCGAAGCACTCGATCTGGTCGCCGACCTTGACGTCGTTGTAAGCCTTCACCGCGATGCCGCACTCCATGCCGTTGCGCACTTCCTCGACCACGTCCTTGAAGCGACGCAGCGATTCCAGTTCGCCCTCGAAGACCACCACGTTGTCGCGCAGCACGCGGATCGGCTTGTTGCGCTTGACCACGCCCTCGATGACCATGCAGCCCGCCACCGCACCGAACTTGCTGGAGCGGAACACGTCGCGCACCTGCGCCAGGCCGATGATCTGCTCGCGCGTCTCGGTGCCGAGCATGCCGGTGAGCGCCTTGCGCACATGATCGATTGCTTCGTAGATGATGCTGTAGTAGTTGATCTCGACACCGCCTTCCTGCAGCACCTTGCGAGCCTGCGCATCGGCACGCACGTTGAAGCCGATGACGATGGCTTTGCTGGCGACCGCCAGCGTGGCATCGGATTCGGTGATGCCGCCGACGCCCGAGGCGATGATGTTGACCTTGATCTGGTCGGTGGCCAGCCTGGTCAGGGACTCGCGCAGTGCCTCGGCGCTGCCCTGCACATCAGCCTTGACCAGCAGGTTGAGGGTCTGCACCTCGCCCTGGCCCATCTGGGCAAAGATGTCGTCCAGCTTGTTCGAGGTCTTGGCCAGGCGCACGTCGCGGTTGCGCAGTTCGCGCGCCGTGGCGGCGTCGCGTGCGGCGCGTTCGTCGGCCACGACGAGGAAGTCGTCGCCGGCATTCGGCGTGCCCTGCAGGCCGATGACCACCGCCGGAATCGACGGGCCAGCCTCGGCGATCTGGCGCCCGGCTTCGTCGAACATCGCGCGCACGCGGCCCCACTGGGTGCCGGACAGCACGATGTCGCCCTTCTTCAGCAAGCCGGATTGCACCAGCACCGTCGCCACCGGGCCGCGGCCCTTGTCGAGGGTGGATTCGACCACCGTACCGCGCGCACGGCCCTTGGCTGCGGCCTTCAGTTCGAGCACTTCGGACTGCACCAGGATGGCGTCGAGCAGGTTGTCGATGCCCATGCCGGACTTGGCCGACAGTGGGATCACCTGAACGTCGCCGCCGTATTCCTCGGGGACCAGCTCGTGCTGCAGCAGGCCCTGCTTGACCCGTTCTGGATCGGCGTCGGCCTTGTCCATCTTGTTGACGGCCACGATGATCGGCACCTTCGCCGCCTTGGCGTGGTTGATCGCCTCGATCGTCTGCGGCATCACGCCGTCGTCGGCGGCGACCACCAGGATCACGATGTCGGTGATCTTGGCGCCACGCGCACGCATCTGGGTGAAGGCCGAATGGCCCGGCGTGTCCAGGAAGGTGATGATCCCCTTCTTGGTGTTCACGTGGTACGCGCCGATATGCTGGGTGATGCCGCCAGCCTCGCCAGCCGCCACGCGGGTGCGGCGGATGTGGTCGAGCAGCGAGGTCTTGCCGTGGTCGACATGACCCATGATGGTGACCACCGGCGGACGCGTCTGCGCGTCGCCCGCGCTCGGATCGTGCGACAGGATGTCGGCCTCGACGTCCTTGGCGCCGGACTTCTTGACTGAGTGGCCGAGCTCTTCGGAGACCAGCACGGCGGTGTCGTGGTCGATGCTCTGGTTGATGGTCACGAACACGCCCATCTTCATCAACGCCTTGATGACTTCCGGTGCCTTGACCGCAAGCTTCTGCGCCAGGTCCGCCACAATGATCGTGTCGCCAACTTCCACTTCGCGCACCACCGGGGCTGTAGGACGGGAGAAGCCGTGGTCGCGCCCGCCGCCGCGCTGCGGCTCAGGAGCGCCATAGCGCTTGTGCGGTTTCTTCTTGGCGCGGCGCGCGTGATCGGACAGGTGCAGCTGGCCGGCGGCCGGAACTACCGGTTCGGCTTCGTCGACCACCACCTCGTCTTCGATCGCACGGGCGACCGGCGCGCGCTTGGGCGCGTTCTTGTCCGGCTTGTGGCCACGCGGCTTGTCGTCGGCCTCGACGCGGCCCGGCTTCTTCGGCTTGGCGGCTTCGGTCTTTACGCGCTCTTCCTCGGCCTTGCGCTTGGCTTCTTCCTCGCGCAGGCGCTCGGCTTCCTCGGCGGCGCGGCGCTCGGCTTCCTCGCGGTCGCGCTTGCGCGCCTCTTCGATCTCGCGTTGCTTTTCCTCGTCCGCCTGGCGCCGCGCCTCGGCGTCGCGGCGGACCATGTCCTCGCTCTCGCGACGCAGGTGCGACTCGTTCAGCAGGCGCTGGGCTTCCTCGCGTTCGGGATCGTGCTCGGCGGCCTCGGCGACGGTGCTGCGCTTGACGTAGATCTTCTTCTGGCGGACTTCAACGTTGACCGTCTTCGCGCCGCGGCCGGGGCCGCCGGTGGGGACCGTCAGCTCGCTGACAGTCTTGCGCTTGAGCGTGATCTGGCTCGGCGCTTTCAGGTCGGCCTTGGCCTTGCCGTGTGCAGAACGCAGATGCTCCAGCAGCGCGACCTTCTCGGTGGCGCTGACCTCCTGCTGGACACTGTTGAACTTCATGCCGGCCTCGGCCAGCTGTTCAAGCAGGCGCTCGGGGCTCACCCCCAGCACGGTCGCCAGCTTTTCGACGGTCACTCCTGCCATTCGCTTCTCCAAATTCAGCGTCGGACGCGCCCGGGAGGGGCGCGCACCGGTTCATCTCAAGCCTGGGTGTCGCCATCGAACAAGGGCGCGCGCGCCGCCATGATCAGCGCCGCCGCACGCTCCTCGGTCATGCCCTCGACGTCCATCAGTTCGTCGGTGGCGAGGTCGGCGAGGTCGTCGCGGGTACGGATGCCGGCGGCGGCCATCGCATAGGCGGTGGCCTCGTCCATGCCCGCGACCGCGAGCAGCGAATCGTCCGGCTTGTGTTCTTCGAGCGCCTCTTCCTTGGCGATCATCTCGGTCAGCAGCGCGTCGCGGGCGCGCGCCCGCAGCTCCTCGACCAGGTCCTCGTCGAACTCGTCGATGTTGAGCAGCTCGCCGGCCGGCACATAGGCCACTTCCTCGACCGTACTGAAGCCCTCGCGCACCAGGATCGCGGCGATTTCCTCGTCCACCTGCAGGTTGTCGACGAACAACTGCACCGCCTGGGTCGATTCGGCCTCGCTCTTGGCCTGGGCCTGCTGCTGGGTCATGACATTCAACTGCCAGCCGGTCAGCTTGCTGGCGAGGCGCACGTTCTGGCCGCCGCGGCCAATCGCCTGGGACAGCTTGTCCTCGGCCACCGCCAGGTCCATCGAGTGCTTTTCCTCGTCGACCACGATCGACTGCACTTCCGCCGGCGCCATCGCGTTGATGACGAACTGCGCCGGGTTGTCGTTCCAGAGGACGATGTCGATGCGCTCGCCATTCAGCTCGTTCGACACCGCCTTGACGCGCGAGCCCTGCATGCCGATGCAGGCGCCGACCGGGTCGGTGCGGTTGTCGTTGGCGCGCACGGCGATCTTGGCGCGGTCGCCCGGATCGCGCGCGGCGGCCATCACGTTGACCACGCCCTGGCCGACTTCCGGCACTTCGAGCTTGAACAGCTCCATCATGAATTCGGGTGCGGTGCGCGAGACGAACAGTTGCGGGCCGCGGGCCTCGCTGCGCACGTCGTACAGGATGCCGCGGATGCGGTCGCCGGCGCGGAAGTTCTCACGCGGGATCACGCGTTCGCGCAGGATGATCGCCTCGGCATTGGCGCCGAGGTCCAGGTAGATGTGGCCGCGCTCGATGCGCTTGATGATGCCGGTGACCAGGGTGCCGACCTTTTCCTTGTACTGGTCCACCACCTGGCCGCGCTCGGCCTCGCGCACGCGCTGCACGATCACCTGCTTGGCGGCCTGCGCGGCGATGCGGCCGAATTCGGCGTTCTCGATCGGCTCCTCGACGAAGCCGCCGATCTCGATCCCGGGGTTGTCGTCGCGCGCCACGGTCAGCGCGGTCTGTCGCTCCGGGAATTCGAGCGGCTGGTCGTCGGCGATCACTTCCCAGCGACGGAAGGTCTCATAGGCGCCGGTGACCCGATTGATCGACACCCGCGTCAGGATGTCGCCGCCATGCTTGCGCTTGGCCGCTGAAGCGAGCGCCGCCTCCAGCGCGTCGAAGATCACCCCACGCGGGACGCCCTTCTCGTTGGCGACGGCATCTGCGACCAGCAGCATTTCCTTGCTCATGCTTTCTTACCCTTGCGCGGTGAGCGCGAAACCTGCGCCGGCGCGAAGCGCGGCACCAGTTTCGCCTTTTCGATGTCGGCGACGGCCAGCGTGACCGGTCCGGTGTCCATTTCGATTGTCACCCGGTCGCCGTCCACGCTGGCGATGCGCCCCAGGAAGCGGCGACGGCCGTCGATCGGCACGCCGGTGGTGGCGCGCACGTCCGATCCGACGAAGCGCGCGTACTGCTCGCCGCGGAACAGCGGGCGATCCAGGCCTGGGGAGGAGACTTCCAGCGTGTAGTTGCCGCTGATCGGGTCATGCACGTCGAGCAGCGCCGACACCTCGCGGCTGACCTGCTCGCAATCTTCCAGCGTGACCGGGCGGTCCGGGTGGTCGATGTACAGGCGCAACAGGCCGCCGGCGCGCGACAGCGCCAGTTCGCTGCCCCATAATTCGAGTCCGAGCGCCTGCACCGTGGGGCCGAGCAGTGCCTCGATTTCCGCCTTGCGCTGCGCAGCCATTTGGCCCTGCCTGGGTGGAATTCGGGCAACAAAAAAGCCTCCGAAGAGGCTTTCTGTCGAAAACCATTGGTAGCGGGGGCAGGATTTGAACCTGCGACCTTCGGGTTATGAGCCCGACGAGCTGCCTGACTGCTCCACCCCGCACCAGAAGCTCGCCATAGTAGCGTCGATGGGTGGGCGGCGCAAGGGGGTGGCAGGTGGTTGTTGGTGTTGGTTGTTGGACAAGGCCGGCAGATCGGGAGAGTTCCTGCACGCGATAACCGGCCAGCAGCACCCGGTCGCTGCAACCTGGTTGATGCTGTACCCCGCAACAGCCTCTGACGCCAAAACCAATACCAACTCCCACAACCAACACCAACAACCAACACCAGCAACCAGCACCGTCTCGCCGCTGGCTTGATCCCTGCCAAACCCAAGGTGCGTCCCACCCGCTAGTATCCGGCCTCACTTTCCCAGCCCCACGGAGTCTCCAATGGCCCTTCGAGTCGGAATCAACGGCTACGGCCGCATCGGTCGCAATGTCCTGCGCGCGCTTTATGAGTCGCAGCGCAACCATGAGATCCAGATCGTCGCGGTCAACGACCTCGGCGACGCGGGCACCAATGCCCACCTGACCCAGTACGACACCGCGCATGGCCGCTTCAATCAATCCGTCGGGGTTGATGGCGATTCGCTGGTGATCGGTGGTGATCGCGTGCGCGCGCTCGCTGAGCGCGATCCATCCAAGCTGCCGTGGGGCGAACTGGGTGTCGACCTGGTAATGGAATGCACCGGCCTGTTCACGAGCAAGGCAAAGGCGGGCGCGCACCTGGCCGGAGGCGCCAAGAAAGTCCTGATCTCGGCGCCGGGCGGCAACGATGTCGACAATACGGTGGTTTTCGGCGTCAATCATCAGACCCTGCGCCCTGAGCACACGGTTGTCTCCAATGCCTCCTGCACCACCAACTGCCTGGCGCCGCTGGCCAAGGTGCTGCACGAGGGCATCGGCATCACGCACGGCCTGATGACGACCATCCATGCCTACACCAACGATCAGGTGCTGACCGACGTTTATCACTCCGACTTGCGCCGCGCGCGTTCGGCCACGATGTCGCAGATTCCGACCAAGACCGGTGCGGCGGCCGCCGTCGGTCTGGTGCTGCCGGAACTCAACGGCAAGCTCGACGGCTTCGCCATGCGCGTGCCGACGATCAACGTGTCGGTGGTCGACCTGTCCTTCGTGGCCGCCCGCGCCACGTCCAGGGAAGAGATCGACCAACTGGTGACCGCCGCCGCCGAGGGCCCGCTCAAGGGCATCCTTGGCTTCAACAAGAAGCCGCTGGTGTCGGTGGACTTCAACCACGATGCCCGTTCCTCGGTGTACGACGCGACCCTGACCAAGGTCATGGGCGGTACGCTGGTGAAGGTGTGCGCGTGGTACGACAACGAGTGGGGTTTCAGCAACCGCATGCTGGATACCGCGCTGGCAATGATGAAGGTCTGAGACTGCACCCCTCCGGCGCGCCCTGCAGCGCGTCAAGACGGGGGCGTACCGTGGAACGCAAACGGCGCCTGCGGGCGCCGTTTGCGTGTCCGGCGCCTGCGACAGGCTCTGCTGCAGCGCAGCATAAGTCCTTGTTTCAAGCGTTAGTTTTATGTTGCGTTCAGTTGATGCCGCTCCTTATCATCGAGGCGTCACACCCTCGTCCCGATCACCGAATAAGGAATCCGCGCATGCACCTCCAGCGGCTCGTTCCACTGGCTATCGCCGGTCTCCTGTTGGGCGCCTGCTCCGGCAGCAGCAACAGCCCGCGGGCTACCCCGCAGCCCCCGCCACGAACGGCAATGGCACGTTCGTCAGCGGCATCATGACCGCGCGCTTCGATCCCACCGCCGCGGTGATCCCGTTCCCGAACAACCTGCTGAGTCAGGGTTCGCGCGATCTGACGATCAACGCGCCGGCGGCCAACCCCAACAATTTTGGCGACCCCACCGTGGCGCTGAATGCGCTCGACGGGTTCAGCACCACGGCACCGTTGACTGCGGTGTTCTCCGCGGCGATCGCGCCGGGCACTCTGGTTGGCGGCTCCACCGTGCGCGTCTTCGAGGTGCAGATCGTGACCTCGGGCCCGGCGACTGGCGCCGTGCAGCGCGTGGTCCGAGAGCTGGCCTCGCCCTCCGAGTACGTGGCTGCAGTCGCCACCTCGGATGCCGCCGGCCGCACGCTGGCGATCGTCCCGACGCGTCCGCTGGAAGAGCTGAAATCCTACATGGCGGTGGTCACGAAGGGCGTCACCGATACCGCCGGCAACAACGCCACGCCAGACCAGACCTACTTCCTGGCCAAGCGCACCTCGCCGCTCGCCTCCTGCAGCGGCACTGCCTGCGTCTCGCTGGATCCGCTGCTGCCGGCCAGCTCGGCTTGCGCGCTGGAGCCGCTGCGCCAGCTGACCAACACCTTCGAAGCCGCTGCGGTGACTGCGGGCGTGGTGCGCAATGACATCGTGGTCTCCTGGGTCTTCAACACCCAGGGTGTGACGCCGACCCTGCGTGCACTGCGCACGCTGACGCGCCCGTCCACCACGCGCTTCGCGTTTTCGGGCCTGACCACCGCGGCGGCGGGCTTGCCGCCGATCGCCGACATCTATATCGGTACCATTGACCTGCCGTATTACCTGACGGCGCCGGGCGTGGGCACGCCGGCGAATCCGCCGACCGCGGTCCTGACCGGATTCTGGCGCGCTGGCGCGGGCGCCTACGTGGCCCCGTTCAACCAGCTCGGCCTGGATCCGACCTCGACCAACGTCACCGTCGCGAATCCGATCCCGCTGGCCACCACCACGGTCACCGTCCCGGTCCTGGCCACGCTGCCGAACGCTGCTTCCGGCCGCACCCGTCCGGCCTCCGGCTGGCCGGTGGTGATGTTCCAGCACGGCGTGACCCGCAACCGCTGCGACATGCTTGCGATCTCGGCGACGATGGCGCAAGCCGGTTTCGCGGTCATCGCGATCGACCAGCCCTTGCATGGCGCGCACCCGACCCGTACCTCGGATCCCTGCCGTCCGTTCCACATCGGTGGCACGCCGTTCGCCCAGCTTGGTGCGCGTGAACGCACCTTCGACGTCGACATCCTCAACGAGACCACCGGTGCCTACGTGCCCGATGGCACGGTCGACTCCAGCGGTGCGCACTCGATCAACCTCGGCAGCCTGCTGACCTCGCGCGACAACCTGCGCCAGGCGGTGGCGGACCTGTTCGTGGTCGCCGCGTCGATCCCGAGCATGGACGTCAACGGCAACCAGGTGCCGGACTTCGACGGTTCGCGCATCGTGTTCACCGGCCAGTCGCTGGGCAGCATTGTCGGTACGCCATTCATGGCGCTCGAATCGACTGTGAATACCGGCGTCCTGAGCGTGCCGGGCGGCCAGATCGCGTTCTTCCTCAACGGCAGCCCGACCTTCGGCCCGCGAATCCGCGCCGGCATTGCCGCCGCCCGCGGTATCACCCAGACCGATCCGAGCTTCCCGGGTCTGCTGTCGCAGTTCCTGCTGGTGACTCAGACCGTGGTGGATTCGGCTGACCCGGTCAACTACGCCCGCCTGACCACCAGCGAACGCATCCTGCTGCACGAAGTCGTCGGTGGTGGCAGCGTGCTGCCCGACCAGGTGATTCCGAATACGGTCACCGGCGCGCCGCTGGCTGGCACCGAACCGCTGATCGCGGCGATGGGCCTGAGCACGATTACGGCCACCACGCAGAACGCCAACGGTATCCGCGGCGCGGTTCGCTTCATCCAGGGCGACCACGGTTCGCTGCTGTCGCCAGCTGCCTCCGGTGCCGCGACGGTCGAGATGCAGACGCAGATGGCGGCGATGCTGGCGACGGGCGGCACCCAGGTGCCGGTGACCAACACCAGCGTCATCCGCGCCCAGTGACCTTCGACGCGAATACCGGATCGATCATGGAGAACACAATGAAGCTCACCGGAACCTCCCGCGCGCCGAAGCACCGAGTGCTTGTGGCCGCCGTCACCGTGGCCCTCGCGGTCGGCGCCACCCCGGCGCTGGCCTTCGAGTACACCAACGGCGACTTTTCGCTGACGACCTCCAACACCATCAGCTACGGCGTGCAGTCGCGCATGCAGAAGCCCGCCGAGAACCTGATCGGCAAGGCCAATCTGTTCACGCCCAACCCCGCTGCCGGCGTGCTGTTCCCGGCGCAGCTGCCGAATGCCCAGCAGCGCCTGCTGCCGGGCCGTTTCTCGGTCAACTCGGACGACGGCAACCTCAAGTGGGATCGCGGCGACGTCTTCAGCAACGCGATCAAGTGGAACGGGGAACTCTCCTGGCAGTACGGCGAGCACTTCGGTGGCTTCGCCCGCGCCTTGTCGTTCTACGACTACGAGAACCAGCGCCGCGACGATATTTCCGACCTGGCCAAGCAGAAGGTCGGCAAGGACACCCAGTTGCTGGACTTCTTCGCCTACGCGAACTTCCAGATGGGGTCGGTGGACAGTCAGGTACGCCTCGGCCGCCAGGTGGTCAGCTGGGGTGAGAGCACCTTCATCCAGCAGGGCATCAACGTCGTCAACCCGATCGACATCTCCAAACTGCGCGTCGCCGGTTCGGAGCTGAAGGAAGCCTTCCTGCCGATCGACATGGTCTTCGCCAGTTTCGCGTTCAACGAGAACCTGTCGATGGAGATGTTGTACATGCTCGAGTTCGAACAAACCGAGCCCGAGCCTGCCGGCACCTACTTCAGCACCAACGACTTTGCCAGCCTCGGCGGCGAGTACGTGATGCTGAACTTCGGCCTGGTCGGCGAGCCGAGCAACTACGATCTCTGCCCGACGATCCTGTCCGGCGTGAACCCCTACGGCACCAGTGCCGCCGGCCAGTTGCTGTTCACCATCGACCGCACCGCCTGCTCGGCCGCAGTGCCGCGCAATCCTGACCGCTTCGCCGACGACGACGGTCAGTACGGCGTCAAGTTCACCTACTTCTCGCCGGACCTGAACAACACCGAGTTCGGCCTGTATTTCCTCAACTACCACAGCCGCCTGCCGCTGCTGTCGGGCGTGGCGGTGACCAACTCGAATGCCTTCTCGGCCCGCTACTTCGCCGAGTACCCGGAGGACATCGAGCTCTACGGCTTCAGTTTCAACACCACGCTGGAAGGCTCCGGCATCGCACTGCAGGGTGAAATCAGCTATCGCCCGAACCAGCCGCTGCAGATCGACGACGTCGAACTGCTGTTCTCTGCGCTCAGCCCGCTGAACGCAGTGATTCCGCAGCCGGTCAATCGCTTCATCAGCCAGCTTGGCAGCTACGCGCCGGGCGAAGAGATCCGCGGCTGGGAGCGCCACGAAGTCAGCCAGTTCCAGTTCACCGCGACGAAGATCATCGGACCCGACAACTGGGTGGCTGCCGACCAGATCTCCGCCGTGATGGAAATGGGCTTCACCAAGGTGTGGGACCTGCCGGACCACTCGGTGCTCCGTTACCAGGGTGACGGCACCGATACCGGTGGCGGCCCGGACTTCCTGACCGGCGCGTTCCGCAATCCGCAGACGCTGGACGAAGGCTTCCCGACGCAGTTCTCGTGGGGCTATCGCCTGGCGGGCCGCGCTGACTACAACAATGCCTTCGGTTCGCCGTTCACGCTGTCTCCGCGCCTTGCGTTCAACCACGACGTCAACGGCATCACCCCGGGGCCGGGCGGCAACTTCCTCGAGGGTCGCCGCTCGCTGACGGTAGGTGTCGAGGCCAACTACCTCAATGAATGGTCGGTGGACGTGAGCTACACGCGCTTCATGGGAGCCGGCAATTTCAATCTGATCCACGACCGCGATTTCGTCGCTTTCACCGCACGTTACGCGTTCTGATCCAGTCGACAGGAGGGGAGATCATCATGACAAAGCACAAGCTGCGCCTGCTGGGCGCGATAGCTGGCCTGTCGTTCGTCGCGGGTCTGCAGGCCGCCGTGCCGCAGGCCCAGGCGGATCGGCTGGGCCGGGACCTGACGCCGATGGGCGCCGAGAAGGCAGGCAACAAGGAGGGCACCATCCCGGCCTGGGAGGGCGGCATCACCAAGCCGCCGGCCACCTACAAGCTGGGCGATTTCCATCCGGATCCGTTCCCGGGCGACAAGGTGGCGATGGCCATCACGCCGGCCAACTACAAGGACTACGCGGCCAAGCTGTCGCCGGGTCAGCAGGCGATGTTCGCCAAGTACCCGACCTTCCGTATGGACGTGTACCAGACCCGTCGCAGCGCCTCGTTCGCCGAGCGCATCTACCGCATGACCAAGCAGAATGCGGTGACGGCGAAGATGATCGGGCAGGGCGCCGGCGTCGAGGATTCGGCCGAGGGCATCCCGTTCCCGATTCCGCAGGACGGCTTCCAGGTCATCTGGAATCACAAGCTCAAGTACAAGGGCGTTGCGGTGCGTCGCTGGGCCAACCAGGCAGCCCCCACGGCGGCCGGCGCCTACACGCCGATCCGCATCCGCGAGGAGCTGCTCGGCCTGTACTGGAAGGAAGGCAACAAGATCGCCGACATCAACAACGTGCTGACCTACTTCTACCAGGAAGTGCTGGCACCAGCGCGTCTGGCCGGCAGCGTGCTGCTGGTCCACGAAACGCTGAACCAGGAAGCCCAGCAGCGCCAGGCCTGGGTGTACAACCCCGGCCAGCGCCGCGTGCGCAAGGCGCCGAACGTCGCCTACGACAATCCGGGTACCGCGTCCGACGGCCTGCGCACCAATGACATGACCGACATGTTCAATGGCGCGCTCGACCGCTTCGACTGGAAACTGGTCGGCAAGCGCGAGATGTACATCCCGTACAACAACTACAAGATCCACGCCAAGGGCCTGGACTACAAGGACATCCTGCGTCCCGGCCACGTCAACCCGGACCTGATGCGCTACGAGCTGCATCGCGTGTGGGTGGTGGATGCCACGCTGAAGCAGGGCTTCCGTCACATCAACAAGCGCCGCACCTTCTACCTCGACGAGGACAGCTGGCAGATCGTGATGATCGATCACTACGACAGCCAGAACCAGCTGTGGCGCTACAGCGAGGCAGCGACGATCAACTTCTACGACCAGCCCATGTGCTGGACCACGCTGGAAACGCACCACGACCTGAAGTCGGGCCGCTACATCAGTTCCGGCATCGACAACATGGAAACCGTGGTCGACTTCTCGCTGCAAACCTCGGCAGACAAGTTCTCCCCGCAGGCACTGCGCGGCCGCGGCGTCCGCTGAGCGTTGGTTGACGGACGCCAGCCGGGGCCAGGTGTGCCCGGCTGGCGTTCGCGTTTTCAGGACATCGAGACCGCGGCGGAACCATCGGCGCGTGCTCTTCCATGAACAGGGCTGATTCGAGGGGAAGCGAATGAGGCAGCACCGACACCTGGTCGACTGGCGGCGATGGCCGGTCGTACCCTTGCTCCTGCTGGCGATGGCCGGCGCGGCGAATGCGCAGGACGAGGCCGCGCCGCCCGCGAGCGCTTCCAACTGGCCCGACCCATCGTCGTCTCCGGCCGAGATCCTCGATGTGGCGCGCATCCAGAAGTCGCTGCTGCTCGACGCAGCCAACGCGCGGGACCGCGCGGTGGTTGTCGGCGATCGCGGTCACATCCTGGTCTCCGAATCGCGCAGCGAATGGCGCCAGGTGCCGGTACCGACCCGCAGCATGCTGACTTCCGTCTATGCGGTCGACAACAAGTTGTGGGCAGTGGGTCATGACCAGGTCATCGTCTACAGCAGCGATGGCGGCCTGACCTGGACCCTGCAACATCACGACGCCGCCGCCGAAGGCCCGTTGCTTGACGTGCTCTTCCTCGATGCCGAACGCGGTTACGCCATCGGCGCCTACGGCCAGTTCCTGAGTACCACGGATTCCGGCGCGAACTGGACCGTGCAGACGATCAGCGACCGGGTCGGCGCGTCGGCCCCCGCCGCAGTCGCGGCCGACGAGGCGACAGACATGGGCGAGGACGATTCCGGTCTGGCGAGCACCGACATGGGCGAGGACGAGGGCGACCCGCACCTCAACGCCATCGTTCGCACCTCTGCCGGCCTGCTGATCGTCGGCGAAGCCGGATCGACCTACCGCTCCACCGACAACGGCGCCAACTGGACCCGCGGCGACCTGCCATACGAGGGCTCGATGTTCGGCCTGGTCGGCCTGGACAACGACACCGTGGTTGCTTTCGGCCTGCGTGGCAATGCCTTCCTGACCACCGATCTCGGCCGCAACTGGGAGCGCCTGGAAACCGGCACGGAAGCGACGTTGCTGGGTGGCGCAGCCGTACCCGGTGCGCGCGCCGTGCTGGTGGGCGCCAGCGGCAGTGTGCTCTTGCTGCCGGCCAATTCGCTGCAATTGCGCGGCTACACGTTCTCCGACGGTGGCGTCATGAGCGCCGTGTTGCCGATCACCGAGAGCGAGTTCCTCACGATCGGCGAGAACGGTCTCGCCACCTACCAGCCGAACTGAGGGGATCAGACCATGGCAGGTTTTGGATCGGGCGCCGACCATCAGGGCTACCCTGTGCTCGAGCGCATCATCTTCGGCAATCGCGGCGTTGTTCTGGCGATCTTCGCGCTGATCACGCTTGGCTTCCTGCTCGCAGCCAGCCAGCTGCGCATCGACGCCGGCTTCCGCAAGCAGCTGCCGCTGCAGCATGAGTACATGCAGACCTTCGTGGATTACGAGGTCGAGTTCGGCGGCGCCAATCGGGTGTTCGTGGCGCTGATCGACAAGAGCGGCAACATGTTCAACAAGGAGTTCTTCACCGCGCTCGAGGCGGCAACCGAGGGCGTGAAGGCGATCCACGAAGTCGACCCGGCCCGGGTGCGCTCGGTATTCACGCCGAACACGCGCTTCGTCGAGATCGTGGAGGGCGGGTTTGCCGGTGGCAACGTGATCCCGGCGAACTTCTCCACCACGGCGCCAGGTTTCGATCCCACGCCCGAGGACTTCGAAACCATCCGTACCAATATCGTCAAGGCGAACATCGTCGGTCGCCTGGTCGCGAAGGACTTTTCGGGCGCCATGGTGCAAGCCGAACTGATTCCGGAAACGGCGGCGGAAGGCGGCAAGCTCGACTACCAGGAAATCGGCAACAAGCTCGAAGCGATCCGCACCCAGCTGGAGAGCGGCAACGTCACCGTGCACATCATCGGATTCGCCAAGGTGGTGGACGACATCGCCGATGGCGCGCGCTCGGTCATGTACTTCTTCCTCGCGACCATCGTGTTCACCTGGTTGCTGCTGTTCATCTACTCGACGTCGTTCAAGCTCGCCACATTGACCGTGGTGGCGGCTTTCATTGCCGTGATCTGGATGCTTGGCGCGCTGCGCCTGATGGGTTTCGGCATCGATCCGATGAACATGCTGACACCCTTCCTGATATTCGCGATCGCCGTCAGTCACGGCGAGCAGATGATCAATCGCTATCGCGGCGAAATCTTCTTCGGTGGCCTTGAAGAGGGTACCCCGGAAGAGTTGCAGACGCGCCAGGGCGTCCCGTCCGAAGAGGCTGCCAAACGCGCGTTCCGGCGCCTGCTGATTCCCGGATCGGTGGCGCTGGTGGCCGGCTGCATCGGCTTCGGCACGATCCTGCTGATTCCGGTCAAGATGATCTTCGAACTCGCTGTCACGGCCACGGTCGGTGTGTTCCTGACCATCTTCACCAACCTGATCCTGCTGCCGATCCTGCTGTCCTACACCAAGCTGGCCAACCTGCCGCGCAAACGCGCCTATCGCCTGCGACAGATCACCGCCTTCGACCACATCTGGTCCTTCCTGACGCGCTTCAGCCGCCCGGTCACCGCCGGCGTGATCATCCTGCTCGGCGCCACGGCGTGGTTCTTCGCGCACCAGCACGGCAGCAAGATGATGATCGGCGATGCGCAGGACGGCGTCGCCGAGTTGCGTCCGGAGGCGCGCTACAACCAGGATGCGCAACTGATCACCCAGCGCTTTGCCCTGTCCACCGACATCATCAACGTGATCGCCGAGGTAGGGCCTTTCGCCTGCACCGAGAGCTACGCGGCGATGGAAGTCATGGACCGCTTCGCCTGGAACATGCGCAACGTGCCGGGCGTGCAGCAGGTAGTGTCCCTGGCCGATGTCGGCCGCATCGTGACCGCCGGCTACAACGAGGGCAGCCTGAAGTGGCGCGCCTTGCCGCGCAACACCGAGGTGATGCGCCAGAGCCTGTCGAGCGTGGAAACCGACTCCGGCCTGATCGATTCGCCCGAATGCCGCGCGATGCCGATCATGGTGTTCACCGAGGACCACAAGGCGGAGACGATCACCCGCGTGGTCGATGCGGTGAAGGCCTTCCGCGAGAAGAACAACGCCTACGACATCAACTTCCGCGTCGAGCGCGCAGCAGCCGAGGCGGCCGCGCAAGAGAAAGGTGAGGAGTTCCGCACCGATGAGGTCAACCTGCGCCTGGCGACCGGCAGCGTTGGTGTAGCGGCGGCGATCAACGAGACCGTCAGCGCCCTCGAAAAACCGATGCTCTACCTGTTGTACGCCGCGGTGTTCCTGATGTGCATCCTGAGCTTCAAGAACCCGCTGGCTGCCGCCTGCATCGTGCTGCCGCTGATCCTGGTGACCGCACTGGGTGAGGCGCTGATGGTCGAATTGTCGATCGGCCTCAAGGTCAATACCCTGACGGTGGTCGCGCTTGGCGTCGGCATCGGCGTCGACTACGCCATCTACATCTTCGCCCGCATGCGCGAGCTGATGCAGCAGGGCAAGGGCCTCAGCCAGTCCTACTTCGAGGCGCTGAAGACCACCGGCATCGCGATCTTCTACACCGCACTGACGCTGGCGGTTGGCGTGGCCACCTGGATCTTCTCCGAGCTCAAGTTCCAGGCGGACATGGGCCTGATGCTGACCTTCATGTTCGTGGTCAACATGATCGCCGCCATCGTGTTCCTGCCGGCGCTTTGCCGCTGGCTGCTGCGGCCCTTCGAGAAGGTCAACTGGGAACCGCCGAAGTCCTGACCGCTTCGTCCAGACTGGCCAAACGCGGAGACGCGGAGGGCGCGGAGAGCAGCCAAGAGCTTCTCTTCCGCGCCCTTCGCGTTTCTTCGTTTCGGCATGGCGGATACGGCGCGAAGATGCAGAGGGGCTCGGCTCGCCGCGGTCATTTCAACGCCGAGGGCCGGGGGGCGCGGTTGGACATCAAGCGGATCCGGCCCTTCGCTTGCTCGCCGAGAGCCAGGCAGTGGCCGATATCGACGTTGTCTCTTCGCTTTTCTCCGCGTCCTCCGCGTCTCCCGGTAGTGGCTGCGAGGTCCAGAAACTGTTGCCAATCGCCTGGTTGTGCCTGCGGGCTTCAGCGATCTTCTCAGCTTTTGCCAGTGCGCGCTGGTGTGCACCCACCGGATAGCTGCGATGGCTCAGGGGCGCTGGAAACAGAACCAGCCGGCGTGCGCGCCGGGCGCTGGCGGGCGCCGACCCGGGCGTGTCGGCGCGACCAGGGATGGGGGACCACCCGGAACGCGGATGCCTGCATCGGTGCGCGTGGCAACCCCGCTCGGCCCGGCCCGCCAGGGTAGGAATCAGCGGTCCGATCGCCCGACCAGCGGCACCAGCGCCCAAAGTTTGGAGAAGGAGAAGGTCGGGACCAGCTTGCGCACCGAACGTTCGGCCGGGTCGGGGGTGGTAGGCGCCTCCACCGAGACCGATCCGCGCGGTAGATCGCGCACGCTGAACCCTTCCTTGCAGAAACGCGCGGCGTCCAGCGCAAAACGGTCCCAGCGCAGGAAATGCGCCTCCGGCACGTAGATCCAGTCCATGCTCGGCACGTCGCGCCCCAGCGGATCCCAGTAGCGCGATCCAGCCAGGGCCGATGCCTGCAGGCGCACGCGTCCCTTGAGGCGGAACGCCATGCCGTCGAAGCAGAACACCATGAACGCATGGCCCTTGATCATCGCGCAGGGCTTGCCAAACAACTGCCCCAGCGAGGTCTCGTGCGTGCGCACCAGGTATTCGCAGATGGTGTCGTAGCGCGTGCGCGCATTGGCCATGGTTTTCCCCCTCCCGGCTAATCGTAGCGCAGATGAGCGCCGGAATAGGCCATTTCGCCGGAGATTTCTTGACCGGCTTGGCGCAATCGGCGTGCGCGATGAAATACTCCGGCGTATGGACTTCGATTGCTGGCCCTTGGGCGACTCCGCGCTGCTGCTGCGTTTCGGCGCGCAGGTGGACGCGTGCGTCAATGCCGGCGTGCATCGCGCGGCCGCGGCTCTGGCGCGCGCGGACCTGCCCGGTGTGCGGTCCATCGCCGCGAGTTATGCGGCCCTGGTGCTGGCGCTGGATTTGCCTGCCGTCGCGCGCTCCGGCGGAACCGGAGCGCTGGTGTCGCGCGTGCGTGCCTCGCTGGCGATGCCCACGCAGGCAGATCATGGGCCGTCCCGGGTGGTGGAAGTGCCGGTCCACTACGGCGGCGACGATGGCCCCGATCTGGGCATCGTGGCCGAAGCCACCGGGCTTGGCCCTGCGGAGGTGATCCGCCTGCACAGTGAGGCCGCCTACCGGGTTGCGATGCTCGGGTTCCGACCAGGGTTCCCCTATCTGCTGGGTCTGCCGGCGGCGCTGCGCCTGCCCAGACGGGATTCGGTGCGGGCGCGCGTGGCCCCCGGCTCGGTTGCCATCGCTGGCGCGCAGGCGGGAATCTACCCGTCTGAATCGCCCGGTGGTTGGCATGTGCTCGGGCGCACCGGGGTGCGCCTGTTCGATCCGGTCCGGTCGCCGCCCTCGCTGTTGCTTCCGGGCGACCGGGTCCGCTTCGTGCCGGTGCCCTGAGCGTGCTGGAGATCCGCCGCATCGCGCCCTTGAGCAGCGTCCAGGACGCTGGGCGCTGCGAATGGCGGGCGCTCGGCGTGCCGCAATCCGGGCCACTCGATGAGTGGTCGCACGCGGTGGCCAATGTGCTGGTCGGCAACGATCCGCAGGCCGCGGCCATCGAAATCGGTTTCGGCCGCAGCCTGTTGCGCTTCAACCTGCCGGCGTTGATCGCGATCACCGGCGCGCGCACGCCGGTGCATGCGGGCGGCATGGCCTTGCCCACCTGGCGCCCGATTGCGCTGTCCGCCGGGGCCACGCTTGCGCTGGATCCTGCACAACTGGGCGCGCGCAACTACCTCGCGGTGGCCGGCGGCTGGACCCCCGAGGCGGTGCTCGGCAGCCGCAGTGCCCTGCAGAGCGAGGGTTTCCCTCCGTTGCTGCGCGCCGGCGATGAACTGCCGTTCGCGCCATCCGAGGGCCCGAGCGCCCGCTGGCTGCGCGGACTGCGCGCGGGCGCGCTTGCACTTCCGGCTCCGTGGTGGGCCGATGGCGAACCCTTGCTCGACCTGGACGCCCACGCCGGCTTGCGCGTGATCGAGGGCGCGCATTTCCACCTGCTGCGGGACCGGCGTGCGCTGTACCTGCAATCGTTCACCCTGTCGCCGAACGCCAACCGGATGGCCGCGCCACTGCAGGGTGCGCCGTTGGCCATCGACGACGCCGGTGCGCTGGTCAGCGAGCCCGTGGTACCAGGCACGGTGCAACTGCCGCCCGACGGCCTGCCGCTGATCCTGCAAGCGGAGGCCCAGACCATCGGCGGCTACGCGCGCATCGCGCATGTCGCGAGCATCGACCTCGCGCGGCTGGCGCAGCGACGGCCGGGTTCGTCGATTCGCTTCGAACCGATCAGCCTCGACACCGCCCGGCGACTGTGGGCCTGGCGCCGCGAACGCCTGATGCGCTTGCGCATCGCCGCGCTGGATCGCCTGGGCCGATAGTCTCGCTCAACGCAGAGACACAGAGAGCGCGGAGAAGAGGCGCGAGTAGCCCGGTGGTACGCGCGCAGCGCGTTCCCCGGGTACTTGCCGCCAGCCCCGGCGGTGAATCGCTGCGCGATACACCGCCCTACGCAAAATCAATGCCTTGCGACATGTGCGGTGAGAGTCCCGGTCGCCCCTGGTCGGTGCGCTTGTTCGCGCATCGAACTGGAGGGCACGAGGCCACGAGGGCACGAGGGCACGCAAGAGCCGGTTCGGTGCGTAGGAGCGCCTTTGCGTTCCCTCTTGCCCTCCGAATTTACCTTTTCTAAATCAATGCTCTGCGACATGTTCGGTGAGAGTTCCGGTCGCCCCTGGCGGTGCGCTTATTCGCGCATCGAACTTCTTCGCGACCCGCGCCACTTTTCTTGTCCGCAAAGGACGCAAAGAACGCAAAGGAAGCGAAAGCGGTTTCCGCTCTTCTTTGCGTCCTTTGCGGACAAACTGCTCTTCAGATCAATGAGTTGTCTGATGTTCGGTGAGAGTTGTCTGATGTTCGGTGAGAGTCCCGGTCGCCCCTGGCGGTGCGCATATTCGCGCATCGAACTGGAGGGCACGAGGCCACGAGGGCACGCAAGAGTCGGTTCGGTGCGAAGGAGCGCCTTTGCGTGCCCTCGTGCCCTCTTGCCCTCCGAATTTACATTTCTAAATCAATGCCTTGCGACATGTTCGGTGAGAGGGCTTCTCTCTGCGACCTCTGCGTCTCCGCGTTGAACGGTTGCGGGTTGGCGCCTGACGCCAGGTTGAACCCGGGCCTGCCGCAGGGTGATGATCGGCGATCCCCACGGACCCATGGACATGCGCGCGAGTTGCGATCTGAATGCCGACCTGGGCGAGAGCTTTGGCGCCTGGCGCATGGGCGATGATGCTGCGCTGCTCGACATCGTCAGCTCGTGCAACATCGCCTGCGGCTTCCATGCGGGCGATCCGACAACCATCCTGCAGACCCTGGAATGGGCGCAGGCGCGCGGTGTCGCCATCGGCGCGCACCCGAGCCTGCCGGACCTGGTCGGCTTCGGCCGCCGTGAGATGCAGATCGCGCCGGCGGAACTGCGCGCAGCGGTGCGCTACCAGGTGGCCGCGCTGCAGGGCTGCGCTCGCGCCGCCGGCGCGCGCCTCGGGCACGTCAAGGCGCACGGCGCGCTGTATGGGATGCTGGCGCGCGACGCGGACCTGGCGCGTGCATTCGTCGATGCGGTGATGCCACTGGACGCTGCGCTTGCCATTGTCGGCCCGCCGCGCGGCGAGTTGCGTGAGCTGGCGAATGCGGCCGGTGCGCGCTACCTGGTCGAGGGCTTCGCCGACCGTGGCTACTGCGCCGATGGCAGCCTGGTCCCGCGCAACCAGCCCGGCGCGTTGCTCCATGGCGACGCAGCGCGCGCGCAGGGCCTGGCGCTGGCGCGCGGCGAGACGATCCGCGCGGCGGACGGCAGCGCGCTGGACCTCGTGGTCGACACCCTGTGCGTGCATGGCGATGGCGCCGAGGCGGTGCAGCTCGCACGCGCACTGCGTGCGGCCATCGAGGCCGCCGGCATCGCGGTGCGCGCGCCATGAGCGGCCAGCTCGCCTGGGCGCTGCTGCCGGTGATCGTGGTCGTGCTCGGGTTCGCGCTGCGCCAGCACCCGGCGCGCGTGGTGCTGGCGGCGGCCGTCGCGGCCGGCATCGTCGCCGGGATGCACTGGCGCGAATGGCTGGAGACCCTGGGCCAGAGCTTCCTCAACGTGCGCTACCTGCTGGTGATCGTGCTGGCGCTGCCGGTGATCGCGCAGGTCGAGGCGCATGGGCTGCGCGACCTCGCACGGCGCCTGATTGCCGGCTGGAAGGGCGCGCGGCCCGGGCGCCTGCTGATCGGCTACCTCGCCGTGCGCCAGGGTTCGGCCGCGCTCGGGCTGACCAGCCTGGGCGGCCACGCGCCGATGGTGCGCCCTCTGGTCGCGCCGATGGCTGAGGCCGCCACCGAGCGCGACTCGCCCACGCCGCTGACGGACGCCCAGCGCGAGGACGCCCGCGCGATGTCCGCCGCCACCGACAATGTCGGCCTGTTCTTTGGCGAGGACCTGTTCCTGGCTTTCGGCGCGGTGCTGCTGATGCAGGCCTTCTTCGCCGAGCGCGGCATCCAGATGTCGCCCTTGCACATCGCCCTGTGGGGCATCCCGACGGCCGTTTGCGCCTTCGCGATCCATGCGGGGCGCTTGTGGTGGCGGGATCGGCGATGGCAGGTGCCCTGATGGTGCGGGCATCGTGACAGCGGGGCACGGGGCGGGACTGAGCCGCATGCTCGTCGGGCGAGGCCGCGATGTTGCGCTTCCAGAAGGTGCCTTCGGAACGCGCCCCTGGCCCAGGTCCCCCTCCCGTGTTGCCCGCGCGTCCGAGTGCCCCGGTGCCCCGCAAAGCCCCTATGTCCCTGACCCCGATCTACTGGCTGCTGGGCGCCTACTTCGCACTGATCGCGGCGCGGGCATGGCGCGACCGGTCGCGGACCTCGCGCTGGGCGCGTACGGGCTTCTTCGCGGTGCTTGCGCTGCTTTGCCTTGCGGGCGACTGGCTACCGCCGGCGCTGGCTGGCGTTGGCGTGCTGGCGCTGGCACTGATCGCCGGTTTCGGCCTGCCGGTGATGAGCGCGATTGCGCCCGCCGCCAGCGGCGCCAGCGGGCGGCCGCGGCTGCTCGCGCCGGTATTGGCGATTCCGGCGAGCACCATCGTGCTGACGCTGTCGCTGCCGCTGCTCAAGGTCGACGGCCAGGCGCTGTTCGCGGGCAGTGCGCCGGCCTTGTTCGGGCTGACCATCGCCTGCCTGCTGGCGCTGGTGCTCGCGCTCGCGGTGACCCGCGAGGGGCCCATGGTGGCGCTGGCGCGCGGCGGAGACTTGCTCGAGGCGATTGGCTGGGCGGTGCTGCTGCCGCTACTGCTCGCGGTGCTCGGCACGCTGTTCGCCAAGGCCGGTGTGGGCGACGCGCTGGCGCAGGCGATCGGCGCCGTGGTGCCGCTCGATGTGCGCTGGGTTGCGATCCTCGCCTATGGCCTCGGCATGGCGCTGCTGACGATGGCGATGGGCAATGCCTTTGCCGCCTTCCCGGTGATCGCCGGTGGCATCGGGCTGCCGTTCCTGGTCCAGGTGCATGGCGCGGATCCCGCGCCGCTGGCGGCCATCGGCATGCTCAGTGGCTACTGCGGCACGCTGATGACGCCGATGGCGGCCAACTTCAACCTGGTGCCGGTGGCGTTGCTCGACCTCAAGGACCGCAACGCGGTGATCCGCGCCCAGGTGCCCACCGCGATTCCGCTGCTGGGCGCCAACCTGATCCTGCTGGGAGTGCTGTGTTTCCGATGAGCGAGATCCTGCTGACCGGCTTCGAACCTTTCGGCGGCGACCCGCGCAACCCGTCGTCCGAGGCCTGCGCGTTGCTCGACGGCGCGGAGATCGCCGGCCACCGCGTGCGCGCGCTGACACTGCCCACCGCATTCAACGCCGCGGCGCTGAAACTGTTGCGCGAGATCGCGCGCCGCGATCCGGCGCTGGTGATCGCCACCGGCCTCGCGGTCGGCCGCGCCGAGATCACGCCCGAGCGCTTCGCGCTGAACTTCGCCGACGCGCGCATCCCCGATAACCGCGGCCGCCAGCCGCGCAGCAAGACCCTGGTCAAGGGCGCACCGCTGGCCTACGCGAGTACGCTGCCGGTCGACCGTATCGTCGCCCGCCTGCGCGCCGGGGGCATTCCCGCCGCGCCCTCGCTGTCCGCCGGCGCCTTCGTCTGCAACGAGCTGTTTTTCCGCCTGCGGCATGCCACCGAAGGCAGTGCCCTGCGCGCCGGCTTCATCCACGTGCCCTATGCCAGCGAGCACATCGTCGAGCGCCCGGGCACGCCCAGCCTGCCGCTGGCAACGATCGCGCAGGCCCTGCGTGTGGCGGCGGAGGTGGCGCTTGGCTGAGGGCTTGCCCGCCGTCGGCGAACTATATCCCTGCCTGCGTGGGCTGCCGTCGGAACTGTCGGCTGAACTCTCCGCGCTGAACCCGGTCCGCGTCCCTCAGGGCCATTCACTGTTCGATCGTGGTTCGCCCTGCGGCGCATTCCCGCTGCTGCTAGGCGGTGAGATCCGGGTGTCGTGCGTGGCCGCGAACGGGCGCGCCCTGTTGCTTTACAGCGTGCTGCCCGGCGAGTCCTGCGTGATTACCCAGGGCTGCCTGCTCGGCCAGCGCCGCTACAACGCCCGCGGCGTAGTGCATGCGGATTCGCTGCTGCTGCCGGTGCCGACCGGTTTGTTCGAACGCCTGCTGGCCGCGCATCCGCCTTTCCGGCAGTACGTCTTCGGCATCTTTTCGGAACGCTTCGTCGATCTGATGGCGCTGGTGGACGAAGTTGCCTTCAAACGCCTCGACCAGCGCCTGGCGCGCCTGCTGGTGGAGCAGGGGCCCGCGCTGCACACCACGCATCAGCGGCTGGCCGACGATCTCGGCAGCGTGCGCGAGATCGTCACCCGGTTGCTGCGCCAGTTCGCTGCCGACGGACTGGTCGAGTTGGCGCGCGAATCGATCGTCGTGCGCGATCCGCTGCGGCTGGCTGCCGTGGCGGCATCCGATCCTGTGTAACCTGGGTCACCGACATCGCCGCCGCGCGCGCCCAGACTGACCCCACCTCAACAACCAGTGGATTCAGTCATGAATGCAAACGTCGGTGGGATCGATCGCGGCCTGCGTATCGTCGTGGGCCTGGTGCTGCTCAGCCTGGTGTTCGTCGGTCCCAAGACCCTCTGGGGCCTGGCTGGCCTGGTTCCGCTGGCCACCGGATTCATGCGCTTCTGCCCGGTTTACCCGCTGCTGGGAATCAATACTTGCCCGAGGCAGTGAGCTTCCAGTTTCCGATGGCTGGCCCGGCCCTGCGCCGGGCCAGCCCCGGGTTGGATCAGTCGCCTTCGAAACCATTGGCAAAGATGGGCTCCGGCGGCAGATCGACCACATCGATCCGGCGATAGCTGGCAGCGGCGACGGTGCCATCGTTGGTCGACCACACGACATGACCTTCGAGGCCGTCCGGACGCACCTTGATCTGGGTCTCGAAGTCCTCGAGCGAATCGTTGTAGCCCCCCTGAACGTCGCCTGCGCTGAGTGCCTTGGCACGGGTCCAGCTCAGGCCTTCGTCCAGCGAGACCATCATGTAGATGTCCACGTCCCGGGGCACTTCGATCGGTTCCCGGGCATTGGTCTGCAGGCCGTAACCCACGTAGATCACGTTCGGGTTCTGGGTGTTGCCGGGCAAGCCGCCTGCGACGGTCGGTGGCGTGCCGACGATGCGCGGCTCCTTGACCGTCAGGCGCGACGGGCCGGTGATCTCCGGCGTCATGTTGACGGCTTCACTCCAGGTCAGGCCGCCGTCGGTGGAGCGGCGAATGAAGAAGTTGTAGGGATCGGTGTCGTCGAGGTACTGGAAGCGGAACAGATCAGGGGTGTAGCTGTATCCGACGATGATCGTGTTGCCGCGGATCACGCCGCGATGCGCCAGCGCGTTCTCGATCGGATTGTCGCCGGAGAGTGCGCCGGGTGCGGTTCCGGTGCCGCCCTTCAGCGCATCGCTGCCGCTGAAGTTCAGCGCCGCCGGCTGCGTGATGTCGATCTGCGGATTGCCACCGGTCACCACGCTGGAGCGGCAGTTCACCGCATCCACCGGCGGGCTCAGGGACTCGGGCGTGATCTGGCCGCCGGTGGTGCGACGCAGGAAGATGTCCGAGGGGCCGCCCTGGTCGTATTCGCCCTGCTTGTAGAAGAAGACCCGCGGCACATCGTTGGTGGCCTCCTGCGTCAGGAAACGCACGCGCCGGGCGTTCTCGTGCGGTTCGCTGATGATGCAACCGACTTCGCCGCCGACGGGGGGCAGGTTCCAGACAAAGGTGTGGTAGCGGATGTACTTGCCGATCACGAAGCCTTGCGAGCCCTTGGTTTCTTCGTAGGCGATGATCACGTTGGTGCCGATCTGGCCGATGTTGGCGCGCGATGCGCCGACGTTGCCGCGATCGTAGTCACCCGGCGGATGGGTGGCCTTGTCGCCGGCGCTGGACAGCGGGCCGAGGTCACTGGCGTTGCGGGTGATCCGTGTCGCGGTGGCCCAGGACGACGTCGCGAACGTGGCAGTGGGCAAACTGGCGTACCAGATATCGGTGCCGTTGTTGACGTTCGCGCCCGAGGCGCCATCGCCCGGGCCGTCGGCGTCGCCGAGCTTGAGGCCCATCGGATCTTCCTGCCAGTTGATCACGAAGGCGCTGGAGTTGCCGCGATTGGCATCCTGCTTGACATCGCGCAGGCCATTGCTCAGGCGCTCGGTCAGGTAGGGGAGGCCGCCGGGCCAGACGGTATCGAATGCGTGCGTGGTGCTGTTCCAGCGCAGGCGCGACACGTACATGCAGCTGTACGGAACGGTGATGCCGTTGAGCTCCGGATAGACCACGAAGCGCTGCGCACCGCCAGGGCAGTAGGTGCCGCCCCAGGTGACGATGATGTTGTTGCCGACATTGAACACATTCGCCTTGTCCGAATCGCCCGGGTAGTCGGTGGCTCGCGGGTCATTGGCGATGTCAGGGTGGCCGTCCGGCCCCAGCGCCGGCGCGCCGGTGCCCTCGAGGATGCCGAGCGCCGAGGTCAGCGACGCGGTGTTGGAGATGTTGAGCGACGGGCCCCAGGTGTCGCCGTTGTCGATCGACACGCGGACCACGATGTCGAAGGGCTTGCGGATCACTTTGGACTTGGTGTCGTAGGCCAGTCGCGGAACGTCCTGCGCCTCGCCGTAGATGGCGAACAAGGTGCCGTCGGGCGTGCGCAGCAGCTTGACCTTGTCGGTGGAGACCGTGCCGGAGATCTCGGCAGGCGCATCGGCAGGGTGCAGCAGCAGCGTCTTGTTGTTGATCACGTAGGCGAGCGCAGTACCTGCAGCGACCAGCACTGCGGCCGTGGCCCAGGGAAGCAGTTTCATCGTGAGCTCCGGATTGACGACGCCGGCGGCGCCATTCCGTGCAGTGTTTCCGATGTGCTTGCCGGCACGGTATGACGTGCGTCATGCCCAGGGGGGTATCTGGAAGCCCCGCATCCGGAGACGTCGGCGCAGCAATCAGGCCTTGCAGAGCTGTCGCAGCGCCTCGCGGTCGATCTCGAAGCCCGGGCCTTCCTCTTTCAGCCAGCCCTGCTGGAGAAAGGCAGAGCACACCCGGCTGGCGGTCTCCGGACTGGTGTCCACCAGCGCGGCCATGTCCTGCCGCGACATCCGGAACGGCATCGTCTGGTCGAAATCATCGAGCAGGCACAGCAGCCGCGCGATCCTGGCCTGCACTTCGCCGCTCAGCAGGTCGAGCATGATGTGCTCGGCCTGCGCCAGATTGTCCCTCCAGCGTTGGGTCAGGCTGGCGTGCAACTCGGGCCGCAGCCGCGACAACTGCTCGATCACGCTGATCGGGATCCGGCAGGCTTCGACCTCCGTCAGCGCGTCCGCACGATGCTGGTAGCGCATCGTCGCAAGCGCTTCCAGGCCGACGACATCGCCGGCGCGCAGCAGGCGCAGGATCCGGTGGCGTCCGCTGGGAAGCTCCTCGACCACCTTGACCAGCCCGCTGCGCAGCGTCAACACCGTGTCCGCCGCATGGCCGGGATGCTGCAACCGGGTGCCGGCAGGGATGCGATAGCTGTCGATTGGCAGCAGGGTACTTTCCAGGTCGCCTGGCTGCAGCGGCGCAAACGGCATGCTGTGGCGCACCGCGCAACGGGCACACAGCGAGCGTCCGGTCCAGAACGGATCCAGGCAGATGGGACGCGCTGAGTGGCTCGATCTGGGCACGGCGACGACCATCGGGCAAGGGTCGCGGTTGCGACCGATCAGGATCGCGATACTGCCGCAAACTCCAGCCCGAAGCGCGCCAGGTACTTGCGTAGCCGGTCGCTGTCGTTGACCGAGCCGCGGCGTTCGCGGCTGGCCTGGAACAGGCTGCGGCCGGCTTCGCTCAGGGACTTCGAGGCGCGGCAGAGACGCACCACTTCGGCCAGTTGCACGCGGTCGAAGCGGTCCAGTTGCTCCGCGCCGTCCGCGCCGAGCAGGGCGACGAAGTCGATCTCGCCTTATGCTTCGTCCCTCTGCGGCCGGTCCACAGGCGGCGCAGGCGGGCGATTTCCTCGTCGCCGCCGCGCAGGGTCGCGCAGTCCACTTCGACGAAGCGTCCGGCCAAGCCCTGACGCTGCTTCTTCAGCTCGAAGACATTCGCCGCGATCTCGCATTTGCCGGCACCGGTCGGGCCCATCAGCAGCATCGGCGCGCGGCACTTGACGGCCATCCGTTTGATCTGGTTGATCGTTCAGTTGAAGGCCGCCTTGCTTCAGGGCGGGTTGTCGTTGGGCTCGACGCTCAGCCGGCGCCCGCAGGGCAGGTAGCTGTCGGTCTCGTCGTCGAGGCAGTAGCGCTCGCGGATGCGGATGGTCTCGCCGGCCTCGTATCGGGCCAGTTGTGCCGGGTCCAGGTTCTCGGTGCTGTCGCTGACGCGCGTACTGTCGACACTGCGGCCGTCAGCCGACAGCGCGGCGTGCTCCAGGCCGGATCCGGCGCAGAGGTCGGGCCCGTAGCCGCCGATGCTCACCGCCAGGCGCAGGCTGTCCGCACCGGGCCGCAGGATCCAGACCGCGAATCGGGCGGTGTCGCAGGCGCCGTTCATGCCCTCGCCGCTGCGCGGTGGATCCACGCGGTAGGTCTCGACCAGCAGTCGGCGGCCGTCGTCCAGCGTGCGCTCGGTGAACCCGGCATCGATATCGACGCTGCCGGTGCTCGTGTAGACCGGCGTGTGATCTTGCCAGTAGGGGTGGCGTCGCCCCGGCCACGATGCTGGATCGGGCCATTCGCCGGCAGCGACCTCGCGAATCTGGTCATCCGACAGTGTGCTCGCCGGCACGCTTGCCTGCGGCGGGCGCCACAGGCGCATCTCGGGCAGGCACAGCCAGGTGCCAGCGGTCAGCGGCCGTGTCTCGAAGCGGAACTCGGCGAGCTCCGGGCTGGTGCGGTCGGGGTCGGGTCGGTCGAGGTAGCCGCCCCCGGGATTTCGGAACAGATAGGCAGTGGTGGAGCTGGCCGACTCCGCAGGGAGGAGGCTGCCCGCAATGCGCACGTACCAGGGCGAGTCGGTGGCATCGGCTGGCGACTGCCCGCAGTCATCGGCCTCAATCGTGAGCGGCCGCGCCAGTTCCAGTGCCAGCGCCGTTCCAGCCGCCGCGGGAGCACTCACGCAGGCGCCGTCGGTCCGGCAATAGCGCGCCTGCAGGTAGACGTGGCGGAGCACGCCCAAGGGCGCCAGCGGCCAGGACGGCCAGGGCAGGGCGAGGGCGAAGCGGTGCCCGTAGGCGGACTCGTGCAATGTGTGCGGGCCCGGCGGCGCGGGCTCGACGAGATCGAAACCATACGCGGGCGCACTCCAGTCGGGTTGCGGGGTCGCCTTGGCGCTGCCGCCAACCAGATGCCATTCCGGCCTGAAGGCCTGGCGCAGGCGTTCGCGGTGTTTGAGCTGCGTGGCGCGCCAGCCTGGACAGGCTTCCCGGTCCACGGGCGACAGTCCGAGGCGGTCGCATTGCGCATCGCTGTCCAGCGGGGACTGGATCCGCTGCCAGCCGATTTGCTGAAGCGGTAGCGAGAGCAGCGTGGACCACTGCAGGGTCCACTCGCCCGTATCTGCGTCATCGCCAGCGCGGCCCAGCACGATCAGGCCGTCTGCGGTTTGCACCACAGCGACCTGCACCGATAGTTGCGCGCTTGCTGGCGCATGCTCGGCGGCGAGCGGAATCCAGGTCAGTCCACTCGTCTGTTCGGGATCGCGCTGCAGCGACTGCGCCTGCGCCGCGTCGACCCAGGGCGTTGCCACGTGTACGCGATCGCGGAAGATCGGCAGTGGGTGGACCCACGGGTCCGATTCGGGGCTGGCGATCACGGGGTCAGCCCACAGGCCGAGCAGCACGAGCATCCGACGGGTACGGGATCGGGTGGACGTCATCGATGGGGTCTCGCCGGGCGCGTTCGAGCGTGACTCTAGCCGAGCCAGGCCGGCGGGGTCCCCCACGCTCAGCCGCTGCCGGCGTGGACGCGGTCAAACTCCAGCCCGAAGCGCGCCAGGTATTTGCGCAGCCGGTCGCTGTCGTTGACCGAGCCGCGGCGTTCGCGGCTGGCCTGGAACAGGCTGCGGCCGGCTTCGCTCAGGGACTTCGATGCGCGGCAGACGCGGACCACTTCGGCCAGTTGCACGCGGTCGAAGCGGTCCAGTTGCTCCGCGCCGTCGGCGCCGAGCAGCGCGACGAAGTCGATCTCGCCCTGCGCTTCGTCCGCGCCGCGGCCGGTCCACAGGCGGCGCAGGCGGGCGATCTCCTCGTCGACCACCGCCACCGTGATGCGCCCGGATTCTCTCAAGGTGGCCATGCGCGTCAGCGAGGCGCCGAGGTCGCGGAAGTTGCCGGGCCAGGCGGCATCCGCGCTGGTGGCAAAACGCAGGTAGCGCTCGCGCGCCTCGCGGTTGAAGCGCACCTGTTCGCCGTGGCTGCGCGCGTAGCGGGCGAGTTCGAAGTCCAGGTTCGGCTCGATGTCCTCGCTGCGTTCCTTCAGGCCGGGCAGGTGGAAGGTCCACAGGTTCAGGCGCGCGTAGAGATCGTCGCGGAAGCGGCCCTCGCGCACGGCCTGGCCGAGGTCGCGGTTGGTGCCGGCGATCAGCTGGAAGTCGGAGCTGATCTCGCGGTCGCCGCCGAGCGGCGGGAAGCGCTTGTCCTCGATCGCGCGCAGCAGCATCGCCTGCTCGTCCAGGCCCAGCTCGCCGATCTCGTCGAGGAACAGCAGGCCGCCATCAGCCGACTTGAGCAGCCCGGCGCGGTCGCCCGCGGCGCCGGTGAAGGCGCCGCGCACGTGGCCGAACAGGGCGCTGCCGGCGCCGTCGCCGCGCAGCGTCGCGCAGTTCACTTCGACGAAGCGCCCGCTGAGTCCCTGGCGCTGCTTCTTCAGCTCGAAGACGTTCGCCGCCAGCTTGCTCTTGCCGGCGCCGGTCGGCCCATCAGAAGCATCGGCGCGCGGCTCTTGCCGGCCACCCGTTCGATTTGCTCGATCATGCGGTTGAAGGCCGCACTGCGGGTCTCGATGCCCGACTTGAGGAAGGTGGTGGTTTCCTCGCTGACCTGGGCGAAGCGCTGCGCGATGCGATCGTAGCGCGCGAGGTCCAGGTCGATGATCGACCAGCTGCCTGGATCGCCCGCGCGCTGCTTGCGCGGCGGCGCCGTCTGGATCAGCCGCGCCGGCACGTAGCGCGCCTCCGCCAGCAGGAACCAGCAGATCTGCGCCACGTGGGTGCCGGTGGTGATGTGGATCAGGTAGTCCTCGTGTTCGCTGTCGAAGGCGTAGCCGCGGGCGAAGTCGAACATCGTCGCGTACACGCCCTCGAAGTCCCAGGGATCGGCCAGGTACACGTCATGCAGCCGCACCTCGGTGTCGGGCGCATGTGTGGCGAGGGCCGCGACCACCTGCTGCGCCAGCTTGCCGAAGCGCCGCTGGTCCAGCAGCAGCTCGATGCGCTGCGGCGCGAAGTCCGGCTGCATGCCCAGCGACACCGTTGGTCGCCATTTCTCCCAGCGCCCCGGGCCGAGGCCGGCATCGATGGTGGTGCCGAGGAATCCGATGACGACCTGGGGCTTCATGGGATATCAATCTGGATAAAGACGATACGATCATATCGTAAATTCGCATGACCTGGCGGAACACTGCTGGCGGCCAGGATTCTTCGTTTCTAGCAAAATCAATGAGATACGAATTTCAGACGAGGTTGGCACGGTCCTTGAGATAGGCGAAACGTCGGCACGGACACCCGTGCATGCCCCAGGAGAGTGTCATGTTGAACAAGCGTCTGTTCGCGGCGAGTGCCGCGCCGGTGGCCAACCAGGTCAACGAGGCGGGTGGAAAGGCCTATGGGCTGGATCCGCGCCAGGCACTGGCGCAGCTGGCGCTGACCGGGACGCTGAACGATGTCTATTACGCGGATGCCGCAAGCCAGCTCGACCAGTTGCTGGCGCGCTGCTTCGACGTGAGCCCGGCGTTTGTCGCGAAGACCGCGGTCTACGCCCGCCAGCACGGCCGGATGAAGGACACGCCGGTGGTGCTGCTGGCTTGGCTGGCGTCCTTCGGCGGCGAGTGGTGCGAGGCGGTGTTCGACCGCGTGGTCGACAACGGCGCGCAGCTGCGCAGCTTCGTCCAGGCGCTGCGTTCGGGCCTGGTTGCGCGCAGCAGCCTCGGTTCGCGGCCGAAGCGCCTGGTGCAGCGCTGGCTCGAGCGCGCCAGCGACGAAACGCTGGTGCACGCGATGGTCGGCGCCTCGCCCTCGCTGGCGGATGTGGTGAAGATGGTCCACCCGCGCGCGGCGTCCATCGAGCGTTCGGCGCTGTACGGTTATCTGATCGGCAAGGAGGTCAACCAGGCGTTGCTGCCGCAGGCGCTGCAGGATTTCGAGGCGTTCAAGCGCGATCCGTCGCGGGCGGTGCCGAAGGTGCCGTTCCAGATGCTGACCGCGCAGCCGCTGACCACGGCCCACTGGACCGCGATTGCGCGTTCTGCGAGCTGGACCATGCTGCGCATGAACCTGAACACCTTCGCGCGCCACGGCGTGCTGGCGGACCGGGCCATGCAGCGGCTGATCGCAACCCGCCTGGCGGACAGCCAGCTGATCGACAAGGCGCGTGCCTTTCCGTACCAGCTGCTGACCACCTGGAAGGCGACTGCGGCGCTGCCAGAGATCATCCGCGAAGCGCTGCGGGAGGCGATGGAACACGCGGTGCACAACGTGCCGAAGCTTGCTGGCACGGTGGCGGTGGCGGTCGACGTGTCGGGCTCGATGAGCTCGCCGGTGACCGGTTTCCGCCAGGGTGCGACGAGCACCACGCGCTGCGTGGACGTGGCCGGCCTGATGGCGGCGACGGTGCTGGCGCGCAACCCGGGTGCCTGGGTGCTGCCGTTCAATGATCGTGTGCGTCCGTGGGCCCGCCCGCGCCGCAACACGGTGATGGAGACTGCGCAGGCGCTGGCGAGCCTGCTCGGCGGCGGCACCGCGATCAGCGCACCGATCGAGGAGCTGAACCGCCAGGGCGTGGCGCCGGACACGGTGGTGATCATGTCCGACAACCAGAGCTGGGCCGACTGGACCGGCCGCGCGCAGACCGCAACCACGCTGGCGTGGGAGCAGTTGCGCCGGCGCAATCCGGAGGCGAAGCTGGTGTGCATCGATCTGCAGCCGTACGCGAACACCCAGGTCGCCGAGGCGCGCGAGGTGCTCAACGTCGGCGGCTTCGGCGACGCGGTCTGGGAGGTGGTGGCGGCCTTCTCGCGCGGCGAGCGCGCGAACGGACGCCTCGTTGATGCGATCGAGCGGGTGGTGGTGTGAGTGTGTCAGCGCTGCTTGAGTTCGTGATGTCACGGCTCGACAGCGGGTCAAGGGGCATGGGTCAAGGGGACCGGTTTGCAGCATGGCCGGGCAGGGCGACGAGGTTGGACACCTGCCCCCTGACCCTTTCCCCAGCTTCAAAGAGCGGTGCGAATGCCGTCGGGACTACATTGGTGAAGCCCTTCGGGGTGAGCGGATTCGACTTCCGCGCATGTCCTCGGACATGAGGTCCCGGCAATCTCGTCGCACCGGTGGCAACAAACAGGCGTGGGCTTCGCCGAGCGGCGAATGCGGGTGGGACTACATCTTGAACATGTCCGTCTCACAAAGTGGTTCTTGTCGCCGCTCGCCGAAGCCCACGCTTCACGAATTTCGGTTTCACCGGCGGACGAATGCCGGCAGGTCTACATCCAACGCAGGAGTCGCGGGTTCGATCCCCGCCGGTGTCGCATGGCACCGTAGCTCAGCTGGTAGAGCACTGAATGACTTGCGCACGATTCGTCGTCCGCCATCGAGGAGAAGAACATGAGCAATTACAACGAGATGAACCAGCACGGCGGGGTGCCGGTGAAGATGTGGACCCGCGGCGTGCCGGTCGAGGACGAGGCCATGCGCCAGCTGGCGCAGCTCGCGCGGCTGCCGATCGTGTGGCCGCATGTGGCCGCGATGCTGGACGTGCATGTGGGCATCGGCGCGACGGTGGGATCGGTGGTGCCGACCCGCAACGCAATCATCCCGGCGGCGGTCGGTGTGGACATCGGCTGCGGCATGATCGCCGCGCGCACCTCGTTGCGCGCGGAGGACTTGCCGGACCAGCTGGGCGGCGTCCGCTCGGCGATCGAGAAGTCGGTGCCGCATGGCCGTTCGAGCAACCGCGGCGGCCGCGACAAGGGCGCGTGGAACGAGCCGCCGCGCACCGCGACGCAAGCCTGGGCCGGGCTGGAAAAGGACTTCAAGCGCCTGTGCGAGCTGCACCCGCGCCTGAAGAACACCAACAACCTGGCGCACCTGGGTACGCTCGGGACCGGCAACCACTTCGTCGAGATCTGCCTCGACGAGTCGGATGATGTGTGGGTGATGCTGCACTCCGGTTCCCGCGGGGTCGGCAACGCCATCGGCACCCACTTCATCGAGCTGGCCCAGGCGGACATGCGGGGTCACATCGCCAACCTGCCGCATCGCGACCTCGCGTACTTCCAGGAGGGATCGCCGCACTTCGCCGACTATGTGTTCGCAGTCGACTGGGCGCAGCGTTTCGCCCGCGAGAACCGCGCGATCATGATGTCGAACACGCTCGCTGCGCTGGCCAAGGCGGTCCCGAAGCGATTCACGGTGACCGGGGAGGCGGTGAACTGCCACCACAACTACGTGCAGCGCGAGGAGCACTTTGGCGAGAGCCTGTTCGTGACCCGCAAGGGCGCCGTCAGCGCGCAGCGCGGGCAGCTCGGCATCATCCCCGGATCGATGGGCGCGAAGAGCTTCATCGTCCGCGGCCTCGGCAACGAGGAAGCCCTGTGCTCGTGCTCGCACGGCGCCGGGCGCGTGATGAGCCGCACCAGGGCCAAGCAGATGATCACGCTGGAGCAGCACGCCAAGGCCACCGCGCACGTCGAATGCCGCAAGGACGAAGCGGTCATCGACGAGTCCCCGGCGGCCTACAAGCCCATCGACCAGGTCATGGACGCGCAGAAGGACCTGGTGGAGATCGTGCATACCCTGCGGCAGGTGGTGTGCGTCAAAGGCTAGTGGGTGTTGGTGTGGGTTGTTGGTGTTGGAAGGAGCGGGCGCGTCGTTTGCTCCGGGCTTTGCCAACGCCAACACCGCAATGAGGTGTTGGTATGGGTTGTTGGTGTTGGAAGGAGCGGGCGCGTCGTTTGCTCCGGGCTTTGCCAACACCAACACCGCAATCAGGTGTTGGTATGGGTTGTTGGTGTTGGAAGGAGCGGGCGCGTCGTTTGCTCCGGGCTTTGCCAACACCAACACCGCAATCAGGTGTTGGTATGGGTTGTTGGTGTTGGAAGGAGCGGGCGCGTCGTTCGCTCCGGGCTTTGCCAACGCCAACACCAATAACCAACACCCTTAACCGAAAGGGAATCCGGAGGCACGGCATGGACGCACGAACCCTCACCATCGACGGCTCCCGCGGCGAAGGCGGCGGCCAGATCCTGCGTACCGCGCTCAGCCTGTCGGTGCTGCAGCAGCGGCCGGTGCGCATCGAGCGTATCCGCGCCGGGCGCGCGAAGCCGGGGCTGATGCGTCAGCACCTGATGTGCGTGAAGGCCGCGGCGGCGATCTCGGCTGCGGACGTGCGCGGCGACGTGTTGGGCTCTACCGCCCTTGAGTTCGTGCCGAACGCGCTGGTAGGCGGCGCGCAGCATTTTGCGATCGGCACCGCCGGCAGCGCGATGCTGGTGCTGCAGACGGTGCTGCCGCCGCTGCTGCGTGCTGATGCAGAGAGCCGCATCTGCATCGAGGGCGGCACGCACAACCTGCTGGCGCCGAGCGCCGACTTCATCCAGCGCTGTTTTTTGCCGCAGCTCGCACGCATGGGCGCGCGGGTGTCGCTCGCGGTCGAGAAGGTCGGTCTGTTTCCGGCCGGCGGCGGGCGCGTGGTTGCGAAGATCGTGCCGGGCGCGTTGCGTCCGGTCGAGATCCTCGAGCGCGGCGCGCGCATCGGGATCGGCGCCGAGGCGTTGATCGCCGCAGTGCCGGAGCATGTCGCGCTGCGCGAGATCACCCGCGTGGCCGATCGCTTCAAGCTGCGCCGCGAGGCGCTGTCGCACCGCGATCTGGGCAACCGCACCGGGCCAGGCAATGTGCTCAGCGTCCACGCCGAGTTCGAGCAGGTGTGCGAGCTGGCCACAGCACATGGCCAGCGCGGCGTGCCCGCGGAAGCTGTGGCCGACCAGGCCTGCGACGCGCTGCAGGCCTGGCTCGACAGCGGTGCGCCGGTGGGCGAGCATCTGGCCGACCAGTTGCTGTTGCCGCTTTGGTTAGCCGGTTCGGGCGGCTTTGTGACGGGTGCGGTGAGTGGGCATCTTGCATCCAATGCCGAGCTTATCAACCGCTTCGAAGGTCCGCAGGTGCGTATCGGTGGACTGGGAGCTGGCTTGCATCACGTGTCGGTTTCATGAGGTAGATCTGCCTTGAACATTGCGTCGGTCAGAACTTGCGCGCTGCTTGATCTCCATTGGCGCGAAGGTGCGTAATGTCTGGGGACCGGCAGTCGGTTCAGCCGGGGCAGTCGAGGGTGTTCACTCGCGCCTTACAGCGTAGCTGTCGGCCCTGGTACCCAGCATTGCTGGAACAGCATCCGCTGACCTGAACCGGTCAGTCGCGATCATCATTCGCAAGTTGTCCCCTGAGGCAGGAGAGAGGAAGCCATGAGCAAGTCTGACAAATCCAAGAACGTGGATGGCACGACGAACGAGCCGGGTGCCGGGATATCCTCGGAATCTGTCGAACCTGCATCCCCCAGGGATCTCCCGGTATCGAATGACCTATCGAAGTCCGTGAAGGGGGGCGATCCGGCCGGGAGCTTTGGCGGTAGCACGCGCTTGAATCACAACGAGTCGCTGGGAGTAGATGGACGAGAGTGAGGAAGCACCAATTCGCTGACAACCAGCCAGGCGGGGCATCCTTGGCACCGTGGGCGGTCTGTGAGGACAGGCGGATGCCTCCATCGCCCATCGCTTTGCCACAATGAACGGCGATGCCCGGATCCGGCGGTTGCATGAACTCGCCAACCGGCTATGCGAGGAAGGCAAATACCGAGCGTCGCAGCGAGTCTTCGAGCAGGCAATGGCTTTGGCCGAAAAGAGCCTGGGAAGGGACTCCGTCGCCTTGGTCCCCTTGCTCAATGACCTCGGCTTGCTGGCGAAGTACAGCGGCGATTTCGAGCATGCCGAGGCGACATACGAGCGCGCGCTCGCCCTTGCTGCTGGTGCGCTCGGCCCCGACCATCCGGAGCTCGCCACGCTCTACCACAACCTTGGCGGCCTCGCGCATGCGCGAGGCGCCTTTGCCCATGGTGAGCCGCTGGCGAGGCGAGCGGTCGAGCTACGTGAGCGGGTACTGGGGGACGATCATCGCTTGGTGGTGGCGGACCGCGTGGCTTGGGCGGCGTTACTGGACGGCCTCGGCCGGTTCGAGGAATCGGAACCGGTTTACCGGCATGCTTTGCGCGTTTACGAAGCGTCCGGCGATAACTTCGAGATCGCGACGACGCTGAACAACCTGGCAATGGTCTGCATGGCCAAGCAGGATTTCGAGGAGGCCGGGGTACATCTGGAGCGATCACTGGCCCTGAAGGATCAACTGTTAGGTCCTCGGCACCCGGACCTCGGATTGGCTCTCAACAATCTGGGGCTCTTGCGCAAGCAACAGGGACGTTGGCGCGAGGCTCGCAACTTGTACCTGCGCGCCCTGGACATTTTCGACTGCAGCTTGCAGCCGGGGCACCCGCGCCATCTTGCTTGTCGTCGGAATCTGGAAAAACTTGAGCGGATGGACGCTGATCTTTCAGGCGCGCACCCGCATCACTGCATGGATCCCGGATGGCAACCAACCAAGCCTAGAATCGAAGCTGGCGAAAGCAGCGGGCAGCAATGAACATAGGACTCCACGCGGAAGATGTTGTCATGATCGGGTCGCACCACGCCACTCCCGCTCATGCAAACGGCCTCGGTCTGGTCGTGATCCAGGAGGTCTTCGGCGTCACGCCGCACATTCGCGCAGTGGCAGACGGCTATGCGGCCGATGGCTATCAGGTGCTCGCGCCGCAGGTCTTCGACCGCATCGAGCCGGATGTGCAGCTGCGCTGCGACGAGGCCGGGATGACGCGCGGGAGAGAATTGGTCGGTCAGCTCGGATTCGATGCACCGCTGCGCGATGTGCGCGCCGCGGCGGACTGGCTGCTGGCGCACGGCTGCTGTGCGGTGGGCGTGGTCGGCTATTGCTGGGGTGGGGTGGTGGCCTACCTCGCCGCCACCCGGCTGGGCCTGCCAGCGGTGAGCTACTACGGCCGCCTGGTGCCGCAGTTCCTGCACGAGCGCCCGCAGGCGCCGCTGATGTTCCACTTCGGCGATCGCGATGCGCTGATCCCCAATGAGGCCGTCGACCGCATCGCCGCGCGCCTGCCGTCGGTGCCCTTGTTCCGCTATCCCGCGGGCACGCCTTCAACCGGCTGGGCGATCCGCATGGCGATCCGGCCAGCGCGGCGCTGGCGCGCGAGCGGACGCTCGCGTTCCTGGCTGGAGTCTGCCGGCGTTGCCGGGTCGGCCGGTTGAGCAAAGGCATTCAGTCCGCAAAGGACCAAAGGACGCAAAGGAAAGCGAAAGATCTCTCTGCCAGGCTCTTCTTTGCGTCCTTTGCGTCTTTTGCGGACAATTAATCAGCTGCGGCATCCGCGAATCGGATCGACTCCTTGCCCATGACCACCTTCGATCTCGATCCGCGCCTCGCCGCGGACAGCGAACTGCTCGCGCTGATCGACGATATCGAGGTGCGCGCGATGCGTCGCGTGCCCTGGCCGTGGTTGCTGCTGGCACCGCGGGTGGCGGGCGCCAGCGAGTTGTTCGACCTCGATGAGGCGCAACGTGCTGCACTGTGGCAGCTCACGCTGGAATTGTCGGAGGGACTCAAGCGGGCAACCGCAGCCGACAAGATCAATGTCGGCGCGCTCGGCAATGTGGTCGCGCAGCTGCATGTGCACATCATCGCGCGCCATCGCACGGACCCGGCCTGGCCGGCGCCGGTGTGGGGGCGCAGCGAGGTGCCGCTCGACGAGGCGGCGGACGCGGCGCGCAGGGACACACTGTGCGCGCTGGTCGATCAGATCTCGCGTTCCATCCCCGGCCGCGCCAGTGAGGCCTCGCAACCGTAGGCGGCGCGCAGCTTGCCGGCGAGAATCTCGCGCGCGCCGTTTTCGCCGTGCACCAGGTAGACCGGCGGGTGCTTCTTGAAGTGCCCGTACCAGTTCAGCAGCCCCTGCTGGTCGGCGTGCGCGGACAGCCCGCCGACGGTGTGGATCTTCGCGTTGACGCGGATGATCTCGTTGAAGATGCGCACCGAGGAGTGCCCGTCGACCAGTTGCCGGCCGAGGGTGTTCTGCGCCTGGTAGCCGACGATCAGCACATGCGCCGCCGGGCGCCAGAGGTTGTGCTTGAGGTGATGGCGCACGCGGCCGCCGTTGCACATGCCCGACCCGGCGATGATGATGTTGCCGCGCGCCTGGCGGTTGAGCTGCTGCGACTCCTCCATCGAGTCGACGAAGCGCAGGTTGGGCAGGGTGAACGGGTCCTCGCCCTTGGGCCACTGGGCGCGTCCCTCGCGGTCGAACAGGTGCATATGGCGGCGATAGACGTCGACCACCTTGGAGGCCATCGGGCTGTCCAGGTGCACGCGCCAGCGCTGCATGCCCCATTCCTCGTAGTGGTGCGCGAACCAGTACAGCAGCTCCTGGGTGCGCCCCACGGCGAAGGCCGGGATGATCACGTTGCCCCCGCTGCCGCGCGCGGCGTCCAGCACCTCGCCGATCTCGACGATGGTCTGGTCGCGCGGGCGGTGCAGGCGGTCGCCGTAGGTGCTTTCCATCAACACCAGGTCGGCATCGTGCACCGGCGTGGCGTCGCGCATGATCGGCGTGCCGTCCGGGCCGATGTCGCCGCTGAACACCAGCTTGCGCTCGCCGGTGCCCTCGTCGATCCAGATCTCGACGATCGCTGCGCCAAGGATGTGCCCGGCGTCCTGCAGCCTGAGGTGGATGCCCGGGAACAGCTCGATCCGGGTGTCGTACTCGACGCCCTGGATCCGGCCGATAGCCTCGGTGACATCCGCCAGTTCGTACAAGGGTTCGAGCAGCTTCAGGCCGCGGCGCTCGCGCATGCGGTTGGCGTGTTCCACGTCCTGCTCGGCCAGCCGCGCCGCGTCCTCCAGCATGACCTTGACCAGGTCGGCGGTGGCGCTCTGCGTATGGATCTTGCCGCGATAACCACGCTTCACCAGCAGCGGCAGGCGGCCGCTGTGATCGATGTGCGCATGGCTCAGGACCACCGCGTCGATATCGGCCGGGTCGAAAGGAAAGCGTTCGCGGTTGCGCGCATCCTCCTCGCGCCCGCCCTGGATCATCCCGCAGTCGAGCAGGATCTTCTTGCCGGCGGCGCGCAGCAGGTGGCAGGAACCGGTGACTTCACCGGCAGCGCCGAGGAACTGGATGCTGGCCATGGGGCTCCCAGGAAGTGATCGACGATCCCTCACCATACGGCGTTTCCGGGTCGCCGGGGTTGTCGTCGGTCAGTGCCCGATCATCGCTCAGCTCGTCGAGCGCCCTCCACCCACACCACCATCCCGTTCAGCGCCGCATTCCCGCTGGGAACATCGAGCGACAAGGGATCGCTGAGGTCGTTGTAGCTGGCGCCCGGGAGGGTGGCGGCGCGGGTCCAGCCGATGTCGGCGCGGTCATGGCCATGGCCGTGCGGAAGGCTGGCGACGCCGGGGCGCAGGCTGGCGTCGGCCTGGACCTCGGTCTCGATGCTGCCAACGCGTGAGCGCACGGACACGCGGGCGCCGTCGGTGAGCCCGCGGGCGGCGAGGTCGGCCGGATGCATGCGCAACTGGTGGCGCGGCTTGCCCTTGATCAGGCGCGGCGCGTTGTGCATCCAGGAATTGTTGTCGCGCGGGTCGCGCCGGCCGATCAGCTGCAGTGCCAGCGGATCGCTTGCGGGCGCGTCGGCAAGCAGTCGTTCGAGTTCGGCGACGAGGAAGTCGGGCGTGCATTCGATCTTCCCGCTGGCGGTCTCCAGCCGGCGCAGCAGCGAAGGTTCCAGCGGGCCGAGGTCGAGGCCATGTTCGGCGGACTTCAGGGCCTCGATATCCACCTTGCCGGCAGCACGCAGCCCGGCTTCGATCATGACCGCCGGCGGCGGCAGCGCGCGCCATTCGCGGCCGCACGCGCGGGCGTAGGCAACGCCGAGGCCGCCGATGATCTGCCAGTCGGCGCGCTCCTCCTCCGGCTGCGGCAGCAAAGGTGCGTTCCAGCGCGCCACCTGGCGCACCGCGAAGGCGTTGAACACCGAATCGTAGTGGTGCTGGCTGAGGAAGCTGGTGGGTGGCAGGATCAGGTCGGCGTGGCGGGTGGTCTCGTTGACGTAGATGTCGATGCTGAGCATGAACTCCAGCGATTCCAGCGCGCGGTCCAGGCCGCGCCCGTCCGGTGTCGACAGCACCGGGTTGCCGGCGCAGGTCAGCAGTGCGCGCACCTGTCCTTCGCCCGGCGTCAGGATCTCCTCGGCCAGCGCAGCCACCGGTAGCTCGCCGGCAAACTCGGGCAGCCCGCGCACACGGCTGCGCCAGCGGCCACGGTGACCCTTCGAGGTGCGCGGGCCGGTGATCGGCAACACCGGGTCGTTGGGCAGCACGCCGCCGGCGCGGTCAAGATTGCCGGTGTAGAGGTTGAGCAGCTGGATCAGCCATTGGCACAGGCTGCCATAGCGCTGGGTCGACAGCCCCATGCGCCCGTACACCGCGGCGGTGGGCGCGGCGTGCAGGCCGCGCGCCAGTGCGTCGACTGCGGTGGCCGGAATGCCGGTGCGGGCCTCGATATCGCCGACCGCGACCGCCGCAACGGCGCCCATGGCCTCATCGAAACCCTGGATCCGGCCGGCATAGGCATCCAGCCTGGGCGGGCCGAGCGTCCGCAGCCGTTGCAGCAGCGCGAGCAGCAGCCAGGCATCGCTGCCGGGCCGGATGGCGAGGTGCTGGCTGGCCAGTTCCGCCGTCTCCGTGCGCCGCGGGTCCACCACCACCAGCCGTCCGCGCTGCGCCAGTGCCTTCAGCCGGCGCGGCATTCCGGGTGCGGTCAGCAGGCTGCCGTTGGAGGCGACCGGATTGGCGCCCAGCATCAGCAGGAAATCCGTGCGGTCGATGTCGGCGATCGGGATCAGGAACTGGTGGCCGTACATCGCCCAGGCCACCAGCTGGTGCGGCCACTGATCCACCGAGGACGCCGAATAGACATTGCGACTGCCGAGCGCGCGCAGCAGTTGCGGCAGATAGGCGATGTGCCCGAAATGATGCACGTTCGGGTTGCCGGCGTAGGCGGCCACCGCATCGGCGCCGTGCGCCGCCTGGATCGCCGCCAGGCGCTCGCCGGCGTAGGCGAAGGCCTCGTCCCAGCCAATCGTTTCCCAACCGGCGGCGGTGCGCCGCTGCGGCAGCCGCAGGCGATCGGGATCGGCTTCCAGGTCGAGGATCGCGTTCCCCTTGGGGCAGATGTGGCCCGCGCTGAAGGGATCGGCGTCGTCGCCGCGAATCGCCGCGAGGTGGCCGTCGTCGAAACGGAAATCGAGCCCGCAGATCGCCTCGCACAGCGGGCAGGCGCGGTAGCGGTGGACACTGGACATGGTTGGAACGCCCCGGACGCCGGATCTGCGTGACTTTAACAGTTGCCCGGCGCGAAGGTATCCGCTGCACGTAGACTCGACAAACCTCGTTGCTCGATGGTCGGCATGCGCTGGACAGTCGCCCTCTTCGCCGCATTCTGTTGCCTGCTGGCGCTCAAGCCAGCTCCGCTCACGGCGGCGACGCTGGCGCCAGTCGACAGTCTGCCACTGGCGGTGGCCGAGCAGCTCCCGGCGGCGGATGACGCGCCTGGCCGCGACCTGCGACGTTTCTACCGGCTCGATCGCTCGGCGGCAGAGGGCGGCGCCATTCTGCTGCTCGTACTGGAGCGCGACCGCGGCCAGCGCGTGGCGATCTACCGCGCGGACGGCCGCCTGATCCAGGAACTGCCGGTATCCACCGCACCGGCACCCGCGCTGGCTGGGCTGCGCGGTGCCGGTTTGCCGCTGTCGCCGCAGGCGGCGTCGGCGGGGACGCTGTACATCGTGGTCGACTCGGTGCTCGGCGTGCACCCGCGGCTGCGGGTCGAGACGCCGATGCAGTTTCATCAGCGCGAACGCGCCGTCTGGATCTACGAGGTGACATTGGCCTCGGCGCTCGTGATGTTGATGGTCCTGAGCCTCGCCTTCAGCCTGATCCTGCGCGAGCCCGGTTACCTGGCCTATGTCGGATTCCTGCAGATGATGTTCCTGGCGATCACGCTCAGGCATCCACTGGCCTTCCGCAATGCCGAGCTTTTGCATCTTTCGCCAGAACGGATCGCGGCCTTGGGTGTGCTGGTGTCGACGATTGCCGCGCTGGCCGCGGTGACCTTGCTACGCGCCGTCAGTGGCATCGGTTTGCGCTACCCGCGGGGAGCGCGCGCGATGCAGTGGATCGCCCTGGCGGGCATCGCCGCGGGCGTGGTCGACGTGCTCACCATCCGCTCCCACTTCACCCTGGCGCAGTTCAGCTTCAACCTCGTCAATCTGAGTTTCGGTGCGAATGCCACCCTGAGCGCATGGCTGTTGCTGGGCGCTGCGTGGTCGGGAGGACGTACCGCTCGAATGTTCCTGCTCGGCTGGGTGCCGATGGTGCTGGTCGGTGCCTGGTTCAGCATCGGCAGCCTGGTCGGATTGCCGCAGACCCAGGATCCGCACCGCTGGGTGCTGTTCGCCTGCGTGCTCCAGGGACTTGGCTGGGCGGTGGCGCTGGGTGACCGCGCACTGTCGCTGCAGCGCGAACGCGACCGCGCGTGGGCGCTGGCGGAACTCGATGAACTGACCGGGCTGCCCAACCGGCGCATGCTCGATCGCGAGATCGGCGAGGCACGCGTGGGCTGGCTGATGGTCTGCGATCTCGATTTCTTCAAGGTGGTCAATGATCGTCACGGGCATGCCGTGGGCGACCGCTGCCTGGTGCATTTCGCGCAATGCCTGCGCGAATCCTTGGCGGGCGCTGCGGTGTTCGGCCGCTATGGCGGGGAAGAGTTCGTGGCCATCGTGCCCGGCGGCAGCCGCGACGATGTCAGGGAACTCGCCGAGCGCCTGCGCGAACGCACCGCGAGTACGCCGGTGCATGTAGATGGCGATCAGCATCGGCTGACGGTGAGCATCGGCGTGGCTGCGCTCGAAGGCGATGACCCGCGGGCTGCGCTCAAGCGCGCCGACCAGGCGATGTACCAGGCGAAGGCGGGCGGGCGTAATCGGGTCGAACTGGCCGCGTGAATTCGAAGCACTTGCGATTCGTTCAGGGTATCGACAGGTCTCACGATTCCGTTACAATGCCCGCGCTGCGTATGCCAGGGCGTCGCCTCGGTTGCTCGATGCGGCGCTGATCCAGAACGATCCGCTCCATCGCTACAAGCCGCTGTAACCCTGCACACCAGTAGTCCGGTGTACCCGTGTCGGGTAGGCCATAGTTCAGTTAGAAGTTCGGAGATAGCAAAGATGTCGGATCGTCAGGTCGGCACCGTCAAGTGGTTCAACGACGCCAAGGGCTTTGGGTTCATCAGCCGTGAAGGCGGTGAGGACGTGTTCGTGCACTTCCGCGCCATTCAGGGCAATGGCTTCAAGACCCTGAAGGAAGGCCAGAAGGTGAGCTTCAAGGTCGTCAAGGGCCAGAAGGGCTTCCAGGCCGAGGAAGTGCAGGCGATCTGATCGCGCTGCCTTCATAGCGACACCCTTCAAACCCACCGCTGCGCGAGCAGCGGTGGGTTTTGTGTTCATGGGTCCACGAGCGAAGCGGTCAGGCCAGGAGATCTTGTCCGCAAAGGACGCAATGGACGCAAAGGAAAGCGTTTGATCTTCTTTGCGTCTTTTGCGTCCTTTGCGGACCAAACGCCCTTCCTTTTCGAGCGTCGGGTACGGCTACTACCGCGAGGCAATTCCGATGCCCTCGATGGCCACCCCGGCGAGCCAGCGCAATTCGTCCTCGCTGGCGGCATAGGGCGGCATGAAGTAGACAGTGTTGGCGAGCGGCCGCAGCAGCGCGCCCTGCGCCAGCCCATGCTGGTAGACCCGCAGGCCGCGGCGCTGCTGCCACGGCCAGGGAGCGCCATCGGAATCGACCAGGTCGGCGGCCACGATCAGTCCCGTGCGTCGCAGCCGCGTCACATGCCGGTGGCCAAGCAAAGGCGACAGCGCCTGCTCCAGTGCGGCGCCCAGGCGCTCGATGCGCGGCATCAGCGCCGGATCGTCGAGCAGGTCCAGGGTGGCATTCGCCGCCGCACACGCGAGCGCATTGCCGCTGTAGCTGTGCGAATGCAGGAAGGCGCGCAAGCTGGCGTAATCGTCGTAAAAAGCCTGGTACACCGCGTCACTGGTCAGCACTGCCGACAGCGGCAGGTAGCCGCCGGTCAGGCCCTTGGCCAGGCACAGGAAATCCGGCTTCACCCCCGCTTGCTGGTGCGCGAACAGGCTGCCGGTGCGACCGAAGCCCACCGCGATCTCGTCGCCGATCCAGTGCACCCGGTGGCGGCTGCAGATCTCGCGCAGGCGCAGCAGGAACCGCGGGTGGTGCATGCGCATGCCGGCGGCGCACTGCACCAGTGGCTCGACCAGCACCGCGCAGACCTCGTCCGCGTGTGCGGCAAGCAGCGCATCGAGTGCATCGGCGGCCGCATCCGCCGCGGCGATGCCGCCATCGACCGGCGCCGGCGCTACCAGCGGCTGCAGCAGCAGCGGCCCGTAGGTTTCCCGGTACAGCGGCACCTGGGTCATCGACAGCGCGCCCAGGGTCTCGCCGTGGTAGCCGCCGTCCAGAACCACGAAACGCGTGCGCGCAGCCTCGCCACAGTTGCGCCAGTAGTGGAAGCTGAGCTTGAGGGCGATCTCGATCGCCGCCGAGCCCGAATCGGCGTACAGCACCTTGGCGTAGGGCTGCCCCGCGAGCGCCAGCAGGCGCTCGGCCAGGGTCACCGCGGGCTCATGGGTGAAGCCGGCGAGGATCACGTGCTCCAGCGTCGCCGCCTGCTGCGCGACCGCCTCGCTGATGTGCGGGTGCGCGTGCCCGAACAGGTTGACCCACCAGGACGACACCGCATCGAAATAGCGCTTGCCGTCGGCATCCTCCAGCCAGCAACCCTGGCCGCGGACGATCGGAACCATCGGCAGCCATTCGTGGTCCGACATCTGCGTGCACGGATGCCACAGGACCTTGAGATCGCGTGCGGCGAGGGCGGCGTTGCGGGTCATGCGCGGTCCTGGCGTGAGCAATCTTGCGAGGATAGCCAGAGTGACTTGCCGTGCGGACGAGGCCTGCGGCTGGCGGAGAACTGCTTTTCGTCCGCAAAGGACGCAAAGAATGCAAAGGGAATCAAGAGCTTTTCTTCGCGTCCTTTGCGTCCTTTGCGGACAAATGAAGTTCTCCTTGGTTGGCGCGGCGTCTTCATCCGCACGAAACCGGCGCCCGCGGGGCACTCGGCTATGATCGACGCAGCAACATTGCCAGGAACCGGTTCATGCGATTGCCGTACCGCACCACGCGCGCCCAGCGCGGCTTCACGCTGCTCGAGATCATGGTGGTGGTCGCGATCATTGCGATCCTGTCGACTGTGGTGGTGGTCAACCTGGTTGGTCGGGTGGATGAAGCCAAGATTTCGCGTGCAACGAGCGACATCCAGTCGCTTGCTTCTGCCCTGCAGCTGTACAAGATGGACAACGGTCAGTATCCGAGCACGCAGCAGGGCCTGGAGGCGCTGATGCAGCGGCCCAGCGGGAATCCGCCGGCGCCGAACTGGAAGCCCTATGTCTCCAAGTTGCCGACAGATCCGTGGAACCAACCTTACCAGTACCTGAGCCCCGGCCAGCGTGGCGATTTCGACGTCTATTCGATGGGCGCCGACGGCAAGCCGGGCGGCGAGGGCGAGGGAGCGGACATCGGGAACTGGTGATGCGCCAGCGCGGTTTCACGCTGCTGGAGATCCTGGTGGTGGTCGCCGTGATCGCCATCATCTCCGGCGCCGTGTTGCTGTCGGCGCGCGGCACCGCCGGCGACCGGGCGGTCGAGGACGAGGCGCAGCGCATGTACCGCGTGCTGCAACTGCTGTGCGACGAGGCGGTGATCGAAGGACGGTTTGCAGGTTTCGGTTATGCGCTGGACAAGTACGCCGGCTACGAGCTCGGCGCGAATGGCTGGAAGATGGTGGAGCGCAGCGGGCCGCTGCAGATCCATCCGGTGCGCGCCGGACTGGCCCTGGTCGAGCCGGGCGCCGACGAGCCGCTGCCGAAGATCCTGCCAGAGAAACCACAACTGCTGTGCGCGCCCACCGGCGACATCGGCGAGCACGACATCGTCATCGCCCTTGTAGGTGCCCGCGAAGGGTGGCGTGTCGCATTGAATCGCGAGGGCGTCAGCGAGCTCGGGCGTTGGGACGGAAAGCCGTGAGAACGCGGGGTTTTACCCTGATCGAGGTACTGGTCGCGCTGGCAGTGCTGGCGATCGCGCTCGCGGCCTCGGTGCGCGCGGTCGGCGAGCAGGCGCGCGCGGCGGAGATCCTGCGCGACGGCAGCTACGCGCGCTGGGTGGCGGCAAACCTGATCGCAGAAACCCGCTTGAACGAGCCCTTCCCGCTGCCCGGCGTGCGCGAAGGCCAGAGCCGCATGGCTGGCCACCTGTGGCCCTGGCGCCTGACCGTCAGCGACACCCCCGACGGCGACATCCGCCGCCTCGATGCCCAGGTGTTCCCGGTGGATGCCTCGGTCGACTCGGACCAGCCGCTGGTCACGCTGACCGGCTTTGCCAGTGGGCGGGATCGGGCGGAATGAGCGGGGGATCTAAAAGCGGGGCTGGGGTCGGGGGGCAGGGGGACAGGTCTCCGGCGCTCATGACGCTCTCCGCATTCTTGGACGTCGGCTGCGAGCCTCCGATGAGGCAATGCGGGCATCAGTCTCCGTCCCCTGACCCCCGCCCCTTCCCCGGCCATTCAAGCGGGCGGGGCAGGCCCCCCCCCCCCCCCCCCCCGCCCCCCCCCCCCCCCGCCCCCCGCCCCCCCCCCCGCGGGCCGCCCGCGCCCCCCTCCCCCGCCCCTTGCCCCGCTTTCCTGCTTCCCACGGCTTCACCCTGCTCGAACTGATCGTCGCCATCGCGGTGTTCGCGGTGGTGGCGACGATGGCCTATTCCGGCCTCGACCTCTTGCTGCGCAGCCGCGAGGGCCTGGAGACGCGGGCGCAGCGGCAGCGCGAGCTGGAGTTGGCGGTGCTCGGCATCGAGCGCGATTTGCGCCAGGCATTGGCGCGGCCGGCGCGCGGGCCGTATGGCGAGGAGCAGCCGGCGCTGGTGGGCAGCGGCGTCGCCGCCGAATGGACCGTGCTCGACCTGACCAGCTCGCGCGAGGGCGTGCGCGCCGCGGCGTTGCGGGTGCGTTACGCGCTGATCGACGGTGCGCTCTGGCGCTCGCGCGATGCGGTGCTCGACCGCAGCCCGCGCGACACCTCGCGCACCCGGCGGGTGCTCGGCGATGTCGAGCGCATCGGCTGGCGCTTCGTGGCGGCCGGGCGCCAGCGTCTCGACCAGTGGCCCCCGCGCACCGGCATCACCGCGCCCGAGCGCCTGCCGCGCGCGGTCGAGGTGACACTCACGCTCAAGGACATCGGCGAGGTGATCCGCCTGGTCGAGCTGCCGGAGTCGCCGCGATGAACGGCGAGTCGAAGTTGGACCAGGCGGCGGGCGCGCCTTCTCGCAGGGACGGGGTTGCGCAGGGTTGTTGGTTGTTGGTTGTTGGTTGTTGGCGGCGGGAGCCGGTGTGCCGTGGGCCTGTGGGAGCGGACTCTGTCCGCGATCTTGCCTGCGGTTGCCGGCAAGAGATCGCGGCTGAAGCCGCTCCCACGGCCCTGCGGCGTGCCGGTGCTTTTGCCGCCAACAACCAACAACCGACAACCAACAACCAACGCACGCCAGCCGGAACCCGCACACCGCCCGGCGCCCGCCACGCCCAACGCGGGGTTGCCCTGCTGCTCGCCCTGCTGGTGGTGGCGCTCGCCGCGTTGATCGCCACTCGGCTGTTCGGGGTGACTGCCGCCGGGATCAGCCGCGGCGACTCGCAGGCGCGGCTGCAGGAGGCGTACCTGTTGGCGCAGGGGATGGAGGACTTCGCGCTGGTGCTGCTCAAGCGCGACCTCGACAACGGCGACGGCATCGACACGCGCAGCGACCAGTGGGCACGCACGCTGCCGCCGCTGCCGGTGCCGGGCGGCCAGGTCGGCGGTGCGTTAGTGGACCTCGACGGGCGCTTCAACCTCAACACCCTGGTGCGCAACGGCGCGCGCGACCCGGTGGCGCAGGCACGCTTCGGAAGGCTGCTGGCCGCGCTGGAACTGCCGCCGGCGCTGCTGGATGCAGTCAGCGACTGGATCGACAGCGACAACCAGCCTTCGCAGCAGGGTGCCGAGGATCTGGACTACCTGCGCGCGGATCCGCCGTACCGCGCCGGCAATCGCCCGTTCGTGCATGTCTCCGAACTGCGCCGGGTCAAGGGCATCGACGACAAGGTCTACCAGCGCCTCGCCCCGGAAGTGAGCGCCCTGCCGCTGGATGTCGGCCTCAACATCAACACCATGAGCGCCGCGGGCATGATGAGTCTGGCCGACGGAATCAGCCTGGACCTGGCCAAGCGCCTGATCCAGGGCGGCCAGGCCAAGTACCGCTCGATGACCGAACTGGTCGACGCCCTGGGCAGCGCCGGCATCGCCCTCGATCCGGCGGCCCTGCAGGACCTCAAGGTCTCCAGCCGCTACTTCCTCGCCCGCTCCGATGTCGAACTCGGCGGCCGCAGCTACCGCTTCTGGAGCTTGCTGCAACGCGCCGGCGCCGGCGGCCGCGTGCTCCAGCGGATGCAGACCGCGTACGAATGACGCCAGGGCGTCATGGGTGTTGGTTGTTGGTGTTGGTGTTGGTACAAGCAAAGGCGCGCAAGTGCAGGAATCACCGCATGGTCGCAGGAGGGCGGGCGAAGCCGCAGTTCGCCCTTTCCAACACCAACAACCAACACCAACACCCGCGCCAGCGCCCACAACCAACATAGGCGCACACCCGCTAGACTCCGCGCCCATGCCTTCCGCCGTTCCTTCCCCGTGAGCCAGATCCGACTGTGGTTGCGTGTGGCGTCGACCGGCGCCATCGAGTGGCTGTGCCGCGACGAGCGGGGCCGGGTGGTGCATGGGCCGGGCGGCAGCGAGCTGCCGGCCAGCTGGCCGCGGGCGGATCAGGTCTTCGTGGTCTGGGCGGACGAGAGCCTGGTGCTCAGGCGTGCGCCGCTGCCTGCTTCCGGGCGCGCGAAGTGGCGCGTCGGCCTGGCTTACCTGGCCGAGGACTGGGTGGCGGGCGATATCGGCGAATTGCAGGTGGTGGCGCCGCTCAACCTGGCGGGCAGCGAAACCTGGGTCGCGGTGGTCGAGCGTCGGCGCCTCGATGAGTTGCTCGGCCGGCTGCGCGAACTCGGCCTGGAGCCAGACCGGATCATTCCCGAGGCGGCTTTCCTCGGGCCCGAGCGCGGCGCCGATGTGCTGCTGGACGGCGGCCACGCGAGTTTCGCCGCGGGCGGCCTGGCCGGCGGCTGCGAGGCGGATTTGTTCCCGCTGGTTGCCGGCCAACCGCTGGAGAGCCTGCGCGTGCTCGCCACCGGCGGCGAGGAGATCGATCTCGGCCGCGCCAGCCGGATCGACTCGGTGCTGCGCTGGATTTCGCTGCAGCCGCTCGAGGACGGCCTGGTGGACCTGCGCCAGGGCGATTACGCCCCGCCGCAGCGCAGCGGCGGCGGGGCTGGCTGGTGGCGCATCGCTGCCATCGTCGCCCTCGTGGCGGTCGGCGTGCACACCGTTTCGCTGGCGCTGGAAGTCTGGAGTGTGCGCCAGACCGAGGCGGCGCTCGCGGCCGAGCTGGAGGCGGACTTCCGCCGCGTGTTCGGCCCCGACGAGCGCATGGTCGACCCGGCCTTCCAGATCCGCACCGAATTCTCGCGCATCGGCCCCAACGCCGCCGCGCGCAACGAGGCGCTGGCCTTGCTCAAGGGCCTGGCGCCGATGCTGACCGCCGACAGCCGCCTGGTACTGCAAGGATTCGTCTACGGCGACGGCGCGCTCGAAGTGGCCATCCGCGCCCCGGATGCCACCCGTTTCGAAGGCCTGCGCGAACAGATCATGCTCGACGCCACGCTCCAGGTGGAGATCGGCAGCACCTCCTACGAAGGCCAGGAAGTGATTGGCCGCATCCGCATCCGGAGGAGCGCATGAAGGCCTGGTGGGCGAGCTTGCAGGAGCGCGAGCGGCGTTTGCTGACGGTGCTCGGCGTGCTTGCGGCGGCGCTCCTGTGGTGGCTGATGCTGCTGCGCCCGCTGGAGGCCGCGCGCAGCAGCGCGCAGGCGGCGGTGGCCACGCTGAACCAGCAGCGCGGCGAGGCGCGCGCCCAGGCGGACGCGATCCTCGCCTCGCGCCATGCAGCCGCACCGCGCCCGGTGCGTTCGCTGTTCGCCTTGATCGATTCCTCCGCGCGCGACGCCGGGTTGATGAACGCGCAGACGCGGATCGAGCCGCTGGCCGAAAATCGCGTCCGCGTGATCATGGACGGCACCGATTTCGACCGCCTCTCCACCTGGCTGGAGACCCTGGACCGCGACGAGGGCATCGACATCAGCGAGTGGTCGGTGGACCGCGCGCTGGTGCCGGGCGTGGTCAACGCCACGATGACCCTCGAGACCTCGCGCTGAACTGGTGAGTCGCCGCGCGGTCCAAACCCCATTCCCGTTGATGATTCCTGGCGCCGATGAAACGAAGCTGGTTGTGGATAAGCCTGGCGACCCTTGTGCTGCTGGGCGTGGTGGTGACTGCGACATTCCCGGCCGCACTGGCCTGGCGCTGGTGGGGCGATCGCGTGCCCGATGTGCGCCTCTCCGGCATCAGTGGCAGCGTCTGGAACGGCGAGGCGCTGCGCGTCGCGGTGCGCGGCCAGGCGCTTGGCAAGCTCAAGTGGCAGGTGTCGCCGCTTTCCCTGTTGGGCGGCAACCCAGCGGCCACGCTGGCGCTGGACGGGCCGGGCCTGAAGCTCGGCGGCGTGTTCGCCGCGGCAGCCGACCGCCGGGTCCGGATCGTCGGCCTCGATGCCCAGGCCGAGGCCGGCTGGCTCGCACCCGCGCTGGCGATCCCGGCGCTGGAGCCGACCGGCATGCTGAACATCAGCGGCGGCAGCCTGTTGCTGGCCGCCAACGGCATGCCGCGCGAGATCGATGCGCGGATCGAATGGCGCGATGCCGGCGTGCGCGGCCAGGTCGTGGCCCGGCTGGGCACGATGGTGATCGAAGCGCATGGCCGCGACGGGCGGATCGACGCCACGGTGGCCGACCAGGGCGACGGCGAGGTCGAGGTGCGTGGCACGGTGCGCATCGACCAGGGCCAGTACCGCGGCGAGACCGTACTGGTCCCGCGCGCCAGCGCAGGCCCGGTGGTCGAGGCACTGCAGTGGGTGGGCGAGCCGCGGCCCGAGGGCGGCCGATTGTTGATCGTCGAGGGACGCATCAACGTCCCGGAGGAAACCCTGTGAATCTGGACCTGGACCAGGCGCTGCTGGTGGCGCGCAATGCGGCGCAGGCGGCCGGCGAATTGATCGAGTATTACTACGCGCGCGGCGTAGATGTGCGAATCAAGGCGGACGCGACGCCGGTCACGCTGGCCGACGAGGAGAGCGAGCGCGTGATCCGCGAGATCCTGCTCGCCGCCTACCCCGACCACGCGATCTATGGCGAGGAAGGCGGGCGCACCGGCGACAGCGACTACCTCTGGCTGGTCGATCCGATCGACGGCACCAAGAGCTTCGTCCGCGGCTACCCGATGTTCTCCACCCAGATCGCGCTGATGTACCGCGGCGAACTGGTGCTCGGCGTCTCGCACGCCAGCGCCTACCGCGAAACCGCCTGGGCGCGGCGCGGTGGCGGTGCCTACCTCAACGGCGTGCCGTGCAAGGTCGCGGACACCACGAACTGGTCGAAAGCTGCGCTGTCCACCGGCAACCTGAAGACGCTGGCCGGCAACCCGGCCGGCTGGCAGGCACTCGCCGGCCTGGTCCGCGGCGCCCACCGCATCCGCGGCTACGGCGATTTCCTGCACTATCACCTGCTCGCCGCCGGGCGCATCGACTGCGTCATCGAGAGCGACGTCAACATCCTCGACATCGCCGCCCTGGTGGTCATCCTGCGCGAAGCCGGCGGCGTGTTCACCGATCTGTCCGGCGGGGCAGTCGGCCTCGCTACCACCAGCGTGCTCGCCGGAACCCCGGCGATGCATGCGCATGCGTTGGCGGCGATGGGCGGATGAAGCGGGGAGGTGAAGCGGGGGAGGGGACCGAGTTGCCGGAGCCTCCATGCCGAGCCGCATCCCGGGAGCTTTCGGCCCGCTTGGATCTGCAACCGAAGCCCGGTGTGGGGTCCCCTGACCCCTGACCCGCTTCATCTTCCCTTGCTTCACCTCCCCCGCTTCACCTGCCTCCCGTACTCCGCCTCCACGCGCCAGCAGGTAGACTCGGCGGCATGAAACAACTCCCCAAGATCCACGAATCGCGGCTGGTCGAACCTCGTTACAAGATCGAACAGATGGACCTCGAGTTCGCCAATGGCGAACGCCGGACCTACGAGCGCATCCATGGCTCGGGGCGTCCGGTGGTGGTCATCGTGCCGATGCTCGACGCCGACACCGTGCTGCTGACGCGCGAGTACGCCGCCGGCCTGCACCGCTATGAACTCGGTCTGCCGCGCGGACGCGTGGATGCCGGCGAAACGGTGCTGGAAGGCGCGCAGCGCGAGTTGAAGGAAGAGACCGGCTACGGCGCGCGCGAGTTGTTCGAGCTGCGCTCGCTGTCGCTGGCGCCGACCTACATGAGCCATGTCGCCCACGTGCTGCTGGCGCGCGATCTTTACGAGGAACGCCTTCCGGGCGATGAGCCGGAGGAGATCGAGGTGGTGCCGTGGAAGATCGACGATCTGTCCGGGCTGCTCACGCTGGATGAGTTCAGCGAGGGCCGGGCGATGGCCGCGCTGTTCCTCGCGCGCGAGTGGCTGCGCCGGGATCGCGGCGAATGAGCGCCTCGCGTTGGTCGGCGTCCGCGCTGGAACAACTGACCGAGGGTGTGACCGTCGCTGCGCGGGCGGCTGCCGACGAGATCATGGCGGTCTATTCCGGGCGTTTCGAGGTGGAGCAGAAGTGGGACATGTCGCCGCTGACCGCCGCGGATCTGGCCTCGCATCGCTGCCTCACCACCATGCTCGCCCCGCTCGACGCGCAGGCGCTGGTGCTGAGCGAGGAATCCGGCCCGGAGGTGTTCGCCGCGCGCCGCGATGCGCGCTGGCTGTGGCTGGTGGATCCGCTCGACGGCACTCGCGAGTTCGTCAAGCGCAATGGCGAGTTCTGCATCAATGTCGCGCTGGTGGAGGACGGCCAGGTGCGCCTGGGCCTGCTGCTGCACCCGCCGACGGGCACTGTCTGGCAGGCGGCCGATGGCCTGGGCGCGTGGCGGATCGATGCCGCTGGCCGGCGCGCGCTGGCCGTGCAGCGGCCCTGCCCGGAGGTCCCGCGAGTCGCCGCCAGCCGTTCGCACGGCAATGCCGCGGTAGAGGCCTACTACGCGGCACTCGGAGCGGTGGAGCGCGTACCGCAGGGCAGCGCGCTGAAATTCGGCAAGCTCGCTGAGGGCGGGCTCGATGTCTACGCCCGATTGGCTTCGCGCTGCTCCGAGTGGGACGTCGCCGCCGGGCAGTGCATCGTCGAGCAGGCCGGCGGCGCCGTGGTCGACGAGCGCGGCCAGCCACTGCGCTACAACCAGCGCGACAACGTCATCGTGCATAACTTTCTCGCCTGGGGCGACGCCTCGAGGCCGTGGCTGGACTACCTCGATGGCATCGCGATCCACGATTGAGGATCTGCTGGCGATCATGGCGCGCCTGCGCGATCGCGAGCGTGGCTGCCCATGGGACATCGAGCAGGACTTTGCCTCGATCGCGCCGTACACCATCGAGGAAGCCTACGAGGTGGCCGACGCGATCCAGCGCGGCGCGCTCGGCGAACTCTGCGATGAACTCGGCGACCTTCTGCTGCAGGTGGTGTTCCACGCCCAGATGGCGCGCGAGCAGGGCGCCTTCGGCTTCGACGATGTGGTCGCGGCGATCTGCGACAAGATGATTCGGCGCCACCCGCACGTGTTCGGCGACGCGGTGGTCGCCAACGCCGCGGAGCAGACGCTGCGCTGGGAGGAACTCAAGCAGGCCGAACGCGCCGGGCGCGCCGACGCCAGCATCCTCGGCGACATCCCGCGCGGACTGCCCGAGTGGATCCGTGCGCGCAAGCTGCAGAAGCGCGCGGCCAGCGTCGGCTTCGACTGGCCGGACGCGCGCGCGGTGCTGGCCAAGCTCGACGAGGAACTCGCCGAGTTGCGCCACGAGATCGACAGCGGCGCCGCACGGGCCAAGGTCGAGGACGAGTTCGGCGATGTGCTGTTCGTCCTCGCCAACCTCGCGCGCAAGCTCGACATTGATCCCGGCGCCGCGCTGCGCGGCGCCAATGCCAAGTTCGAACGACGCTTCCGGCGCATGGAGCAGGTGACCGCCGCAAGCGGTGAGGCGCTGCAGGAGTTGCCGCTGTCTGCGCAGGAGGCACTGTGGTCGGATGCGCGCCAGGCCGACCACGACGGGCGACTTCCACCCGGGTAGCCGGTGGGCGCGGCTTCAGCCACGGTCTCTTGTGCGAGCCACGGGAGACGATCGGCGACAAGGTTGGCTCTCGCCGATCATGATTCAAATTCATGAAACAAAAGACCTTTTCCGCAAAGGACGCAAAGGACGCAAAGGAGAGCCGAATCCATTGGCGGATATGCGGAGGCAGGAAGATGCTGCCAAGGAGATCTGGCTTTCTTAGCGTCCTTTGCGTCCTTTGCGGACAAAAAGCAGGCGTGAGCGCGCGACAGTTCGATGCCGACCAGGCGCAGGGGCATCCATGCACCTGGTGGCGTTCGCGCGTGCCCTCCGGCTACTGCACCTTTGCCAGGTTCTCGTCGAGCCCGCGCCTGAGCTCCACCAGGGCGGCATCCAGGTCGCGCGGTTGCCATGCGGCCAGGCGCGCCAGGCGGGCATTCACCGCATTGCGCAGCAGGGTGTCCTGAGTGCGCCCGAGCACGTCGCGATACATCGCGACGGCCTTCTCGGGCTGGTTCTGGCGCAGGTAGATGCGCTCGATCAAGCGCATCTGGCGGATGGCGGCGACGGCCGGATCCCGCGCCGCCTGCAGCCAGCGCTGCGCGCGTTCGCCGCGCTCGACATGGGCGGCGCCGGCCGATGCCGCCACCGGGGCAAGCGTCGTCGCACCGCCACCGGCAAACGCCGGCCCAGTCACGAGCGCACCCACCAACAGCGCCGCGCTCAGCCGGCGGATCATTCGAAAGTCCATGTTATCCCTCCTGTTTTCGGTTGCCAGGCCTCGATGCGAGGTCAGTTTCCAAAAACGCGGCGGGAGGCGCCTGGTTGACGGCGAGTGGTGGCCGGTTGTCGGTTGCCAGTGAGAGTCCCGGCCGCCCCTGGCGGTGCGCTTATTCGCGCATCGAACCGTGACTCTCGCAAGATCGCGGACTGTGTTTTTGGACGCAAAGGACGCAAAGGACGCAAAGGAAATCAAACGCGATACAGCGCTGGGGTATCCCCGGCACTTGCTGTCTTTGCGTCCTTTGCGTCCCTTTGCGTCCTTTGCGTACTCAATCACAGGGTCGTCGTTTCGCACGGGCTGAAAATGTATGAAATTCAACACCTTGGCGCATGTTCGGTGAGAGTCCCGGCGCGCCGGCAGTCCTTATTCGCGCTCGATCCCGATCGCCTTTTTTGTCCGCAAAGGACGCGAAGGACGCAAAGAAGAGCGTCGTGGGTTGCGCGGCATCGCCATGCATGTCCAGCAATCGACTTGGCTCTACTTGCCTTCTTTGCGTCCTTTGCCGACAAGAAACGCAGGCGCGGGTGCGCGACGAGCGTTCGATGCGCGAGCTTCGCTGCCCACAACCCACAACCCACAACCCACAACCCACAACCCACAACCCACAACCCGCTCGCTCCGCCCTCACCGCCGCCACTTGATCAGCGCCCAGGCGCAGATCGCGGCCAAGGCCACCGGGATCAGGATGCGCAGGCCGCCGGCCATCACGCGCGGCATCAGCAGGGCGGCGAGGCCAAGGCCGGCGACCGCGCCGACCACCAGGAAGGCGCGGCCGATCGAGCCGGTGTAGGCCGGGTCCGGTGGCGACACAATGGCATAAGCCTGGTGCACGATCTGGCGCCATTGGCTGTCGCGATCGTGCGGCTGCAGCGGCGGCGACTCCGGCTCCCAGCCGAATGCGCGCGCCAGTCGCACCACTTGCAGTGGGGACAACTGGCCGCCATCGACCATCCAGTCGCGCAGATAGCGGTCGGCGCCCTCGCGGGTGGCCGGATCGGCGAAGGCACGTACCCGCCCGAGGGCGGTGGCGAAGTCGTTGAAGTCGGCCGCCTGGCGTACCAGCCCCAGCACGGTCGTTGCCAGCACATCCGCCGACGCCAGTGGCGGATGCTCAGGACGGAGCGCCGGGGGTTGTGCGGCCGGCGGTGCGTCCGGGTCGCGCCAGGGATCCGGGTACTGGCTTGCATCCAGGTGCGAGGGGTCGCGTTCCTCGGCAAGCTCGATCGCCGTTTCGAACGCACGCTCGATCTCGAAAGTGTCGCGCGCGGAGCCCGGCACTTCGCCGGCGTCCAGCTTGCGCTTCCACGCCTCGAAGGCCGCGCGGATCTCCGCCGGGGTGGCGTCGCTTGCTAAGCCGATGGTGCTCCAGGGCCAGGACATTGCAGTGTTGGTATGGGTTGTTGGTGTTGGATTGGGCGCGTGCGATCGGGTTGGTTGCCCGTGTTTGCCAACACCGGCCACCAACACCAACACCCGCTGTCGCTACATGCGGAACACGCCAAACCGATCCTGCTCGATCGGTGCGTTCATGCTCGCCGAAATCGCCAGGCCAAGGACGCGGCGGGTGTCGGCGGGGTCGATGATGCCGTCGTCCCACAGCCGTGCGCTCGCATAGTACGGGTGGCCCTGGCGCTCGTACTGGGCGCGGATGGGCGCCTTGAATGCGTCCTCCTCGTCCTTCGGCCACTGCTTGCCGGCGGCCTCCAGGCCGTCGCGGCGAACGGTGGCGAGCACGCTCGCGGCCTGCTCGCCGCCCATCACGCTGATGCGCGCGTTGGGCCACATCCACAGGAAGCGCGGCTGGTAGCCGCGGCCGCACATCGCGTAATTGCCGGCGCCGAAGCTGCCGCCGATGATCACGGTGAACTTGGGCACGTGCGAGCAGGCCACCGCGGTCACCATCTTGGCGCCGTCCTTGGCGATGCCGGCGTTCTCGTACTTCCGGCCCACCATGAAGCCGGTGATGTTCTGCAGGAAAACCAGCGGGATGTTGCGCTGGTTGCACAGTTCGATGAAGTGCGCGCCCTTGAGCGCGCTCTCGGCGAACAGGATGCCGTTGTTGGCGACGATGCCCACCGGGTAGCCGTGGATGTGGGCGAAGCCGCAGACCAGGGTCTTGCCGAAACGCGCCTTGAACTCCTGGAACTCGGAGCCGTCGACGATGCGCGCGATGATCTCGCGGATGTCGAAGGGGATGCGCGTATCGCGCGGCACGATGCCGTAGATCTCCTCGGGGGCATAGCGCGGCGCGACCGGCTCGCGCAGCGCCAGGGGCATCGGCTTGCGCCGGTTCAGGTGAGCGACGATCTCGCGCGCGATGCCGAGCGCGTGCGCATCGTTCTCGGCGAAATGGTCGGCCACGCCGGAGATGCTGGTGTGCACCTCGGCACCGCCGAGCGACTCGGCGTCGACCACCTCGCCGGTCGCTGCTTTCACCAGAGGCGGGCCGCCGAGGAAGATCGTGCCCTGTTCGCGCACGATGACGGTTTCGTCGCTCATCGCCGGCACATAGGCGCCGCCGGCGGTGCATGAGCCCATCACCACCGCCACCTGCGGGATGTTGCGTGCAGACAGTCGCGCCTGGTTGTAGAAGATCCGGCCGAAGTGCTCGCGGTCGGGGAAGACCTCGTCCTGCAGCGGCAGGAAGGCGCCGCCGGAGTCGACCAGGTAGACGCAGGGCAGGGCGTTTTCCAGCGCCACTTCCTGCGCCCGCAGGTGCTTCTTCACGGTCATCGGGAAGTAGGTGCCGCCCTTGACGGTGGCGTCGTTGGCGACAATCACGCACTCGGTGCCCGCCACCCGGCCGATGCCGGTGATCACCCCGGCGCACGGCGCCTGGTCCTCGTACATCCCGTGCGCCGCGAGCGGCGACAGTTCGAGGAAGGGCGAGCCAGGATCCAGCAACCCGCGGATGCGCTCGCGCGGCAGCAGCTTGCCGCGCTCGGTGTGTTTCTGACGTGCCTTCTCGCCACCGCCCAGGGCCACCCGGTGCAACTGCGCGTGCAGGTCGTCGACCAGTGCACGCATCTGCGCGGCGTTCGCGGCGTAGTCCGGTGAGCGGGTATCGATGTCGGTTTCGATCGCGGGCATAGGTCGGTCCTGAATCAGTCGCGCACGAAGCCGACATCACGGCGTGCCACCGCCATGCCGACCGCGAATCCGGAAATCACATCGACCAGTGCCGCCAGCACCAGCAGCGCGACCACCGGGTTTCCGGCTGCCTTCCACAGCAGGAACTCCAGCAGCAGGACCACAAACAACAGCAGCGACAGCAAATGGTCGACCAGCGAGCCGCGCCCGCTGAAGGTGGCCTTGAACACCTCGACGAACAGCGCCAGCAGAGCCAGCGCCAGCACCGCGCTGCCGCCGGTCAGGGTGAACCCGGCGCCGGAGGGCAGGGTTGCGGTGAACCAGGCCTGCTCCAGGCCCGCGCCCAGCATCAGCACATGCGCCAGGATGGCCGGGACCAGCAACAGCGGGATGCTCTTCATGCGCGCCCTGCAAGGGTGGAACGAGCGCCGGAGCATAAAGCAGAAACGACGAAGCCCGGCGCTGGGCCGGGCTTCGTGGATGCAGCGAAAAGCGGCAGGCGATTACTGGCCGGCCGGCTTCTCTTCGGTTGCCGGAGCAGCGGCGTCGGCCGGAGCCGCAGCAGCGTCGGCAGCCGGGGCGGCAGCGTCGGCGGCCGGAGCAGCAGCGTCGGCGGCCGGAGCAGCGGCAGCGTCAGCGGCCGGAGCAGCGGCAGCGTCGGCGGCCGGAGCAGCGGCAGCGTCGGCGGCCGGGGCGGCCGGGGCGGCCTGCTGCTGCGGGGCCGGCTGGGCGGGCGGCTCGGTGGTGCTGCTGCCCTGGTCGCCGCAAGCGGCCAACAGCAGGAGGGACGCGGACAGGGCCGCGAACTTGATCGTCTTCATGGGTGAATCCTCGGAAGGGTGTTTACGATCCGGGCATGCCGGATGACCGACGGTGTTTCGGCTGGCGCCATTGTAGCCGCGAACTCGCAGGGAATTGCAAGGCGCAAGTGCCGGGGGTCATGGGTGCTGTGGCGGGTTGTGGGTTGTGGGTAGTGGGTTGTGGGCGGCAAGAGCGCGTGAGCCGGGAGTTTGTGGGAGCGGCTTCAGCCGCGATTTTCTCCCTGCGGCGACGGAAAAGATCGCCGACAGAGTCGGCACCCACTGACTGGCTTGGGGCATTCGAGCTTTGCTGCTCACAACCCACAACCCACAACCCACATCCGACGGACAGGGAGCACAACGCCAGACGCGTCGTGCTCCCGCGTCCGACCTTACGCCAACTCGACCGCCACTGCCGTCGCCTCGCCGCCGCCGATGCACAGGGTGGCCACGCCGCGCTTGCCGCCACGGCGCTGCAGGGCGTGCAGCAGGGTGACCAGCAGGCGCGCGCCGCTGGCGCCGATCGGGTGTCCGAGGGCACAGGCGCCGCCGTTGACGTTGACCTTGGCGTGGTCGATGCCGAGTTCGCGGATCGGCGCCATCGCGACCACCGCGAAGGCCTCGTTGATCTCGAACAGGTCGACCTCGTCCTGGTTCCAGCCGGCCTTGGCCAGCACCTTCTGGATCGCGCCCACCGGGGCGGTGGTGAACCACTCCGGCCCCTGCGAGTGGGTGGCATGTGCGACCACGCGCGCCAGCGGCTTGAGGCCGCGCGCGGCGGCTCCGGCTTCGCTGGTGAGCACCAGGGCGGCGGCGCCATCGGAGATCTTCGACGAGCTGGCGGCGGTAACCGTGCCGTCCTTCTTGAACGCCGGGCGCAGGCTGGCGATCTTGGAGATGTCGCAAGCCGGCGGTTCCTCGTCGGCGCCGACCACCACGTCGCCCTTGCGCCCGGCGACGGTCACGCTTGCGATCTCGTCGGCGAAGTCGCCATTGGCCTGGGCTGCGATAGCGCGGCGGACGGACTCGCTGGAGAAGGCGTCCTGGTCCTCGCGGGTGAAGGTGTACTTGCCGGCGCACAGCTCGGCGAACTCGCCCATCGCCTTGCGGTCGGCGGCGTTCTGCAGGCCATCGAGCGCCATGTGGTCGAGCAATTCCGAGTGGCCGAAGCGATAGCCGAAGCGCGCCTTCTGCAGCAGGTAGGGCGCATTCGTCATCGATTCCATACCGCCGGCGACGACGACTTCGGCCGAGCCCGCCTTGATCGCGTCGTGCGCCAGCATCACCGCTTTCATGCCGGAGCCGCAGACCTTGTTCAACGTGGTGCAGCCGGTGGCCACCGGGATGCCCGCCTGGAGCGATGCCTGGCGCGCGGGCGCCTGGCCGAGACCGGCCGGCAGCACGCAGCCCATCAGCACCTCGGAGACATCGGCCGGTGCGACGCCGGCCTGCTCCAGCGCGGCCTTGATCGCGGTGGCGCCGAGCGTCGGCGAGGGGACGCCGGCGAACACGCCGTTGAAGGAACCGATCGGCGTGCGCTTGGCGCCGACAATGACGACGTTGGACGAACTCATGGGCAATCCTCTGGGCGTGCGGAAGGGGCGCCATTATGGCAGTGCAGCATGAGCCGTGGATCGTCCGATGGTGGAAGGTCGGCTATCGCGGACGGGGCGGCTCTGCGTTAGGCTGCGGGGATGGGGGAATCGGCGCCACTGCCTGGTGTACCCGCGGCGTCTGCGGCAACGCTGGCGCGGGTGTGGCTGTGGCTGCTCGTTGCTTGCCTGGGTTTTTCCTCGACGGGCCTGGCCGCGCCAGCGCCGGTGGACGTGCGCTTTCGCACCTATTCCACTGAGGCCGGCCTTTCGCAGGTGTCGGCGACCGACATCCTGGAGGATCGCCACGGCTTCCTCTGGATCGGCACCCAGGACGGACTCAACCGTTTCGACGGTTACGGCTTCCAGGTCTGGCGCCATCGTGCAGCAGACTCGGCATCGCTCGGCGACAACTACGTCCTGGCGCTGGCGGAAGATCGCGATGGCGGCATCTGGGCGGCCACCCAGGGGGGACTGAACCGCCTGGATCCCGCCAGCGGCAGAGTCGAGCGTTTCGACACCGAGCGCGGCGGACTGCGCGACAACCTGGTGATCGCGGTGCACGCCGGCGCCGATGGCCAGGTCTATGCATCCACCCGTCGCGGGGGGGTCCAGCGGCTGGACCCGGAAACCCGCGCTTTCGAGGCCCTGCCGGGGCTGACTGCACCTGCGAACCGGCAGCGGGTGCTGTACCTGCGCACCGACGGTCGCCTGATCGTCGCGCAGGACGATGAGCTCTGGGAACTGGACCCCGACGGCAAGCGCACCCGCGTACTGCTCTCCGGCGTGCTGCCACCGGGCACCATTGTCCAGGCAGTGTTGCCGCTGGCTGACGGCGGGCTGGCCATCGGCAGCAACAACCAGGGCCTGCTGTTGCTGGATGCTCAAGGGAGGGTGGTGCGCCGGCTGCGCAAGGGGACCGACAGTGCCAGCCTGCCGGACGATTCGGTGCGATCACTGTTGCAGGATGCGTCCGGCCGGCTCTGGGTTGGCATGGCGCAGGGGCTGGGAAGGATCGAGGCGGACGGCAGCGTGTCCGCCTGGCGCCATCGTCCCGGCGATCGCGCGGCACTGCCCGGGGATCGCGTGGTTTCGCTGCTGGAGGATCGTCGCGGCCTGCTGTGGATCGGCACCTGGACTGGGGGCCTGGCGCGCTTCGACCCTGAAACCGAACTGATCCGCGTGCAACGGCATGGAGATCCCGCGCCCTGGGGCCTGCCCACGAATGCGGTCAACGCGCTCGCAGGCGGCAAGGATGGCGGTATCTGGATCGGCCAGGTCGATCGCGGCGGCGCGGTCCAGCTGGATCGCGCCGGGCGGGTGCTGCGGCACCTTGCCGAAGATGGTCCCGAGCCGCGCCTGGCCTCCGGCGATGTGACCGGCATTCTCGCCGCGGACGGCGGTGTCTGGGTCGGATACCTGCGCGGTGGGCTGGACTGGTTCGGCGACGATGCCGGTGTGCGGCGCATCCCGACTGGCATCGGTCCCCGCGCACTCCCGGCCAATGGCGTGCAGGCGCTGCGCATCGATCGCGATGGCACGCTATGGATAGGCTTGCTCAGCGGCGGCGTGTACTCGCTGTGCCGCGATTGCGAGGAACTGCGCAACTGGCCGGTGGATCCGTCCGGCAGCAGCGGGCCTCTCGGCACGTCCGTCAACGACATCCTGGAGAGCGCCGATGGCCGCCTCTGGTTTGCGGTGCGGCGGGCAGGCTTGTCCTGGTACGACCCGCGCACCCAGCGTTGGGGCGCCCTGACGCGCAAGGGGCCGGCAGCCCTGGCTCTGACGCATGACAGCGTCACCAGCCTGACCGAGGACAGCAACGGCGTGTTGTGGATCGGCACCCAGGGCGGCGGCATCACCCGCATCGAGCGCGACGCGGCCGGGGAGCCGGTCGCGGCCCGCAGCTACAGCGAGGAGGCTGGACTGGCATCGTCGATGGTGGGTGCGATCCTGGATGGCGGCGATGGTCGCCTGTGGGTCAGCACGACCCGTGGACTGTGCCTGTTTTACCTGGCGCACGCGCGTTTCGAATGCCTGGGCGACCGCGATCCCCTGCTCGCGGCGGATTTCTTCGTGGCCTCGGCGGCGCGGGATACGGCCGGAGGGCTGCATTTTGGCGGCTCGCAGGGGCTCGTCAGCATCGCCGAACCCGCAAGCGTCGCTTTCCGTCAGCAAGCGGCCGCGGTGGTCCTGACGGAATTGCGCATCGGCAATCGCCCGATGTTGCCCGGCGTGGGCGACTCGCCGCTGGAGAGCGCCATCGAGCACAGCACCGCCCTGCGCCTGCGGCATGATCAGGACATGGTGGCCATCGAATTTGCCGCGCTCGACCTGCGGCGGGCGGAAACGCTGCACTACCGCTATCGCCTGCTCGGTCGGGACACGGACTGGATCGACACCGATGCGTCGCGCCGGGCCGCCACATACACCGGCCTGCCGAGCGCCAAGTACCAGTTCGAGGTGGAAGCCTGGGATGGCGCGCAGCGGATCGGCGCGCGCTCGCTGGCCATCGAGGTGCTCGCTGCACCGTGGCTGGGCCCCTGGGCGCGCCTGGGTTATGCGCTGCTGCTTGCGAGTGTGATCGCCCTGCTGGCCTGGCGCTACCGCTCGCGCACACACGAGCGTGAGCACACCCAGGACGCCCTTGCGCAGAGCGAGGCGATGCTGAAATACGCGCTGTGGGGCAGCCGCGGCGAGTTGTGGGATGCCGATTTGCGCAGCGGCAAGCTCAGCCGTCGCAACCGGCTGGAGCACCTGGATGTCACGCGCAAGGCGAAGGCCGACACCCTGGAGGCGTATACGCCCTTCGTGCACCCGGATGACCAGCCGCGTTTCCGCGACATGCTGTCGGCGTGCCTGAAGGGCAGCAGCGACTTGTTCGAATGCAGTTACCGCAGCTCGGACGTCGATGGCCAGTGGCGCTGGCTGCTGTCGCGCGGAAGGGTGTTCTCGCGCGATGCGTCGGGACGCGCGCTGCGCATGGTCGGCACCACCTTCGACATCACCGAGCTGCGCGCCAACGAGGAGGCGGCGCGCTCGTCGCGGGATCGCCTGAACCTCGCGCTGTGGGGCAGCGGCGACGAGATGTGGGACATCGACCTCAGCAGCGGCCGCATCCGGCGCGAGAACCCGTTGCCGAGCATCCGCCTCAGTACCGATGTGCTGGTGCCCAAGCTCGCCGACTACATGAACCATGTGCACCCGGCGGACCAGGCGCGCCTGCGCGAGAACCTGCTGGCGCACCTGAAGGGCGAGGTCGACCACTTCGAGTGCAGTTATCGCACCATCGGTGCCGACGGCGGCTGGGTCTGGCTGCTCGGCAAGGGGCGCGTGCTGGTGCGCGACAGCAAGGGCCTCGCCCTGCGCATGGTCGGCACCAACCGCGACATCACCCAGCTCAAGCAGGTGGAGGAAGACCTGCGCAGCCTCAACGAAGAGCTGGAAACGCGCGTGGTGACGCGCACCGAGGCGCTCGAGCGTGCCAATGCGGACCTGAAGCGCACGCTCGATCAGCTGGTGCGGGCACAGCGGCAGCTGGTCGAGTCGGAGAAGCTCGCGGCACTCGGCGGGTTGGTCGCGGGGGTGGCGCATGAAATCAACACGCCGCTGGGGGTCGGAGTGACCGCGGCATCCCACTTGCAGCACGAAACCGAGCAGCTGGCGAAACTGGTGGCGGGCGGGAAGGTCAACCGCGGCGAGCTCGATCGCTATGTCGACCAGGCGCGCCAGAGCAGCGACCTGGTGCTGCGCAACCTGGAGCGCGCCAGCCAGCTGGTGCGCAGCTTCAAGCAGGTCGCGGTGGACCAGTCGAGCGAGCAGCGGCGAGTGTTCAAGCTGCGCGAATACCTTTCCGAAGTGCTGATGTCACTGCATCCCAGGATCAAGAAACAGCGCACCGAGGTGGAGATCCGCGGCGACGAGAATCTGGTGATGGACACCTATCCTGGCGCGCTCTACCAGATCCTCGTCAACCTCGTGATCAATTCGCTGGTGCATGCTTTCGACGAGCAGCAGGGTGGGCGCATCGACATCGAGGTCGGCACCGACGGCGATGACGTGGTGATCGACTACCGCGACAACGGCAAGGGCATGAGCGAGAGCGTGCAGAAGCGGGTTTTCGAGCCTTTCTTCACCACCCGTCGCGGCAGTGGCGGCAGCGGCCTGGGCCTGCATATCGTCTACAACCTCGCCACCCAGGTGCTGTGCGGCAGGGTCAGTTGCGACAGCGCACTCGGTCGTGGGACCCATTTCCACCTGCGACTGCCGCGCGTGGCGCCCGGACGCACCGGCAACCGGCCGGAAGGCGACGCGTGATGCTGCGCGGCCTGCTCGCCGGGTGGCTGATGCTCGCCAGCGGGTTCGCGCTGGCCGGCGAGCGCGCCGCGGCGGCTACGGTCGATTCCGTGCGCTTTCGCAATTTCGGCATCGCCAGCGGGCTGTCGCAAGTGACGGCGCGGGCGATCCTGCAGGATGAGCAGGGTTTCGTCTGGATCGGTACCCAGGATGGGCTCAACCGCTTCGACGGCTACGCCTTCCGCACCTACCACCGCGATCGCCGGGATCCGCATGCGCTGGGCGACAGCCACATCACGTCGCTGGCGCGCGGCGAGCACGGCGCGCTGTGGGTCGGCACGATGGCCGGCGGGCTGAGCCGGCTGGATCCCGCCACCGACGACATCCAGGCCTGGCGCCATCGTCCGGACCAGCCAGGCAGCCTCGCGGCCGACGGCGTCACCGCCCTGATGCGCGCCAGCGACGGCCGGTTGTGGGTGGCCACCTCGGGTGGCGCGTTGCAGCGCCTTGCGCCGGCGGCCACCAGCTTCCAGTCGCTGGGGCCGCCGCCCGACCAGCTCGGCGTGATCCGCAGCATGGTCGAAGGCGCCGCCGGCGAGGTCTGGCTGGCCGGCAGCCGCGGTCTCTGGCGCTACCGATCGCAGGACGGCAGTTTCGCCAAGGTCGGTGCCGGGACACATGCGCTGGCGGACCTGCAGGCCCTCGCGCTCGCGGCCGATGGATCAGTCTGGGTTGGGGCCACCCGTCTTGGCCTGCTGCGGCTGTCGCCGGAAGGCGATCTGCTGGCGCATTACCGCGCTCAGCCCGGGGTCGACGGCACCCTGCCGGACGACCAGGTGCGCGCGCTGTTGACCACCCGTGCGGGCCAGTTGTGGGTAGGGACGATGAACGGCCTGGCGATCCACCTGCCGGCTCGCGATGGTTTCCTGTCCTGGCGGCATGACGCCGGTGACGCCGGCAGCCCCGCGGCAAACCGGATCGCTGCACTCTATGAGGACCGCGACGGGCTGATCTGGATCGGCACCTGGACCGGGGGGTTCTCGATCCACAACCCAGCTACCCAGGTCGTCCGCCTGATCCGATCGCACGGGCGCGATCGCACCAGCCTGCCGGCCAGTCCGGTGCGCGCGCTCTGGCGGGATCACGATGACAGCCTGTGGATGGGCATGCTGGAAGGCGGCGGACTGGTCCACTACGACCTCGAGCAGGGCGTGCTGCAGCGCTGGGTGCACGACGCATCCGATCCGGCCTCGCTCGCCGGCAACGTGGTGCAGTCGATCGCGCGTACGCCGGACGGGCGGCTATGGGTCGGTACCCAGGGCACCGGACTGTCGCGGATGCGCGCGGACGGTCGCGGTTTCGATCATTTCCGGCGCGACGACGGGCGCCCCGGCGCGCCGCCGGACAATGTCGTCCAGGTGCTCCATGTGGACCGCGCTGGTTCGCTGTGGGTCGGGTTCGAGACCGGCGGACTGGCGCGCTGGATCGACGACGAACACGGATTCGAGGTGTATGCGCCGGATCCGGCCAATCCACGCAGCCTGCAGTCGGGCAATGTCTACAGCATGGCCGAGACTGCCAGCGGCGAGTTCTGGATCGGCACCTTCGGCGCCGGCCTGGCGCGCTTCGACCGCGCCAGCGGCAGCTTCGAGCACTATCGCGAGCGCCCGGGGGACCTCGAGTCGCTCAGCCACAACTCGGTGAGCATGATCATCGAGGCGCGCGACGGGACGCTGTGGGTCGGCACTCAGGGTGGTGGGGTCAACCGCGTCAGCCGCCGCAAGGACGGCACGCTGCGCTTCGACGCCGTCGGCAAGCGCGAGGGACTCGGCGCCGATGCGATCGGCACCCTGGTCGAGGACGCCCACGGCAGGCTGTGGATCGGCACTACGGTCGGCGTCAATGCCTATGACCCGGCCACTCGCGAGGTGCAGCGCTTCAGCGCCAGTGACGGGATGGACCGTTCGGGCTACTTCATCGGCAGTGTCGCGCGCGGCGCCGACGGTTCGATCTACTTCGGCGGCCTGCGCGGCGTGCTCGCTTTCCACCCGGATCGTTTGCCGCGGCGCGGACGCGTGCCGCAACCCGTGTTCAGCGACCTGCGGCTGGACAACGCGGAAGTCCGGCTCAAGCGCTTCGATCCGAGCTCTCCGCTCTCGCAGGCGATTCATTCGGTCGACCAGCTGATCCTCGGTCCGGAGCACTCCAGCATCGCCATCGACCTGTCGGCGCTGGACTACGCCAATCCCGATGGACTGCGTTTCAGTTACCGGCTGGACGGGCTGGACGAGGACTGGATCGAGGACGTCCAGCTCTCGCGGACGGCCGCCTGGAACAACCTGGGGCCCGGACAGTACCGGCTCCGCGCGCGGGTGCGCGACGACGACAGTGGCGGCTACGGCCCGGAAGCGACCCTGGCGCTGACGATCGAGCCGCAACCCTGGCGCTCGCCCGGCGCGCTGGGACTGTATGCGCTGGTCCTCGCCATCCTGATCCTGGCAGCGCTGCTGCGCACCCGTCTCCGATGGGAACGCGAGCGTTCGGTCGCCGAGGCGATCCGCCGCAGCGAGGAGCGCCTCAAGCTCACCCTGTGGGGCAGCCGCGATGAACTCTGGGACCTCGACCTGCGAACCGGCAGGATGGTGCGCGAGAACATCCTGCCGATCATCAGCGCCTCGGCGACAGTGCGCTTCGCCAGCCGCGAGGAGTTCCTGCGCGAGGTGCATCCGGACGACCAGCCGGATGTACTGGCGCAACTGACCCGGCATATCCAGGGGCAGTCGGAGTTCTACGAGAACACCTTCCGCATGCGCACGCTGGACGGGATGTGGTGCTGGGTGCTGTCGCGCGGTTTTGCGGTGGAGCGTGATGCCGATGGGCGTGCGCTGCGCATGGTTGGCACCAGCCGCGATGTCAGCGCCAGCGCCGAGGCGGCCGAGCAATTGCGCAAGCTCAACGACGAACTCGAGCACCGCGTCGAGGAGCGCACGCGCGCGCTCCGGCTGTCCAACCGCGAGCTGCAGTTCACCCTGGACGAGCTGAAACTCACCCAGCGGCAACTGGTGGAGTCGGAAAAGATGGCGGCACTGGGAGGGCTGGTCGCCGGCATCGCGCACGAGATCAACACGCCGCTGGGGATTGGCGTCACTGCGGCCTCGCACCTGGAGGACGAGACCCGTAAACTGATGAAACTGGTGGGAGAAGGCAAGGTTTCGCGCGGCGCCCTGGATGCCTACCAGTCGGAGGCGCTGAGCAGTGCGCAGCTGATCCTGTCCAACCTGCGCCGCGCCGGCCAGCTGATCAAGAGCTTCAAGCAGGTCGCGGTGGACCAGTCCAGCGAGCAGGCGCGCGAGATCGATCTTCGGACCTACCTGGAAGAAGTTCTGGTCTCGCTGGGGCCGGCGCTGAAGAAAACCCCGCACACTGTCAGCATCAAGTGCCCGGAAAATCTGCGGATCTACACCTATCCCGGCGCGATCAGCCAGATCGTGGTGAACCTGGTGATGAACTCGCTGATCCACGCTTTCGACGGCATCGCGCGCGGCGAGATCCGCATCGAATGCGAGAGCTACGACGAGGAATGGCTGCTGTTGTACCGCGACAACGGTGTCGGCATGAGCGAAGACGTGCGCCAGCGCGTGTTCGATCCCTTCTTCACCACCAAGCGCGGCCAGGGCGGCAGCGGCCTCGGCCTGCACGTGGTCTACAACCTCGTGACCCAGTTGCTGCGCGGCTCACTCGACTGCATCAGCGCCCCCGGCAAGGGCGTCGAATTCCAGATCCAGATGCCCAAGCGGGTGGGGTGAGCGGTGGTGGGCGATTTGAGTCCGGTTGTGGGTTGTGGGTTCTGGGTTGTGGGCAGCAGAGGCGCGGCGCCGCCTTTCGCTCCGGCGCGCGCACTGAGCTTTTGCTTCGGCTGCCCACAACTCACAACCCACAACCCACAACCGGACTCAAGCAGGCGCAACCCTCGCAGTCGTGACCCAGGTCCGCCTTCCCCGGTCGTGCTGGCGTAGATTGGTTCGCCTCGACAGGCACCAGGAGACTCGCGTGCGCAGGATGCTTGGCTGGGTGTTGCTGCTGGCGCCGCTGGCGGGCGCCGCGCAAAGCACGGTGTACACCGATGCCCTCGGCAATGGCTGGCAGAACTGGAGCTGGGCGACGGTCAACCTGGCGTCGGCTGATCCGGTGCATGCCGGGCAGTTCGCGATCTCGATGGAGCCGGACAGCTTCGAGGGGCTGTATTTCGCCTCGCCCGGCGCGGCGCGCGCTTTCGCCGACTACACCGGGCTGCGCCTGTGGGTGCACGGCGGCAGTGCCGGCGGGCAGAACCTGCGGCTGACATTCCAGCTCGGCCAGACCGTGGTCTTCGAGCGGCCGCTGAACCAGATCGTCAGCGGCGGTGCGCTCGCGGCCGGCCAATGGCGCGAGGTCTGGCAGCCGTTCACCGGCGCCGGCGCGCCGGCGGGCACCTTCGACGGGATCATCCTGCAGGACCAGAGCGGCGCGAACCAGGCGGCGATCCACATCGACGATGTGGTGCTGGAAGCCGGCGGGCCGCCGCCGGGCCCGGTGACGGTCACGATCGACCTCGGCGGCAGCCGGCGTCCGATCGATCCGAACATCTACGGCGTCAACTTCGGCTCCGATGCGCAGCACGCCGACCTGCGCTATCCCACGCGCCGCTCGGGCGGCAACAGCACCACGCGCTACAACTGGCAGTTCGACGTGCACAACACGGCGAACGACTACTTCTACCAGAACATCCCGGATGGCAGCGGGCAAAACCTTCCGGACGGCTCCAGCGCGAATGCCTTCATCGCGGCGACCAAGTCGCAGGGCGGCGAGCCGCTGGTCACCATCCCGACCATCGGCTGGGTGCCCAAGGACTCGCGGCTCAAGGCCTGGGGCTTCTCGCAGCAGTTGTACGGTGCGCAGACGATGGACGAATGCCGCTTCTACCTGCCGAATCCGCCGAACTGGTGCAGCGCCGATTCCGGCAACGGCCTGTGTGCGAACGGACCCTTTTGCCAGGGCGGGAAGATCGTCGGCAACAACCCGGCCGATACCTCCAAGGCCGCGCCGCCATCCTATGCCGCGGACTGGGTGACTCATTTGCGGGCGCGCCACGGGGCGGCGGCGCAGGGCGGGATGAAGTTCTACTCGCTCGACAACGAGCCGATGCTGTGGGACTCCACCCACCGCGATGTGCACCCGCAGGCGCCGACTTACGATGAAGTCTGGACCCGCGGTCGCGACCGCGCGCTGGCGATCAAGGCGGTCGAACCGGGTGCGAAGATCTTTGGCCCGGTGACCTGGGGCTGGTGCGATTTCTGGACCAGCGCCGCCGATGCCGCGCTCGGCAACTGTTTCGAAGGGCCGGACCGCACGGCGCATGGCGGCACGCCTTTCGTCGAGTGGTACCTGCAGCGGGTGTGCGCCGAGCCTGGTCCCGGCGGCGTGCGCCTGGTGGATTACCTCGACCTGCACTACTACCCGCAGGGCGCCGGCATCGATGGCCTCGACAACGATGTCGCCGCCGGCGAGCAGCCTGATGTCCAGGCACGCCGCTTGCGCTCGCTGCGCGAACTGTACGACGCCAGCTACACCAGCGAATCGTGGATCGGCCAGACCGCCTATCCGAATCCCAACCTGCTGCGGCGCGCGCGCACCGCCATCGATACGCACTGTCCGGGCACCAAGCTGGCGTTGACCGAGTACAAGTGGGGGCCGGACAACGGCGTCACCGGCGCCATCGCGCAGGCCGAGTTGCTGGCGATCTTCGGTCGCGAAGGCGTCGACTACGCCACCCGCTGGGTTGCACCGAATGACGGCACGTTGAGCGAGCACGCCTTCCGGATGTACCTCGACTACGACGGCGCCCACACCCGCGTGCTGGGCGATTCGATACCCGCCACGTCCAGCCAGCCGGACCTCGTAGGCGCCTACGCGGTCGACCAGGCGGGTGGCCCGCTGCGCGTGCTGCTGTTCAATCGCAACCCGTCGGCGCGCAGCATCGAGGTCAGCCTGGCAGGCCTGTCGGTCCAGAGCTACAGCGCGTGGCGTCTGGCATCAGGCGTCTATGCTCAGGTGGCCAACGCGCTGCCGGTTGCCGGCACGACCCTGTCCCTGTCCAGTGTGCCCGGCTACAGCGCAACCTTGCTGGTGTTCGCGCGTGCGCCGGATGCGCCGATGATCTTTGCGAATGGTTTTGAGTAATCCCGGGGCTCACATCGACCGGCGAGGGCGATAGCATCGACGGATGACCAGATACCCCACTCGAAGCCTGCTCACCGGCCTGCTCGCGAGCCTGCTCGCGGCCTGCGCCGCCCCCGGCCCGCAGCGTGCCGACACCAGCGCGGGGCTGCGCCTGGTCGAGCGCTACACCACCACGCCCAGCCCTGCGGACAACATCGATTCGGTCGCCACCTGGCGCGCGCCCGATGGTGGCCACTGGCTGTTCGCGTCGGCCAAGGATGTCGACAACCTGGTGGTCTTCGATGCCGACACCGGCCAGAACCTGCGCCGGGTCGGCGGTCCGGGCACGGCGCCTGGCCAGTTCGAACGCCCGAATGGCATCGCGGTCATCGAGGACCTGCTGCTGGTGGTCGAGCGCGACAACCATCGCGTGCAGGTGCTCTCGCTGCCGGATTTCCGGCCGCTCGCGATCTTCGGCGCCAGCGAGTTGCGCGTGCCCTACGGCTTGTGGATCGACCGCAAGGGCGAGGGTGAGTTCGACGTCTACGTCACCGACAGCTACCAGAAGGCGGACGGAAGGCCACCGCCGCTGGAGCAGTTGTCCGAGCGCGTGAAGCTGTACCGCATGCGGCGTGCCGGCGCGGCGGTGACGGTCGACTACACCCGCAGTTTCGGCGATACCAGCGCGAGCGGCGCACTGCGCTGGGTCGAGTCGATCTACGGGGACCCGCCGCACGGGCGCCTGCTGATCGCCGAGGAGTTCCTCGAAACCGGCAGCACGCTGCGGGTCTACGACATGGGCGGCCAGTACCTGGGCATCGACCTCGATCCCAGCCATTTCGACGGCCAGGCCGAAGGCATCGCGCTGTGGGGCTGCCCCGACGGCAGCGGCTACTGGGTAGCCACCGACCAGCGCGATGACGGCAACCGTTTCCAGGTCTTCGACCGCGTCAGCCTCAAGCACCTCGGCAGCTTCTCCGGTCGCAACACCAGCAACACCGACGGCATCCACCTGAGCATGCAAGCGAGTCCGGCCTTTCCTTCGGGCGTGTTCTATGCGGTGCACGACGATCAGGCGGTGTCGGCCTTCGACTGGGGCGAGATCGCGCAAGGTCTGTCGCTGCGGCGGAGTTGCGAGTAGCGGGGGAGGGCGCGTAGCCCGATGTGCGCGCGTCTGCGCGCTCACCGGGTACTTGCGGCAAGCACCCGGTGAGCGGCTGGCGCCGCACATCGGGCTACGCGCGCTAGGCTCACCCCCGCAGCATCTGCTTCGCCCGGTCCACCCACTCGCGTTGCGCCTTGCGGTAGAAGTCCGGAGCGATGCGCGCGCGCTCGATGACCTTTTCGAGCACCACGCGGGCATCCGCATCACGGCCCAGGACGCGCAGCAGTTCCGCCTTGCGCACACGCGCTTCCTCGCCGGGGAAGGAGTCTTCCAGTACGTCGTACTCGGCGAGCGCTTCGGCCGTGCGCTCCAGTCCTTCGAGCGAACGCGCGTAGAGCAGGTGACCGTCGGGCGACTTGAAGCCGGGATTGGCCGCCTTGAGCGTGTCCAGGGTCGCGATCGTCTCACCCGCCTTGCCCTGGGCCGACTGCGCCTTGGCCAGCGCGAGCAGGATGTCCGGGTCGGTCGCGTGCATCCCGCGCAGGCTTTCGCGGAAGATCGTCTCGGCCTCGTCCGCGGCGCCGAGTTCGAGGAATTCGGCGCCCAGGCGCAGGCGGTTCTGCACCGTATCGGCGCGCTCGAGTTCGGTCCGCAGGCGGCGCAGATCCTTCTCCGGATCCAGACGCTTGGCCAGGCCCCGCGCGGCGCGGCGCGCGCGCGGATCGTTCTGCAAATCCGGCAGCACCTGGGTGATCAGGTAGGCCGCCACGCCGATGCCCGGCACGAAGATCACGATCCACGCCCACCAGTAGGGCCTGCCGCTGCGCACCATGTGCACTACACAGGCGATCTGCAGGACAAGCAGCAGGCCATACAGGAAGGGCATCGCGAATCACCAGGACAAGGGGGTGGCGAAGGATCGCTGATTGTCGCGGCTGGGTGAATCCGTGCTCGCCGGCCGCCTTTGCCGATGCCCTGGTTCGCCCGTCAGGATTTCGCGTGTTCCCCGATTGCTGTTCTTGTCCGCAAAGGACGCAAAGAGTGCAAACAGAAAATCATCTGGGCCAAGTGGCGGTCGGGTGGCTGTCGCGACCCGGACCCCGTGCCCAGGCGCCCGTTTGCCTTTGTTGCGTCCGTCCTGGAACGCTCTTGCGTGCCCTCGTGCCCTCGTGCCCTCGTGCCCGCTCAGCGCCGCGCCGTATCGCGCAACCAGTTGCCGATGTCCTCGATCACGCCGGCATCCACATGCCCCGCCTTCTGGTAGTCGTCCGGCCCGGGCGGCGTGCCGGCCGGCATGAACAAGTGGTTGAGGCCGGGATGGCTCTTGCCGACATACTGCTTGGCGCCGCGCATCTGGTGCTGCCAGGTCTGGAAGTCCTCATTCATGGTCACCTGGTAGTCCGCCTCGCCTTGCAGCAGCAGAATCGGCTTTTCCAGCGCGCGGGCCTGCGCGAAGTGCTGGTAGGCATGCAGGTCCAGCCAGTAGGCGGCCGGCAGGCCGAGGATCGGCGTCGGGTTGCTCGCGTCGGCCTTCGTCAGGGCGCGCACTTGTGCGATGGCTGCCGAGGTCTCCGCTTCAGCCTTCTTTTCCTCGTCGCTGACGGCGCCGTCGAGGTTGATCAGGTAGTTCACCTGGCGCGGGATCAGTTCGTGCAGGGGCCGCGCCGGCGCCGCCAGCATGATCATGCCGTCGGCTTTGGCCTGCGCGGCGATGCGTGGCGCCAGCAGCGCGCCCAGGCTGTGGCCGAGCACATAGACGCGACGATCCGCAAGCTCCGGCTGGGCGCGCAACAACTCGACGGCCGCGACCGCGTCGTCGGTGACTTCCTCGCGCGTGGTGAACGTGGCATTGACGAAGCCGGCCGGAGCGACCAGGGTGCGCTTGTCGTAGCGCAGTACGGCGATCCCCTCGCGCGCCAGCCCGTGGGCCAGGTCCCGAAACACCCGGTTGGGGCCGATGGTCTGGTCGCGGTCGTGCGGACCCGAGCCATGCACCAGCACCACGCCGGCCACCACCGTCTGGGTCGGCAGGGACAGCGTACCGGGCAGCTTGGGACCGCCACCGTCGATTTCGATGGCACGCTCGCTCCAGTCGGGGCTGGCGCTGGCCGCGGTCTCTTTCGGCGACGGTGCGCGCCCGGGACGCACCCAGAGCCCGGAGACCTTGCCGTCCGCACTGCAATGGACCTGCAGTTCGAGCCAGGCCTTGGCATGCTCCAGCGGGATGACCGCGACCGCGCTGCCGCCCTCGCTGCGCGTCTGCAATTCGCCGCGTGAGCGTCGCTCTCCGGCCTGAAGTGGCAGCGATTTCCACACCTGGGCCAGGCTGTCGGCACCCAGGCCAGCGAGCATGCGTGCATCGAAATCGACACGCGCCTGATCGTATTGGCCACCGTCGAGGGCGGCGAGCACCGCCTCGGCGCGGGTGCCGCAGTCCGGCCCGGGGGCAGTCGCCTGCGCCTGCGCGTGTCCGCCGCAGAGCAGGGCGGCGAGGGCGAGGCAAGGAGGGAGAATTCTCATCGTTCGGATCCAGTGTCGTCGTCCTGCGGATGGGGCGCGGCCGGCATCGGCTCGCGCCCCTTCAGTCGGCCACCGCGACGCAGGGCATCGCGCAGCACGTATTCGATCTGCGCGTTCAGGCTGCGCAACTCGTCGTCGGCCCAGCGCTGCATCGCGTCGAGCACTTCGGCGCTGATCCTGAGCGGATAGGCTTTGCGCTCGGCCATCGCGGCTCAACCGTACAGCGAGCCCGTGTTGACCACGGGTTGCGCGTCGTTGTCGCTGCACAGCACCACCAACAGGTTGCTGACCATCGCTGCCTTGCGTTCTTCGTCCAGGTGGATCACGCCGCGTGCGCTGAGTTGCGCCAGCGCGAGTTCCACCATGCTGACCGCGCCTTCGACGATCCGCGTGCGCGCCGAGATCACCGCGTTGGCCTGCTGCCGCCGCAGCATCGCGTTGGCGATCTCCGGCGCGTAGGCGAGGTGGCTGATGCGCGCCTCGATCACCTTGACGCCGGCTTGCGCCAGGCGCTCCTGGATCTCCTTCTGCAGGTGCTCGGAGATCTCGGTGGAATGGCTGCGCAGCGCGATCTTGACCTCGTCATGCAGGTCGTAGGGATAGGTGGTGGCCATCTGGCGCAGCGCGGACTCGGACTGCACGTGGACGAAGTTCTCGTAGTCGTCCACCTGGAACAGCGCCTCGGCCGAATCGACCACCTGCCAGACCACCACCGATGCGATCTCGATCGGCGAGCCTTCCAGTTCATTCACCTTGAGCTTGTTCGACTCGAAGTTGCGCACGCGCAGCGAGACCGGACGCTTGGAGTAGAAGGGATTGGCCCAGCGCAGGCCTTCTTCGCGGGTGGTGCCGATGTAGCGGCCGAACAGCTGCAGCACCACAGCGTTGTTGGGTTGCACCATGAACAGGCCGAACAGCAGGAAGAACTCGACGAATCCGGCCAGGCCCAGCAGCAGCGCCGGCACCACTGCACCCTTGCCGGCCGCGCCGATCATCAGGAACACCGTGACCAGCATGCTGGCGATGAGCAGCAGCAGCATCGGGATGCCGGGCAGGGTGGATTTCTGGATTTCCTTGGTCATGGCACTCTCCTCCATTGGTGCTAGAACGATATCACCAAGATATCATACGTACATAGGTCGAAAGACAGGGTGGTGCGGCCGTGCGCGGAGATCGGCTGCCTGCGTCGGTCCGCGTCCAGGTGAGAGTTCCGGTCGCCCTTGCCGGTGCGCTTATTCGCGCATCGAACTGGAGGGCACGAGGCCACGAGGGCACGAGGGCACCCAAGAGCCGGTTAGGTGCGAAGGCGCGCCTTTGCGTACCCTCATGCCCTCCGATTTCTTCATCGCTAAATCAATGCCTTGCGACATGTTCGGTGAGAGTTCCGGTCGCCCCTGGCCGGCGCGCTTATTCGCGCATCGAACTGTCGCGGACCGGTGCCTGTTTCTTGTCCGCAAAGGACGCAAAGGACGCTAAGAAGGCAAAAGCGTCCTAGGTTGCGCAGAGTCGCCATACGCCCGCATCCGCCTATGGATTTGGCTCTACTTTGCGTCCTTTGCGGAAAATGTCTTGTATTTCAGAAACTTAAATCATGTTCGGTGAGAGTTCCGGTCGCCCCTGGCGGTGCGCTTGTGCGCGCGTCGAACCGGAGGGCACGAGGCCACGAGGGCACGAGGGCACGCAAGAGCCGGTTCGGTGCGAAGGAGCGCCTTTGTGTGCCCTCTTGCCCTCCGAATTTACCTTTTCTAAATCAATGCCTTGCGACATGCTCGGTGAGAGTCCCGGCCGCCCCTGGCGGTGCGCTGATTCGCGCATCGAACCGTGACTCTCGCAAAATCGCGGACTGTGTTTTGGACGCAAAGGACGCAAAGGAAATCAAACGCGATACAGCGCTGGGGTATCCCCGGCACTTGCTGTCTTTGCGTCCTTTGCGTCCTTTGCGTACTCAATCACAGGGTCGTCGTTTCGCACGGGCTGAAAATGTATGAAATTCAACACCTTGGCGCATGTTCGGTGAGAGTCCCGGTCGCCCCTGCCGGTGCGCTTATTCGCGCATCGAGCTGGAGGGCACGAAGCCACGAGGGCACGAGGGCACGAAAGAGCCGGTTCGGTGCGAAGGCGCGCCTTTGCGTGCCCTCGTGCCCTCTTCCCTCGTGCCCTCTTGCCCTCCGAATTTACCTCTTCTAAATCAATGCCTTGCGGCATGTTCGGTGAGAGCCATGGAGTGGCTGGCGGCAACTGGTTGCCGCCCGAGGCGGGGCTGGTAGCGTCGGCGGTGCCGCGTGGCTGCTACTGCCCGGGATAGCGCGCAAAGCCATGCCGAACGCGCGACTTGACCTGCAGCGAAGTCGGCGTCTATGCTTTTCGACAATGTACTAACGCGCTATTACACGATGAAGCGTCGCGCGCTGCAGCCGGAAGCCACCGAAATCACCCCGCTGGACTTCCTGTGCGAAGGCCTGCTGGCGCTGCGCACGGTGGATGAGATGCGCGCCTTCCTGCGCGACCTGACCACCCCGGCAGAGCTGGAAGCGCTGACCGACCGCTGGAAAGTGGTGCCCTACCTGATGGACGAGATTGCCTACCGCGAGATCCATGATCGCACTGCGGTAAGCGTCACGACGATCGGTCGCGTCGCGCGTTTCCTGGTCGGCGATCACGGTGGCTACGCGCTGGCGGCCAAGCGTCTGCGGCGCAAGGGCCGTTGGCCCCACACCGGCCACGATTGAGCGCACTAATGGGCTTCACCCGCCCACCCCCTCCGCTCTTCCCTTTTACGTTTTACTTTTCACTTTTTACTGACGAAAAATGACCAAACCCCGCGACCGCCTGCGCATCGCCGTTCAGAAATCCGGGCGCCTCTCCGAGGCCTCGCAGGATCTGCTCGGCCGTTGCGGGCTCAAGTTCCGCCAGAGCCGCGACAAGCTGTTCTGCTTCGGCGAGACCATGCCGATCGATTTGTTGCTGGTGCGCGACGACGACATTCCGGGCCTGATCGCTCAGGGCGTTTGCGAGCTCGGCATCGTCGGGCGCAATGTCGCCAGCGAGCAGGGGCTCGACCCGGCAGTGACCGAACCAGCCTTCGCCGAGATTCGCGAACTCGGTTTCGGGCGTTGCCGTTTGTCGATCGCGGTGCCGCAGGAGGAATCCTGGACTGGCCCGGAGGACCTGGCGGGCCGGCGCATCGCCACCAGCTACCCGAACCTGCTCGGCCAGTACCTGCGCCAGCACCAGGTGCAGGCAGACATCGTGGTGCTGAACGGCTCGGTGGAAATCGCGCCGCGCCTGGGTACCGCGGACCTGATCTGCGATCTGGTGCAGTCCGGCGGTACCCTGGTGGCCAACCAGTTGCGCGAGGTGGCGTCGATCCTGGAAAGCGAGGCGGTGCTGATTGCTTCGCGCCAGGACTACGCCGATGAGCGCGCCGAACTGCGCGAACTGCTGCTGCGCCGCATCGACGGCGTGATCCGCGTGCGCGAGTCCAAGCTGGTGCTGCTGCAGACCGATGCCCCGAAGTTGGCGGCGGTGCTGGCGGCCCTGCCGAAGGGCGACCCGGCCACGGTGTCGCGGCTGGATACGCCGGCCGGGCGGCTGTCGGTCCAGGTGGTCTGCCACGAGGCGATCGGCTGGGCGCACCTGGAAGAACTCAAACGGGCGGGGGCGACGCAACTACTCGTGTTGCCGGTGGAGAAGATGCTGTCATGAGCCAGACCGGATTCCGCAAGCTTGCCCGCATCGAGTGGGCCAGGGCCTCGGCGGCGGAGCGCGAGGCTGCACTGGCGCGCCCGGCCAGCAGCGCCAGCGCCGATTTGCTCGCCAGCGTCGAACGCATCATCGACCAGGTGCGCGCCGATGGCGACAGTGCGCTGCGCGCCCTGACGCGCCGCTATGACGGCTGCGAACTGGCGGCGTTTGGCGTTACGCCGGCAGAATTCGCCGCGGCCGAGGCCGCGCTCAGCGAGGAGCTGAAGCGGGCGATCGACGATTCGCGCCGGCGGATCGAGCGCTTCCACCGCGAGACGCGGCCGCAGCCGATCGCGCTCTCGACCGCGCCCGGCGTGATGTGCGAACGCCTGCCGCTGCCGGTGGTGCGCGTGGGCCTTTACGTGCCGGCAGGCAGCGCGCCGCTGCCGTCGACCGCGCTGATGCTGTGCGTGCCGGCCAAGCTGGCGGGCTGCCGCCAGATCGTGCTGTGCACCCCGCCGCGCGCGGACGGCAGTGCCGACCCGGCGGTGCTGTACGCGGCGCGTGCCTGCGGCGTGGACACGGTCTACAAGCTCGGCGGCGTGCAGGCGATCGCGGCGATGGCCTTCGGTACGGCCAGCGTGCCGCGCTGCGACAAGCTCTACGGTCCCGGCAACGCCTATGTCACGGCCGCCAAGCTGCGCGTGTCGCAACTGCCAGGCGGCCCGGCGATCGACATGCCGGCCGGGCCGTCGGAGGTGCTGGTGGTGGCGGACGCCATCGCCGATGCCGAGTTCGTCGCCGCCGACCTGCTGTCGCAGGCCGAGCATGGACACGATTCGCAGGCGCTGCTGGTCACGCCGAGCATGGAACTGGTCGAAGCGGTCGATGAGGCGCTGCAGGAACTGCTTGCCACGCTGTCGCGCGCCGGCCATGCGGACCTGGCGCTGGCGCACAGCCGCGCGATCCTGGTCGACGACCTGGTGCAGGCGGTCGAGGTGTCGAATGCCTACGCGCCGGAGCATCTGATCCTCAATGTGGCCGATCCGCGCCGACTGATGCTGTCGGTGGAGAATGCGGGCTCGATCTTCCTCGGCCGCTATACGCCCGAGTCGCTGGGCGACTACACCAGCGGCACCAACCACGTGCTGCCCACCTACGGCCATGCGCGCACCTGGAGCGGATTGTCGGTGCAGTCCTTCCAGAAGCTGGTGACGGTGCAGGAAGCCAGCGCCGATGGCCTGAAGGGCATCGGCCCGGCCGCGATCACGCTGGCCAACGCCGAGGGCCTCTCCGCGCACGCGCTGGCGGTGCAACTCCGTCTGCGCGCGATCGCCAGCGAGGGCCGGCCGTGAGCGTGCTCGCACTGGCGCGGCCGGAGCTGCTGTCGCTCAAACCCTACAGCTCGGCGCGGATGGAGGCGGGCAGGGCGGCGGTGATGCTGAATGCCAACGAGTCGCCGTATGCGCCCTTTGAGCAAGACGCACTCGGCCTGAACCGCTATCCGGATCCGCAGCCCGCGGCGCTGCTCGCGGCGCTGGCCGACGACTATGGCGTGAGCCCTTCGCAGCTCTTCGTCGGCCGCGGCAGCGATGAGGCGATCGACCTGCTGGTGCGCGCCTTCTGCCGTGCCGGCGAGGACGCCGTGCTGATTTCGCCGCCGACCTTCGGCATGTATGCGGTCGCGGCGGGCGTGCAGGGTGCGGGTGTCGTGACGGTGCCGCTCGATCCGGCCCGCGATTTCGCGCTCGATGTGGACGCCATCCTGCAGACGGAGTTGGAGCAGCCGGTCAAGCTGGTGTTCGTCTGCGCGCCGAACAATCCGACCGGCGGCGATGTGCCGCTGGCGAAGGTGCGAGACCTGGCGCTGGCACTGCAGGACCGCGCGCTGGTGGTGGTCGACGAGGCTTACGTCGAATTCGCCGGCCGCGCATCGGCGACCACGCTGCTGGATGCACACCCGAACCTCGCCGTGCTGCGCACGCTGTCGAAGGCCTACGGGCTGGCCGGCGCGCGCCTCGGGGCGCTGATTGCATCGCCCGAAATCATCGGCCTGATCCGCCGGATCATGGCGCCGTATCCGCTGCCCACGCCCTGCGTCGCTGCGGCGATGTCTGCATTCACCGACGCCGCCCGTGCGGCGCGCGCGGCCCACCTGGCGCAGGCCAAGGCCGAGCGTGAGCGGCTGGCCGAGGCGCTCGCGGCGCATCCGGCCATCCGCGACGTGTGGCCCAGCGCCGCCAACTTCCTGGTCTTCCGCGTGGACGATGCCCACGCGATCTGGCAGCAACTGCTCGACCGCGGCGTCATCGTGCGCGACGTCAGCCACTACCTCGGCCTCGCCGGCTGCCTGCGCGTCAGCGTCGGCACGCCCGCGGAAAACGACCGGTTCCTGTCGGGGCTCTCGTGAGCCGCTGCCCTTGTTCAACGCGGAGACGCGGAGGGCGCAGAGGAGATCGTTAAGTCATTGGCGGGATGGCAGATGGCAGGACGATGTGTTCAACGCGGACACGCAAAGGGCGCGGAGGGAGCGCGGAGAAAAACACTTCCAATTGCCGCTGCGCCACGGCGTCGAAAAGTTTCGAGCGAAACATACACCCACGATCGCCCAGCCATTGCCCCGAGCCAGAATGCTGAATCCACGCATCCATTTCACTCTGCTTTTCTCTGCTTCTCTGCTTTCTCCGCGTTCTCTGCGTCTCCGCGTTTAACCAATTTCCCGGACCCTCATGCGCAAGATTCTCTTCATTGACCGCGACGGCACCCTGATCGAGGAGCCGGCCGACGAGCAGATCGATTCGATCGAGAAGTTCCGGCTGCTGCCGGACATGATCGTGCCGCTCAAACGGCTGGCGGATGCCGGCTATGAGCTGGTGATGGTCAGCAACCAGGACGGGCTGGGCACCGCGAGCTTTCCGGAGGACACCTTCTGGCCGCCGCAGAACCTGCTGCTGCACATCCTGGAATCGCAGGGCATCCGCTTCGCGGCGATCCGCATCGACCGCCACTTTGCGCATGAAGCGAGCGACACGCGCAAGCCCAAGGTCGGGATGATGCTGGACTACCTCGCCGACCCATCCTGGGACCGTTCGCGCAGCGCGGTGATTGGCGATCGCGACACCGATCTCCAGTTCGCGCAGAACCTCGGCGTGGCGGGTATCCGCTGCGGGCCGACCGGCCTCTCCTGGCCGCAGATCGCGCGCCAGTTGCTGGATGCGCCGCGCACGGCGACGGTGCAGCGCAATACCAAGGAGACCCGCATCGAGGTCAGTGTGGACCTGGACGCGGAGGCCGCGCCGGAGATCAGCACGGGCCTGGGTTTCTTCGACCACATGCTGGAGCAACTCGGCAAGCATGGCGGCTTCGGCCTCAGGCTCAAGTGCGCCGGCGACCTGCACATCGACGAGCACCACACGGTGGAGGACTCGGCGCTGGCGCTGGGCCAGGCGCTGCGCCAGGCGCTCGGCGACAAGCGCGGGATCGGCCGCTACGGCTTCACGCTGCCGATGGACGAAACGCTCGCCAGCGCCGCGCTCGATCTCTCCGGCCGCGCCTGGCTGGAGTTCGACGGTCGCTTCCCGCGCGAGCGCGTCGGCGAGCTGCCGACCGAGCTGGTGCCGCACTTCTTCCGCTCTCTTTGCGACACCCTCGGCGCCAACCTGCACCTGACGGTCCAGGGCGACAACGCGCACCACATGGTCGAGGCCTGCTTCAAGGCGGTCGCGCGCACTTTCCGCCAGGCCTTCCGCCGCGAAGGCGACGTGCTGCCGAGCACCAAGGGCGTGCTGTGAGCACAGTCGTGGTGGTCGACTCGGGCGTGGCCAACATCGGATCGGTGGTCGCCGCGCTGGAACGCGCGCAGGCCAGCGTCAGCGTCAGCCGCGACTGGGACGTGATCCGCGCCGCGCCGCGCGTGCTGCTGCCGGGCGTGGGCTCGGCCGCCGCGGCGATGCGCGAGCTGCACGCGCTGGGCCTCGCCGAGCGCCTGCCCACGCTGACCCAGCCGGTGCTGGGGATCTGCCTCGGGATGCAGTTGCTGTTCGAGGGGTCGGAGGAGGGCGGGGACGCGTCGGGCGCTGTGGAATGCCTCTCCATCCTCCCCGGTGACATCCGCCGCCTGCCCGAATCGCCCGGGGTGCGCATCCCGCACATGGGTTGGAATGCGCTGATCCCGTGTCGCGACCACCCGCTGGTCGCGGGCCTGGGCCGCAGCGATTACGCCTATTTCGTGCACAGTTTTGCGGTGGCCGAGAGCGCGCTGACGCTGATGGCCTGCGAGCACGGCCAGCGCTTTTCGGCGATCGTGGCGTGCGGCAACTTCATGGGCGCGCAGTTCCACCCCGAGCGCTCGGCGGCGGTCGGCGCGCGCTTGCTGCGCAACTTCCTCAACCTCGGTCCGGGGGACCTGCCGGCATGATCATTTTCCCCGCCATCGACCTGCGCGGCGGCCTGGTGGTGCGCCTGCAGAAAGGCGACTACGACCGCGAGCAGCGCTACGCCCAGGACCCACTCGCGCTGGCGCAGGCCTATGCCGATGCCGGCGCGCAGTGGCTGCACGTGGTCGACCTGGACGGCGCGCGCTCGGGCGACAGCGCCAATCTGGCAGCCATCGAACGAATCGCCACGCATGTCGGCATCCGCGTGCAGGCCGGCGGCGGCGTGCGCAATGAGGCCGACTACCAGCGCTTCGTCGATGCCGGCGTCTCGCGCGTGGTGATCGGCAGCCTGTGTGTGCGCGAGCCGGAAACGGTGCGTGCGCTGCGCTGGCGCTATGGCGCGGACAGCCTGACGCTGGCGCTGGATGCGCGCGCCGACGACACCGGCGTGTTCCGCGTGGCCACGGCCGGCTGGCGCACGCTGGAGACGTCCACCCTGGACGGACTGCTGGCCGGCTATGCCGCCGAAGGCTTCCAGCACTTCCTGGTCACCGACATCGATCGCGACGGCATGCTGGCCGGGCCGAATGTCGATCTGTATCGCCATCTGCAGGCGCTCGCGCCGGAGGTGTCGATCCTTGCTTCCGGCGGTGTCCAGGGCCTTGAAGACCTGGCCGCGCTGCGCGGCATTGGCGCGGCCGGCGTGGTCATCGGCAAGGCGCTGCTCGACGGGCGTTTCACCCTCGCCGAGGCGCTCGCATGATCGCGCGCCGGATCATTCCCTGCCTCGACGTGCGCGATGGCCAGGTGGTCAAGGGCGTGCGCTTCCGCGACCATGTGGTGATGGGCGAGATCCTCGACCTGGCCTTGCGCTATCGCGATGCCGGCGCCGACGAGCTGGTGTTCTACGACATCACCGCGAGCCCGCAGGGCCGCAGCGTGGACCGCGGCTGGGTGGAGCGGGTGGCGCGCACCATCGACATCCCGTTCTGCGTCGCCGGCGGCATCCGCAGCGTGGCCGACGCGCGCGCCGTGCTGTTCGGCGGTGCCGACAAGATCTCGGTGAACTCGCCCGCGCTGGAGAACCCGGAACTGATCGACGCGCTGTCCGCCGAGTTCGGCGCACAGTGCATCGTGGTCGGCATCGACAGCCGCGAGTTCGAAGGCGAATACCGCGTCAACCAGTACACCGGCGATCCCGACAAGGCGCGCGAACTGGCCCGCCGCACGCTCGACTGGGTGGTCGAAGTGCAGCAGCGCGGCGCCGGCGAGATCGTCCTCAACTGCATGAACGTCGACGGCGTGCGCCAGGGTTTCGACCTGAAACAGCTCAAGTCCGTGCGCGCGCTGTGCAAGGTGCCGCTGATTGCTTCCGGTGGCGCGGGTGCCGTCGAGCACTTCGCCGATGTGTTCGAACAGGCGGATGTCGATGGCGCGCTGGCGGCCAGCGTGTTCCACTCGGGGGCCATCGCGATCCCGGACTTGAAGCGGGCGTTGATCGAGCGCGGAATCGAGATCCGTCCTTGACGGGAGGGTTGTTTGGCCAGTTCGGTTCTGGGTTCTGGGTTCTGGGTTCTGGGTTGTGGGTTGTGGGCAGCAACGGGAACCCGAAGCCTTGATCTCTTGGCGACGGCCGGTGAAAGCCCGCCGACCGAACATGCCCAAGGTGTTGATTCCAAATTTTCAGCCCCGGAACGCGACCGTGGGGCCAAGGGACGCAAAGGAGCGGAGCAAGGCGGGGGGGGAGCTGCCCCCCCCCTGCCAGCCGCGATCTTGCGAGAGTCACGGTTCGATGCGCGAACAAGCGCACCGGGCGGGGGCACCGGAACTCTCACAGGCTGCGGCGTGCGGCTGCTGCCCAAACCCCCCCCACCCCCACCCCCCACTCGAGATCCGGCCTCATGACCACCCCCGCCACCACCCCCGACTGGTCCAAAGGCCTGATCCCCGCGATCGTGCAGGACGCCGACAGCGGCCTGGTGCTGATGCTCGGCTACATGAACGAGGAAGCGCTGGCGCAGACCAGGCGCAGCGGCCATGTGACCTTCTACAGCCGCAGCAAGCAGCGCCTGTGGACCAAGGGCGAAAGCAGCGGGCATTTCCTGGCGCTGGTGTCGGTGGCGGTGGACTGCGATGCAGACACGCTGCTGGTGCTGGCGCGGCCGCAGGGGCCGACCTGCCACAACGGCACCACGACCTGCTTCGGCGAGTTTCCGGGGCCGGATATCGCCTTCCTCGGCGAACTCGCCAAGTTGATCGAGGCGCGTCATCGCGAGCGGCCGGCTGGCAGCTACACCACGAAACTGTTCGACGCCGGCACCCGGCGCATCGCGCAGAAGGTGGGTGAGGAGGGTGTGGAAACCGCCTTGGCCGCGGTGGCGCAGGATGCCGACGCATTGCTCGGCGAGGCCGCGGATCTGATCTACCACCTGACCGTGCTGCTGCGCGACAAGAGCCTCGGACTGGCCGATGTTGCGGCCAAGCTGCGCGAGCGCCATCGCTGACCGGCCCATTGTGGAGATTCCGAGGATTCTCCCATCCACGGCTGCCTGGTGCAAGGGGCGTGTGTGCCCAAAGGGAAGGCCGCCGGCTGTCGCCGCCCCGCATGGCGACGACCAACGCGCGAGCGCTTGCGCACATGCTGCGCCTGAAGCTCTGGCACCGGATGTTCGCGCTCACCGCATTGGCCACGCTGGCCGCGGTGGGTTCGTTGCTGCTGGTGCAGCAACAGGCCTTCCGCAGCGGCCTGCTGGAGTACGTGAACCAGATCGACCGCGAGCGCGCGCAGGGGCTGTTGCCGGCATTGGCCGGTGAGTACCGCGAGGCCGGTGGCTGGAAACGCATCCGGCGCAATCCGATGCGCTTCCGCTGGCTGGTCGACCAGGCTTTGGGCGGCGGCCGCGGGGCTGAGCTGCCGCCGCCGCCGCAGGATCGTCCACCGCGCGAGCGGCCGCCACGGATGGGACCGCCCGGTCGCGATGGCGGCGCGGGACGCCCGCCATTGCCGCCCCCTGGCGCCCTGCAGGACGAGGGCCCGCGCCGCCGCTACGGGGGCTACGACGCACCATCGATCCCGGTCATCGGCCCGCCCGAGCCCTGGCCCGGCGCGCTGGAGCTGCCGATCGAAGTGGACGGCGCGGTGGTCGGCAGTCTGCATTTCCTGCCACTGCCACGGCTGGAAAGCGAGTGGGACCTGGCTTTCGCGCAGTCCCAATTGCGTACCGGCGTGGTTCTGGCGCGCCGCACCGCGCACCCGCTGCGGCAGATGGCGGCGCGCACGCGCGAGATCGCTGCCGGCAACTACGCTGCGCGCATCGCCAGCGAGCGCGGCGATGAGATCGGCGAGCTGGCGCGCGATTTCGATGCAATGGCGGCCACCCTGGAGCAGAACCGCGAGGCGCGCCAGCGCTGGACCGCCGAGATCAGCCATGAGTTGCGCACGCCGGTGGCGGTGATCCGCGCCGAGCTGGAGGCGCTGGAGGATGGCGTGCGGCCCTTCGACCGCGCCGCGGTGCGCTCGCTCGCGGGCGAAGCCGAGCGCCTGTCGCGCCTGGTGGACGATCTCTACCAGCTGTCGCTGGCGGATGCCGGCGCGCTGGCCTACCGCTTTGAGTCCTGCGACCTCGCCGAGTGCCTGCGCGATTCGGTGGCCGCGCATTCCGCGGCGCTGCAGCGGGCGGGCCTCGCGGTTGACGCCGACCTGCCGCCGGCATGTGCCAGTCCGCGCCGATGCTGGGCGTGTTGCGCAGTTGCTGGGAAATTTGCTGACCAACAGCGCGCGCTACACCGATTCGGGTGGCCGCGTGCGCGTCGCGCTTGAGGCGGTGGCGCGCGGCTGGCAGTTGTGCATCGATGACAGCGCGCCTGGCGTGCCGCCCGATGCGCTGCCGCGTTTGTTCGAACCCCTCTACCGCGTGGAGGCCTCGCGCAACCGCGCGGCCGGTGGCGCCGGATTGGGGCTGGCCATCGTCCGCCGGATCGCGCAGGCGCATGGCGCGACTATTGCAGCGGAGCCTTCAACCTTGGGTGGCGTGAGGATCCGGATCGAGTGGCCGAAGGCATGAGCTGCGCCCAGGGAAAACGGATCCTGATCGTCGAGGACGAGCCCAAGCTCGCCGCGGTGCTGCGCGATTACCTGATCGCAGACGGTGCGAATGTGGACCTGCTGCACCACGGCGATGATGCGTTGCCCGCGCTGCGGCTGGAGGTGCCGGACTTGGTGCTGCTCGATCTGATGCTGCCCGGCACCGACGGGCTGACCATCTGTCGCGAGCTGCGTCGTTTTTCGACCGTGCCGGTGATCATGGTGACCGCCCGGGTGGAGGAGATCGACCGCCTGCTCGGGCTGGAACTGGGCGCCGACGACTACATCTGCAAGCCCTTCAGCCCGCGCGAAGTCGTCGCCCGCGTGCGCGCGTTGCTCAGGCGTGCGCACGACTGGCGCAGCCGGCGAGCCGGCGCCGCGGGAGACTGCGCTGGCGATCGACGAGGAACGCTTCGAGGCGCGCTGGCTGGGCCAGCCGCTGGACCTGACGCCGGTCGAATTCCGCCTGCTCAAGGCCCTGCTGCACCGTCCCGGCCGCGTGCTCTCACGCGCGCAGCTGCTGGAGCACCTGTACCTCGACCATCGCGTGGTATCCGACCGCACCGTCGACAGCCACATCAAGAACCTGCGCCGCAAGTTCGAGGACGTCCGCGAGGGCAGCGACCCGATCCGCTCGATCTATGGGGTGGGCTACAAATGGGAGCCGGGGGAGTAGGGCGAACGACGACCCTGTAATTGAGTACGCAAAGAACGCAAAGAAAGCAAATGCCGCGATTGTCCTAGTGTGGTGTTCCGTAATTACCTTGAATTATTTCCGCGCCTTTTGCGCCGATGCGGTCTCGTCGTCGCCATAGCCCTGCTATGACTCCTCCTCTCGCCTTGCCTCGCCGCAAAATTCATCGGAAATTTCTTCAACTTACTTACGGAACACCACACTAGCGCTGCTTCGCGTTGGATCTCCTTTGCGTCCTTTGCTTCCTTTGCGTCCAGAAACACAGACCGCAAACTTGCGAGAGTCACGGTTCGATGCGCGAACAAGCGCACCGGCAGGGGCGAGGGGACCGGGAGGGCTCCGCCCGCGATCTTCTCCAGCCCATGCCCAGGGTTCAGGCCATGCCGCCGCCGAGCACGCCCATGAACTGCCGGTAATGGCGCAATTCGGCCACCGAGTCGCGGATGTCGGCCAGCGCCAGATGCGTCCCTTCCTTCTGCACTGACGCCAGGACCTGCGGCGCCCAGCGGCGCGCCAGCTCCTTGATCGTGCTGACGTCCAGGTTGCGGTAGTGGAAGTAGCGCTCCAGCGCGGGCATCTGGCGGTAGAGGAAACGGCGGTCCTGGCAGATCGAGTTGCCGCAGATCGGCGAGGCGCGCTCGGGCACCCACTGGCGCAGAAAGTCCAGGGTGCGCGCTTCGGCTTCGGCCAGGCTGACACCCGACTCCAGTGCGCGCGCCCACAGGCCGCTCTTGCCATGCTGGTTGCGGTTCCAGTCGTCCATCGCCTGCAGCCGCTCCAGCGGCGTGGCGATCGCGAACACCGGCCCTTCGGCCAGTTCGTTGAGGTCCTTGTCGGTGACCAGCGTGGCGATCTCGAGGATCGAGTCCTGGTCCGGGTCGAGCCCGGTCATCTCCAGGTCGATCCAGATCAACCGGTCCGAATTGCCTGCCTTGGTCTCAGCCACCGTTCCTGCGCTCCTTTTCCTCGTTCCGCTTGCGCCGGAAGAATGCCCGCAGGCGCTCCCCGGCTTCCAGCGCCATCACGCCACGCACCACTTCGACGCGGTGGTTATGGCGCGGGTCCGCGAGCGCGTCGAACACGCTGCCCACCGCGCCGGTCTTCGGATCGTCCGCGGCGAACACCAGCCGCGCCACCCGCGCGTGCACCATCGCCCCCGCGCACATCAGGCAGGGCTCCAGCGTGCAGTAGAGCGTGGTCCCGACCAGCCGGTGATTGCCCACCACGCGCCCGGCCTCGCGCATCGCGACGATCTCGGCGTGCGCCGACGGATCGCAGTCGACGATGTTGCGGTTGTAGCCGCGGCCGATTACTTCATCCCCGCGCACCACCAGCGCCGCCACCGGCACCTCGCCCAGCGCTTCGGCTTCTGCGGCCAGGGCGAGGCATTGGAGCATCCAGTGGGAGTCGGGAGTGAGCGGATTCATCTGGACCTTTCTGCACACGGTCAAACGTGAAACGTAAAACGTCAATCTCGCGAGCCCGCTTTCGACGTTTCACTTTTCACATTTCACTTTTCACCGCTTCACTCCCACTCGATCGTCGCCGGCGGCTTGCCCGAGATGTCGTAGACCACGCGCGAGACGCCGCGGACTTCGTTGACGATGCGGCGGGCAACGTGGTCGAGGAAGTCGTAGGGCAAATGGGCCCAGTGGGCGGTCATGAAGTCGATGGTCTCGACCGCGCGCAGGGCGATCACCGGCTCGTAGGCGCGGGCGTCGCCGACCACGCCGACCGAGCGCACCGGGAGGTACACTGCGAAGGCCTGGCTGACCTTGTCGTACAGGCCCTGCGCGCGCAGTTCCTCGATGAAGATGTGGTCCGCGCGCTGCAGCACGTCCACCGCCGGCGCGGTGACTTCGCCGAGCACGCGCACGCCGAGGCCCGGGCCGGGGAAGGGGTGGCGGTAGACCATCGCATGCGGCAGGCCGAGGGCCACGCCGAGGCGGCGCACCTCGTCCTTGAACAGCTCGCGCAGCGGTTCGACCAGGCCCATGCGCATGCGCTCGGGCAGGCCGCCGACGTTGTGGTGCGACTTGATCACATTCGCCTTGCCGGTCTTGCTGCCGGCGGACTCGATCACGTCCGGGTAGATCGTGCCCTGCGCCAGCCAGCGGATGTTGCCGTGGCGCCTGGCTTCTTCCTCGAAGACCTCGATGAACAGCCGGCCGATCACCTTGCGCTTGGCCTCGGGATCTTCCACCCCGGCCAGTTCGCCGAGGAAGCGCTCGCGCGCGTCGACGCGCACCACGTTCAGGTGCATGTGCTCGGCAAACAGCGCCATCACCTGGTCGCCTTCCTCGAAGCGCAGCAATCCGGTGTCGACGAAGATGCACAGCAGTTGCGCGCCGATAGCGCGATGCAGCAGTGCGGCGACCACGGACGAGTCGACCCCGCCCGACAGTCCGAGCAGCACCTGGTCCGACCCGACCTGCTGGCGCACGCGCGCGCTGGCGTCGTCGATGATCCCGGCGGCGGTCCACAGCGTCTGGCAGCCGCAGATGTCGGTGAGGAAGCGGCGCAGGATCGCGTCGCCCTGGCGGGTGTGGGTGACTTCGGGGTGGAACTGCAGGCCGTACAGCCGGCGCGCCTCGTCGGCCATCGCCACGATCGGCACCGTCTGGGTGGCGGCGACCACCTTGAACCCGGGCGGAATCGCCTCGACGCGGTCGCCGTGGCTCATCCACACGTCCAGCGCCGGTGCCTCGTTGTCGATCGCCAGGCCATCGAGCAGCGCGCAGGCCGCGGTCTGCAGCACCGAGGCATAGCCGAACTCGCGCTCGTGCCCCGGCACCACGCGGCCGCCAAGCTGCGCAGCCATCGTCTGCATGCCGTAGCAGATGCCGAGCACCGGCACGCCGAGGTCGAACACCGGCTGCGGCGCGCGCGGCGAGCCGGCCTCGGTGACCGATTCCGGTCCGCCCGACAGGATGATCCCGCGCGGGGCGAAGCCGGCGATCTCTTCAGGGTCATGGTCCCAGGCCCAGATCTCGCAATAGACGCCGATCTCGCGGATGCGGCGGGCGATCAGCTGGGTGTACTGCGAGCCGAAGTCGAGGATCAGGATGCGGTCACTGTGGATGTTGGAGGTCATGTCCTTCGATCCTTGAATCGGTTGCCGAAGCGCAGCGTGAGGAAAAACGCCAGCGGCAGCGCCAGGCGCGGGTCTTTGTTGAGCGTGAAGCGGCCCTGTTCGCCGCCGCGGAACAGCCATTCCAGCTGCATGCCGGCGGCGCTGGGAGACAGCGCCACGCTGCTGACCGCCTCCAGCGGGAAGCGCGCCAGCAGCTTGGGCACGATCCGCGGGGCGAAGCACAGCAGCACGCCGTCCTTGACCAGCACCAGCGGCAGCGGGCTGCGCCGGCGCCACCAGGTGGCGATCACACTGCCGATGCCGCAGCCGATCACCAGGCCCAGCGAGCCATGCATGCGCTGCTCCAGCGTCAGCGGCAACAGCCCGATCATCAGCACGGTCAATATGCAGCCGGCGATCAGCAGCCACTGCTCCGCGCCGCGTTCGCGGGTGTACACCCCGTCGCTGTCGGCCAGGTACGGGCCGCACTCGACGGCTTCGGGGATCTCGGGATCCTGTTCGCTCATGCGCCATGCATCCCGGAGGCGTAGGCCGGAGTGGCGCGCAGCGGCTCTCCGGCGCTGTTGCCGGTGAAGCGCTGCGCGCTACACCGGCCTACGCGGTCGTGCGCTGCTGCCTGGATGCGTGGCATGTCAGGCGTCCCTCAGTCGAGGCGGTAGTTCGGCGCTTCCTTGGTGATCTGCACATCGTGCACATGGCTCTCGCGCACGCCGGCGTTGGTGATGCGCACGAAATTCGGCTGGGTGCGCATCGCATCGATGGTCGCGCAGCCGACATAGCCCATGCTCGCGCGCAGGCCGCCGATCAGCTGGTGCACGATGTTGCGCAGCGGGCCGCGGTAGGGCACGCGGCCCTCGATGCCCTCCGGCACCAGCTTGTCCGCATCCGAATCGTCCTGGAAGTAGCGGTCCTTGGAGCCACGCTGCATCGCGCCGAGCGAGCCCATGCCGCGATAGGACTTGTACGAGCGGCCCTGGTACAGCTCGACCTCGCCGGGTGCTTCCTCGGTGCCGGCGAACAGGCCGCCGATCATCACGCAGTGCGCGCCGGCGGCGAGCGCCTTGGCCACGTCGCCGGAGTAGCGGATGCCGCCGTCGGCGATGATCGCCGCGCCGGTGTGTTCGATTGCCTTGGCGACCATCGACACCGCGGTGATCTGCGGCACGCCCACACCCGCGATCATGCGCGTGGTGCAGATCGAGCCCGGGCCCACGCCCACCTTGACCCCGTCGGCGCCGGCATCCACCAGGGCCAGCGCGGCCTCGCCGGTGGTGATGTTGCCGCCGACCACCTGCATCTGCGGGTTGCGCTGCTTGACCCAGCGCACGCGGTCGATCACGCCCTGCGAATGGCCGTGCGCGGTGTCGACCACGATCACGTCGACGCCGGCTTCCACCAGCGCATCGACGCGCGCCTCGGTGTCGCCGCCGACACCCACCGCCGCGCCGACCCGCAGACGTTCCTGCGCGTCCTTGCAGGCGTTCGGGTTGTCGCGCGCCTTCTGGATGTCCTTCACCGTGATCATGCCGCGCAGCTGGAAGTGCTCGTTGACCACCATGACCTTCTCGATGCGGTACTCGTGCAGCAGCGCGAGCACTTCATCGTCGCTGGCGCCTTCGCGCACCGTCACCAGGCGCGGCTTCGGGGTCATGATCTTGCTGACCGGCTCGTCCAGGCGGGTCTCGAAGCGCAAGTCGCGGCTGGTGACGATGCCGACCAGGTCGGCGCCGTCGACCACCGGCACGCCGGAGATCTGGTGCTTTCGGGTGAGCTGCATCACCTCGCGGACGGTGGCGGTCGGGCTCACCGTGATCGGATCGCGGATCACGCCGGCCTCGAACTTCTTGACGTTACGGACCTCGGCGACCTGTTGGTCGATGGTCATGTTCTTGTGGATGATGCCCAGGCCACCCATCTGCGCCATCGTGATCGCCAGGCGCGATTCGGTGACGGTGTCCATCGCCGCCGAGATCACCGGGATGTTCAGCCCGAGCTGGCGGGCGCAGCGCGAGGCGAGATCCACATCGCGCGGCAGGATCGAGGAGTAAGCCGGAACCAGCGAGACGTCATCGAAAGTGAGCGCCTCGGCGACAATACGCATGGTGATCGCCTCAGAGGTGTAGCGAGGCGCGGCATTATAGCGGCACCGGGCAGGGCGCTTTTCCGGGCGATTCAGGTGGGGTTCCCGTGGGCCATCCGGGTGGTGGCGTCGACTGCCGCTGGAAGGCTGCGGCCGGTTGTTGGTTATCGGTTATTGGCAGCAAATCCGGGGTGCCGTGGCCGTGTGGGAGCGGCTTCAGCCGCGATCACTGCTGGCGGCCGCCGGAGAGATCGTCGACGGAGTCGGCTATCACGGGTGCATCGGGCGTGCGAGCTTCGCTGCCAACAACCAACAACCAACAACCAACAACCAACAACCAACAACCAACAACCAGCCACTACCCGCCCCGTACCTCCGCCAAGGCACGCGCCAGTCTCGCCACCGCCTCCCGGAGGTCTGAGGGCGGCAGATGCGCGTACCCCAGCAGCAACTGCGCATGCCCGGGCGGTGCCTGGTAGTAGTCGCGGGCGCCGTAGACACCCACGTCCAGCCTGGCGGCAGCGGCGATCAGTGCCGGCTCGGCGGAGGCGGGCAGGTCGAGCAGGCTGACACACAAATGCATGCCGGCATCGCCGCCGCTGATCTCGATGCGCGTGTCGAATTGCTGGCGCAGCGCGGCGATCAGCACCTCCCGCTGCTCGTCCAGCCGGCGCGCGTTGCGCAGCAGTTGCCGTTCGAGTTGTCCGCCGGCGATCAGACTGGCCAGGGCGCGCTGGTCGATCGCCGCCGATCCGCGGTCGGCCAGCCAGCGTGCGGCTTGCAGCGCGGGACGCAGCGCTGGCGGCATGACCAGGTAGCCCAACCGCAGTGCGGGGAAGACGATGCGCGAGAACGAGCCGACGTAGAGCACGCGGCCATCGCGGTCGAGCGAGCGCAGCGCCGCCAGCGGGTGGCCGCGGTGGCGATACTCGCCGTCGTAGTCGTCCTCCAGCACATAGCTGCCATGGCGCGCGGCGTAGTCGAGCAGCGCCAGGCGCCTGGGCAAGGACAGTACGGCGCCGGTCGGGAACTGGTGCGAGGGTGTCACCGCCACCAGGCGCGCGCCATCCGCTGGCAGGCGCGCGCAATCGATGCCCTGTGCATCGACCGGCAGCGACTCCACCCGCGCGCCGTGCGCCGCGAAGGCGTCGCGCAGGCCGTGGTAGCAGGGATCCTCGGTCACCACCCGGTCGCCCGGATCGAGCAGCACGCGCGCGACCAGGTCGATGCCCTGCTGGATGCCGGCGACGATCAGGATGTCGCCGGGATCCGCGATGAGCCCACGGCGTCGCGCCAGGTACTGCGCCAGCGCCGCGCGGAGTGCCGGCAGGCCATTGACAGGCGGATAGTCGAAGGCGGTGTTGTCCGCGGCCAGCACCAGGGCGCGGCGCCACGCGGCGTGCAACTGCGGCGCCACTGGCGGGGAGCCGTAAATCAGGTCGAAGCGGTGCGGGTGCCGCTGTTCGCGCAGTCCTGGCGCCAACGCCGCGACACGCTCGCCGTAAGTCGCCAGGCTGGCCGCCTGCGGACTGCCTGCGGTCTGACCGGTCAGGGGCGCCGTCAGCGCCTGGACGAAACTCCCGGCGCCGACACGGCCCGCGAGATAGCCCTCGGCGGTCAGTTGCTCGTAGGCGGCCAGCACGCTGTTGCGCGACACGCCGAGCTGGCGCGCCAGCAGCCGGGTGGCGGGCAGGCGCTCGCCCGGCAGCAGGCGGCGCTCCAGGATCGCCGCGCGCAGGGCTTCGATCAGCTGGCGCACCAGCGGTAGCGCCGGATCCAGCGGCAGATGGAGTTGCACGGATTGGCCCCATCCAATCGAGGGAATCTGGACCTAGTGTAGGGCCAATCGGGCGGTCAATCTGCACGCATTGCATCGAATGGAGCGCAACCCATGTCCGACACCCCGATCGATCGCCACGCACGCCATCGCATCCGCCGGCATCCCGAGCGCGGCAGCCATGACCGCCCGCGCGCCTACGCCATCCTCGACGCCGCGCAGATCGCGCATGTGGGATTCGCGGTCGATGGCCAGCCTTTCGTGATTCCCATGCTGTATGCGCGCCTGGGCAACCGCATCCTGCTGCACGGCGGCGTCAGCAGCCGCCTGATGCAGCACTTGGCGAGCGGTGCGCCGTGCACCCTGGCGGTCACCCACATGGACGGCTGGGTGCTCGCGCGCTCGCACTTCAACCACTCGGTGAATTACCGCTCGGTGGTGGTCTTCGGGCGCGCCTGCGTGATCGACGAGCCCGCGGAAAAGGCCGCGGCACTGGCGCACCTGGTGGATGCGTTGATTCCGGGCCGTGCGGCCGAGACCCGTCCGGGCGATGCGCAGGAACTGGCCGCCACGGTTCTGCTCGCGGTGGAGATCGAGGATCTCAGCGTGAAGACCCGCGAGGGCGGTCCCAAGGACCACCCGGACGATCTGGTCAGCGCGGCGTGGGCTGGCGTCATCCCGTTGTCGCAGGTGCCCGGCATCCCCATTCCGTCCCCGGATTTGCCCGCGGGCGTCAACCTCCCTAGCTACCTCGGCGGGATGCCGATGTCGGCTTGAGCGCTCAGGGAGCGAGCGGCAGGCGCCGGGGAGTCGGGTCGCGCCCGCTGACTTCCAGCGTGTCGAAACGCTTGCGGTCGACGACGAAGGCCCCGAAGTAGACCGCGGTATCGGGCGTCAGCGGTGGAGGCGGCACACTCCACGCCACCTGCGCGTGCAGCGTCCTGGGTTCGCGGATGCGAAAGTCCAGTCGCGCCCGGGCCATGCCGGTACCGTACCAATCGCCTACCACCACCAGGGACTCGTGGGTCCAGTCGATACCGATGGCGCGCAGGCCCTCCTCGAATGCTGCGCGCGCCGCGGAGTAGTCCTCAGGCGCGCAGTGCGGTGCCCGTGCGGCCAGTTCCTGCTGCAACTGCGCTGCCGAGGAAACTGCGACGGGCTCCGGGTTCGGACTGCAGCGGAAGACGCGCACGTCCAGGTCCGGCAGCACCCGATAGCCGCCGCTGTCCAGCGCCCAGGCCGTGCTGAGGTTCGACAGCAACACCGCGAGAATCCATGCGCGCATGGCGCCAGAGTGCCCCAGCGCCCCCGCCTGCGCAAGCCACCGGCCAGACCACGGTTGGCCGAAGGCACCCCTGCCGCGCAGTTGCCCCGGACTCCTGCAAGTTCGACGCGCTGGCGGCTCCTGCAGCTTGTCAAACCCGGCAGTGCGCTCTAACATGCGCGGCTCTCTACGCGCCGCTGTAGCTCAGTTGGTAGAGCAACTGATTCGTAATCAGTAGGTCCCCAGTTCGAGTCTGGGCAGCGGCACCAGTAGAATCAGACACTTGGGCCTCGTCTTGCAGCGGGGCCTTTTTGTTTCCGTCGGAGTGACCGGCCAGTGGATCGCTCGCAGATCACGGATCGCTACCTGGAAGCGCTGGGCCTGCAGCGGCAGTCGCCGGCGCTGGACTTCCTGCGCGAGATCACGCAGCGGCATGTCACGCGCCTGGCCTTCAGCAGCGTCGGGCCGCGCCTGGGTGACTCGCTGCCACTCGACCTGCCAGCGCTGTACCAACGTATCGTCGAGCGCCGCCGCGGTGGCTACTGCTTCGAGCAGAACGGGCTGCTGTTCGAGGTGCTCGACGAGCTGGGTTTCGAGGCGCGCCTCGCACTCGCGCGCGTGATCCACAATCGCGACGTGCATCCCGGTCTGACGCATCGGATCAGTCTGGTGCAACTGGATGGCCAGTCGCTGGTGGTCGATGTCGGGTTCGGTCCGCAGGGGCCGCGCCACCCGGTGCCGCTTTTGCCGCAGCCCTCGCCGCAGCGCGACCGGGTCTACCGCGTCGCCGAACGCCATCCGGGTGAGCTTCACCTGCAACTGGCCAAGGACGACGACTGGTACTCGCTTTACCGCTTCGAGCTTTCCCGTTACGGCCAGGCCGACTGCGAACTCGGGCACTTCTGGTCGCATCGCCACCCGGAGGCGAACTTCGTGCGGAACCTCGTGGTGTCGGTCATTCGCGATGACGAAGTCCATGCGCTGCGCAACCGTGAGTACACCGTCGCATCCTGCGATGGAGAGCGCTCCCGCGTGCTCGAGGACGCGGGCGAGTTGCGCCGATTGCTGGCGGGCACCTTCGGCGTGTCAGTCAGCGCGGACGAGGCGCAGCGCCTGTTCGACGGCTGCTCGTGACGGCGCGCAAGGTGCGGTCCGACCGTTGCGTTAGGATCCCAGGCATCCAACGGTCGGAGGACAGCACATGCGATCGGTTCTTCTTGCCCTCGGGCTTTTCCTGGCCACTGCGGCGCCCGCCGCCGACAAAGCCAGGGACCTGCTGCGCCAGGTCACCGGCAGCAGCGCCACCAGCACCACGAGTGCCAAATCGGGCCTGACCGAAGGCGATGCCAGCGCCGGCATCAAGGAAGCGCTCGCGCGCGGCGTCAGCTCCTCGATCAAACAGCTCGGTACCCAGGACGGCTTCCTCAAGGACCAGGTGGTGCGCATCGCCGTGCCCAAGTCGATGCGCAAGATGGCCGATGCCGCGCGCAAGCTGGGCGCCGACAAATACGTCGAGGAATTCGAAACCTCGATGAATCGCGCCGCCGAAAAGGCCGTGCCCGCCGCGGCCGACATCTTCGCCGATGCGATCCGCCAGATGACGGTGCAGGATGCGCTCTCGATCGTGCGCGGCGAGCCGGACGCCGGCACCCGGTACTTCCGCCGCGTCACCAGCGACAAGCTGCGCGCCAGCTTCCTGCCGATCGTCGGCAAGGCGACCAGCGAGACCGGCGTGACCGACAAATACAAGAAGCTGAGCAAGAAGAGCGGCGGGCTCGACCAGTTGCTCGGCGGTGGCAGTTCGATCGACCTCGACGGCTATGTCACCGACAAGGCGATGGACGGCCTGTTCCACTACATCGGCGAGCAGGAAAAATCGATCCGCAAGAATCCGCTCGCTACCGGGTCGTCGCTGCTGGGCCGGGTGTTCGGAAAGTAGGGGGTTGCGCTGCCCGCGCTGCGGCAGAAAACGTCGCGCGCGGGCGGCGAACCGATCCGATGCGCTTACTCCGGCTTGGCGGCGACCAGCGCAGTGGCGGCGGCCGCTTCACGCTGGTAGACGATCCGCTGGGTCCCGCCATTGCAGCTGCCAACCACCTTCGCGGACACCTCGGCGTCGGCGGCCACCACCTCCAGCGAGTAGGCCTTCACCCCGTTCGCATCGATCTTCTCGGCGATCTCGCGCTTCAGTTCCTCGCAATCCTTGCGCGCATGCGCCGGTGCGGCGGTCAGCGTGGCGGCGACAAGGGTGGCGGCAATCAGCAGCTTCATGGCAGGTTTCCGGTCAGTGGCCGCCCGTTTGGCGGCAAACCCATGCTGCAGCTGCCGACGGGCAAGTCGCGGGCGCGGCCCGGCGCGCACCGGGCGCGGCCGGGCGGGAGGTCAGCAGGGTGTCGAGCAGGTGCCGCACATCCGCCGGCTGCGTCCACACCTGCATCATGCTGGCGCGCTCGGGATCGCCGCCGCTGCTGGCCGGATGATCGGCGGCGACCACGAGTGCGCCCTTGCGAGCCAATCCGGTGGCGAGCCATCCGAGGCTCTGGGCGGAACCGCCCGTGCCGTGGGTGAGCACGATCAGCGGCGCCGCTGCCGCCAGCGCCGGCACACCGGAGTCCACGGCGAGATAGCCGGCGCGGATGCGCGAGGTGCCAAAGAGCGTCTCCACGCCCGGCTGCGCGGGGTACCACAGGGTTGCGGTGAAGCCCGGCGCGTCGCCACTTGCGGGTACCTGCAGGGTCTGCACACCGACCGGCGCCGGCGCATCGGCGGCCAGCGTGGCGCGTTCGATCACTACGCCACCGAGGATCACCTGCTCGATGCGGTCATAGGCCTCGACACTCGCCAGGGGATCTGCGCCCAGCAACAGCAGGTCGGCGCGCTTGCCGACCTCGATGCTGCCGATCGCATCGTCCAGCCCGAAAGCCCGGGCATTGTCGAGCGTGGCGGCACGCAACAACGTGCGCAGATCGATGCCAGCGGCGACCCAGGCCTGCATCTCGCGATAGCCCGAAAGCCCCGGCGGATTGCCCCAGCCCGGCGTGCCCACCGCGGTATCGCTGCCGAACAGGAACCTGGCGCCGTCGCCATGCTGGCGCCGCAGGATGCGCGCGTAACGCTGCAGATAGGTGGCCATGATCTGCGCCGCGCTGTCGCTGGCGGCCTCGCCACGGGCGTGCTGGGCGGCAATCGCCGGGCCGAAGCGTGCGAGGTAATCGGCGCGTGCCTGCTGCGCCGGGCCACGCAGGTAGTCGAGAAAGTCGGCGGGCAACACCCGTGCCAATCGCGGATCGGACAGGCTTGCGGGATCGAACAGCGAAGCCATGCCCGCCGCCGCCATCCAGGTTGGCTGCACGCGCATCTTGCTGGCGGCCACCCGGTCGGCCACCGCCAGCACCTCGGCGGGAATCGTGTCGTGGCCAAGGGTCGCGCCGGGCCAATCCCACAGGCCATGGGCCATCACGTCGATACCGGCGTCGACGCCGATGCGGTGCGCCGCCGGCGTGTTGCCGTGCATCAGCACGCTGAGTCCGCGCGCATGCGCTGCGGCAACCACCTCGCGCAGGATGGCCAGCGAGGGCAGATTGAACGACGGCCGTTCGGAGTTCGGCCACCAGTGCGCTTCCTCGAAGTAGAGCTTGACGCAGCGCGCACCGCTGTCGGCGATCCGCGCCACGGTGGCGGCCGGCGTGTGCGCGGCCGGGTCGATGCCAGCCGGCAGCCCGGGTTCCCGGTGGCGGTCGTGCAGGAAGTTGGGGTATGCGGCGAGAAATTCCTCGCGGCTGTCGAAATCGGTGGCGAGGAAGTCGTCGAACAGCGGCAAGGCCCCGCAGTGTTCGCGACGTGGATGCAGGGGCGCCGCGTCGAAATCGCGGTCGACTGCGGGGTCGCCGTTGTTCTCGACCAGGGTGGTGTAGCCGAAGTACAGGAAGCTGCGCGGTTGCTGCCTGAGGAAGCCGGCACGCAGGCGGTCGAAGTCCGGCGTGTAGCGACGCTTGAGGCCGGTGGCATGGTCCAGGTGGACGTGGCTGTCGATCAGGCCGGGGACCAGGTAGCGGCCGCGGCCGTCGATGCTGCGGGCAGCGTCGGCTTCGATCGGCGTGGTCGAGATTGCGGCGATGCGCCCGTCGCGCACCAGAACCTGGGCGCCGGCCAGGGGCGTATCACGTTCCGGCGAGACCAGGGTGACGTCGCGGATCAGCAGCTCGTCGGCGGAGCAGGCCCAGGGGGCGGCCAGCAGCAGGCCGAACAGGGCGCGAAGCAACAGGGCGGGCATGGGTACACTCGTAGGCTGGGACGGGGCGCGCAGGGTGACCGCGGTCGGGTGGCACGCGCGACCTGAAACCCGTTTGAGGAGCCTGGAGGTGTGATTTGCAGGGTTTGAGTACCTTTCTGGTGGCGTTTGTGGCCGTCCTTGCGGCGATGCTGGCCGGGCATCTGGCGCTGTCGCGCTCGCAGGGACGCGGCCTGGCCCTCGCCTTCCTGCTGGCCTTCGCCCTGCAATCGGGGCTGCTGCTGGTGCAATTGCTGCAACCCGAACTGCTCCCGGCCGGCCTGCGCGCGGCGACCGGCTCGGCGCTGCCGGTGCTGCTGTACCTGTTCTTCGCCCGCAGCCGCCCCGATGCCCCCTCTTGGCAAGTGCGCGATGCTCTCCACGCGCTGCCGCTGCTGTCCGTGGTTGTGCTGGTGGCGATGCCGGGCGCCGGTTGGCGCATCGACGCCGCGCTGCTCCTGATCGAACTGCTTTATGCGTTGGCGATCCTCAGCAGTGATCGCCGCGACCCAGGCAGTGCCTGGCGTCGGCTGGCGAGGCAGGTGGCGGCGAGCTTTCTGATCGCCATGGCCGCCTGCGATGTCTGGATCGGCTGGGATCTGGCGCAAGGCGCGCCGCTGGGCTGGAGCGTCAGCCTGACAGTCGCGCTCGTCATGTCGGCGCTGTGCGTGAGTGCGCTGTTCGTGGTGGCATGGCGCGACCCGGAATGGTTGGTGCGTCTGCGCGATGCGGCGCGAGACGCCCGGGTCCCGACGCCATCTGCGCCGGCTCCCGCCGAGGATTCGGATGTAGATCGACGACTTTGCGATCGACTCGACACGTTGTTCCAGACCACGCGCTGCTATGCCGAGTTTGGAATCGGCTTGGATGATGTGGCAAGAAAGCTCGGCGTATCGTCGCGACAACTGTCGGCCGCGGTCAATCGCATCCATCGCCGCGGATTCCGGACCCTGCTCAACGATTACCGCGTGGAGGATGCGGCGCGGCAACTGGCCGACGAAGCGTTGGCCGCAAGAGCGATCACCGAGGTGATGTTCGATGCCGGTTTCCAGACCAAGTCCAGCTTCAACAAGGAGTTCATCGCGCGCCGCGCAGTTGCGCCGAGCCAGTACCGACGGAACCTCGGGGGATCCGGTACCGACGCGCCGTCAGGCAGTGCTTGAGCCGGAGATCTGCCGTGGCCAAAGTTCGGGCACAAAAAAGCCCCAAGGTTCAAAACCTTGGGGCCGTCTTTTGGTGGAGGCGGAGTCCACCACATAGGGTGGTACAACGCCAGAAACAGGACGCTTTCAGAACAATACCCCTACACGTACCCCTAGCAACGGCCGAGCAACGGGTGTGGTTCCCACGGCGAACGCGAGCTGTTGCGCCTTGTGCTGTACGCATCGGCAAGCGCGAGGGCATCGGGCGGAACACGGGAGGCCCAGGACGGCCGTCCAGACGGCTAGACGTATAGACGGCTGTTCTGCAAGTTTGCAGACTCCGCGAAGGCTCACCTGCGCGCATTCGACAACATCGCGCTTTGTCCGGGAATGCGGAGCAATGCACCACGCAACCTAGCCAAAGGAACTCCTTGCCGAATCAAGCAATCGGTCGCAGACTGCAGACGCCTCAGTGGTCTGGGTCAACTCGCGTGACGATAAACGTTGCACTCGCGACTTCAGACGCAATTGTGTTCGGTTGCGATAGCCTGTCCAGTATGACAACCAACGTTGTGTTCATGAACCCTGCGCGATGGGCTCTTGACCAAGACGGCCAGCCGATGCGCGACAGCTTCGGAAACTATTTGGTCTCCGTAAATGAAGACAACTTCGGTTCCGTGGCGACCTCAGTTTTTGGCGGCGTCAGTAAGATGTTTTGCCTCTACGAGGATGATGAACACGAGTGTATCGTCGCCGCTACCACTGCCGGACAGGCCGTGTTGAATGGCGTCACAATAGAAGTCTTGGCCAAGAAGTTCCAAAGGAAGAACAAAAGAAATCACGTCAAGTTCGCAAATGTGGCAGATGTGGCGGAAGACTTCCTAAACTTCATGCGAATTGAGTGGGAAAAGGACTGCGGATTTGAAACAGTCCCTTTGGATCAGCAGGCTTATCTGCACACCGTTCAATTTCTGCTCGGTGGTTACGACCTTGAGACCGAGCACCCTCGAATATTCAGAATTGACATAAAGGAGAATTCGTTTTTCGAGCAATTTCCCGACGGCGACCACACGGGCGTTTGTTGGTTGGGGGCGGCTAATTACGCCGAACGCGTGATTCGTGGTTTTGACCAAACGGTAAAGCTCGGGATTAGTCGAGAGGTAAAGTTGGCCTTGGATGCGCAGCGCACTAGCCTAATTGAGAGCGTATCACGCGAATTAGGACAGGCCGGCGTTGTGCTCCCGGAAGGCTTGGAGTTGAATGTAAGTGAATCATTTGATCCAACTTTCGACTGGCAAAAGGCAAACGCTCCCATCTCGTACGGTAACCTGCCGCTTCAACATGCAGTCGAATTTGTTTCGCTACTTGTTAATATTCAATCAGGAATGATGCGCTTTTGCCGCGGTATTCCGACTGTGGGTGGTAGAACGCACATTGGATTGGTTCGGCGCGGTCAATCATTCGAAATGCTAAACGAAGCAGCGATCCAACATAGCCATGTGGGCTACGCCAATGAAGTATGAATTCAATAACGCAAGTGTCCCTTCGCAGGAAATGAAGCGTCCGCTTAGCGCCAAGTATTTCGAGCGCTCGGGCGCTGTTAAGAGCGGCGCTGAAATGACGTCCACAAGCGGGGACAAGACGAAGTTTTATAAACTGGTCGTCAAAGACGGTATCCTAACCGCAACTCACGGAATCAAATCTAAGTGAGGAGGATTGGCTAGGGTCTGTCGGGCCGCAAACACACGGCGAGTGAAGTTGCGCGATCACCGCCGCCAAAACTACGCACGGCTCGCGCTGCCGGTGTTCTATCGTCACTTGCCAGCTTGACGGCCGATATTGCAATCGGCGGGACTCATCGACAAGGAACAGAGTCGATCAATCCCTATTCAGAACCTCGTTCAGACTCGCGTCAGTCAATCCGAATTGACGCAGCCATTTTCGCGCTGCGTCCTGCAAATCTGGCAGCAGGACATATAGTCTGCGTTTCCTTTCGCGCACGACTCCATCGCTCATCCGCCGCATTTCTGTTCGCCCATTTTCTCTAATGTCTCGCATGACTTCCTCGCGATCAACAAGCGCATCAACAAGTCCTTCCAAGGCAAATTGACTATCAGCGGAGAGTTGACCCCGAGCGCGCAGAATCGAGCACACGCGGTTCCAGTGCGCCAAGGCGAGGGGCGACAAGTTCGGCGGTGCTGTCGGCTCGCCTGCTGTTCGCCGCACGCTCGGGGTGGTCTTGGGCATGCGTCCAGCCGTCCGCAAAAAAGGTTCTACCTCGGATTTATGAGAGCGCGGCTGGCGCGCCGTGTCGCGGCATTTGGTGGAACCTTTGGAACCCCACCCCTCCGGGCATTTGATGCGGCCGGCGTTTTTTAGGAGCCGGCCGCACTCGTATTCGCATCAGGTGCGCGCATTCGAGTAGGCGCACCATCCGAGCGTCGGCCCACCGGCGTAAGGGGTAATGGCGGAATTCCACATGCCGCAACCCGACACGCGCCAGATCAATCGCCAAGCAATCGCGTCCCGGTCAAAGCCGTGTGACCGATCCACTTCAATTCGGGCGGTTGTGCGCATTGCGAGCGCGAATTGCGAAAGATCGGCAATGACGATATCTCCAGCATCGCCAATCGGGTTGCAAACCTCGGTAGTCACCACGGGACGGCCCAAGATGGTGCCCACGAATTCACCCGCGGCAGCATTGGTCGCATTTCCATTCCCCAACAGAATGGGAATCGTGGAGCCCGGCCAGGACATTTGCAGCAACTGGCCGAGGACGCTTGGAGAGATAAACCACGTGGCCCGTTTCTGCGACGCGGGAGAAATGCGACCGAACATATTTATCAGATTCTGGTAAAGCACCGTGCCGGCAGTCTGGCCGCTTTCGGGATTTACCGCGATTGCTGATGGATCATTCAAGATTCCCAACGGCTGACCGGCGCCTGTCCCGCGCAAGATTGCGGCATCCAGTGCAAACGCGGCAGCTTCGGCCATTTTGGTTTCCAGTTGTGCCGCGAAATTGAGTCCGTCTGCTGCCAATTCTCCGCTTGCTTCCGCGAGCAAGAAAATTTTGTGCAAGCGAACATCCACATTCCGCCATTTCATGCGTTGCGCGGTTTGCTGTTGGTTTTCACCGGCCCAATTGGCGGAAAGCCGGCAATATCCGTTGACCGATTTTGTGTATCGGGCATCGGAATGGTGATTCCATTTGTGCTCGTCGGGAATAACAAACACCGCGGCGCAAATTCAGCGGCTTGCATAGCTTGGTCCAAGATGCCCGCAAACCAGAAATTGGGGACCGCGAAACCGCCATCGGCACCGCTCGATTCCGTTCCGGTGAGGTTGAGCATTCGAGGATCGGCGACACCGCGGGCCACCGATTGGAAAAATGCTTCTACGTTCTGGCCGAACGCATCGGCGGAGCGAGGCAGAAGGATGGAGGAAGCCCGAGCACAGTTTACGGGGAGCACTATGCCGCGGCGACGGTCGGACACGGTTGCGCGGCCGGAGGCTGCTTCCGCATTTGCCGCGGCGACGACATCCGGCGGCAGCGCTCCGCGCGGCATCGGCTCGGCAAGAGCGCGTTGCATTCCCTGGACTCGATCTATCGCGTCCAGTTCAGCCCGGAGCCCCAGAAATTCGCTGTGTAGCTCGTCGACGCTGGCGCGCTCATCTACCGTGAGGGTGCGCCCTTCGCGCTCGGCGGCGGCAGCTATTGCGGTTGCGCGGTCAGCCGTCGCTATCAGGCGCTCGCGGATTGAGTCGGGATCGGCGGCGGCCGCGTTGCGCATGCCGCGGACCGTGAAGTCAAGGTTGATTTTGCACATGGCGAGATTTTCCACAATTGAGAGGGAATTTACTGCCCCACAAGCGGGGTAATATTGCGGTCTGTCCGCCTTTCGTTGCGCCATCTGGCGGGGCCGCTGGTGGCCCTGTCATGTACTGGCGCGCACGCTTGAATATGTCCATTGGCGCGGCTCGCGTCAACGTGAAGTGCGCTAAATGTGTCCACACTCAGTGCAACTCTTCCCGCGTCGCCATCCTCATCAGGGTGACTCGTGTCAGCACCGCGCGCGCTCCGGACTTGTCGGCGGCAACGACTTGAATAAATCCACCATGTCGGCTTGTGTGGAAGATCAATTCGGTTGCGCCGCCATCGGAATCATTTTCCATGAGCAGTGCCTTTTGAGCATCGCTCAATGATATTTCAAGAAAGGCGCCAATCGAATTTGCAAGTTCAACAGCGGCCGGGTTTGATCGCGCGTTCATTTGTTCGCTCCTTTGAAGTGTCTTCCCGTGATTTGCCGTGCTTCCATTCCACCGTTTCGAGCATTTGTGCTCGCGTACGTTCTCCGGGGAGGATCCGCCAGCCAGCGCGCGGCATTAGTCATCGCTGCCACCGTTGGGAGTGCAAACTTGCACAGTTGCCGGCGTCGTCAGTCGTTGGGGTTTCTGGGGTTTTGGGGGTTTCGTTTGCCCGGTCCGTTTTTCTTTCTTTGGGTAGGTCGGTCCCCTCCGCGCGCGAAGCGGTAAGAAAAACCCCAGAAACCCCAGAAACCCCAGAAACCCCACCAGTTGCATGTTCGACCACTTGCCAGCGGATGCCGCGCTTTGCGTCGCCGCCGGCCCTGTGCACCTTGAGCCCATCCAGTACGCGCCCTTGGTGTTTTGTGAGCCATCGGCCCAAGGCTTTATTGCTGACGGCGCCGGATCGCGCGGCGATCACTTGCAGTGCGTCCATCAGTGCGGGGCGATCTTGAGCGGCCCGCGCGGCCTCGGCAGCGGTTGCCGCGGTGTCGCCGAAGAGGTCGCGCCACGCGGCAAGGATCGCTATCGCCGATTCACGCTCCGGGTCGGCGTCAAACGTCCGTTCCATGACCGCAACGGGGTCCGGCATGCCCAGCCATAGAAGTGGATCACGAACCATTCGGGACCACTTCTCATAGCTCCCAAGCGGCGCCGGCCTGCGGAAGTCGGCGCGAATTCCCGCAGTAACAATGGTCAGTGCGGCGTTCACCAGTTCGATGCGGGCGGCCAGCGCATCTGCCTTCGGGTCGTTGGCGAACTCGCGAAGTTCTGGCCTTTCACATTGGGGGTCGAGTTCGGCGACCAGTATCCGCCGGGTCATGTCGCCCGCAGGCGTGAGCGCGTTTCCGGTTGCCAGCAAGGTCGCGACGCAGGGGATAGTTACCAGCTCGGACCGGCCCAGCGGTCGCAGTCGCACACTAGTTTGTGTCAACGCCGAGCACAGCAGTTCGCCTTTCAACAGCGCCTCGACGTTGTCGAGTGTCACCACTGAATCGCCGGCCAGCAATGCAGCGGTGAGCGCCTTTCCGTTCTCGTCCGCGTCTGGCCCCCAGGTCATGACACTTGCAGGGCGCCCGGTTGCCAGAATCGCCACCAGATCGGCCAACATGGATTTGCCCGAGCCGCGAACGGGTGCCGAAATTCCGACCATTGGCGCGGCCGGAATCGCCGGCCGCACGAGGGGCGTAAGCATTGCGGCGACGGCTACCGATTCGTCCTCCGGGGAGACAAATGCAAACGTGCGGAGCACGTGCCGAAGGCGTGTCAGTGCGGCCAGCGCATCCGCGCGCGTCGGGTTGTTCGGCGGTGCCGGCCAGTCGGTAGGGATCGCCAGCAACAAGCCCGATTCAGGGTCATATCCCGGCGTGCACGCCAAGGTGCCATCCGCGCGAATGAAGGGCGCAAGTACAATCCCCCGAAGCTGCGGAAAGCGCCAGCGCCCCACACGCTCCAGAAGCGCGCGGCATGCCTTCGCGGGTGCATCTGCGCGCCTAGGCTCGGGTCCGCTGGGTCCTGTGATCCACTTTTGAAAGTCGGCGATACGCTCCAGATCATCTTGCAGTGCCGCAATCGTGATCGGGGTCAGGATCAAGGCGCCGGCCGCGCGCTTGACGCTTCCCGGTTCGAGCGGCGCTGGGACGGCTCGCACCAGCATTTCACCGCGTGCATAAATTGGGGCGCCGGCTTGAATCAACGCACCTTCGCAACCGTCAACGACGGCGGGAAGCTCCCGGTCCGAAGGTCGATCACGGGTCGTCCGGTTGGCCGCGGTTCGTGGGTCAGGATCATTTGCGCGCGCTCCGGATGGACAGCGACGGCCGCAGGTTGACGCCAATCATTTGCACCCGTTCGGCGCCGAAATCGATTAGAACCCGCGCGAGTTCCAGCGCTTCGGCGGTCGGAAGGTCGCCGGCATCGCCGATCCACCAGCGGACACGCGGCCACAAGATCGCGGCGGGGTCGGTGCTCGGCGGCAGCACGGTGCAAGCCCGGCGGCCGGCGGCGAGGGTCGGGCGGGCGCGGTCCCATGCTCCGGCCCCGGCGTGAACGATTGCCGTCGCGTGCCACGGGCCAGGACGCGCCGCGCGCTCGACAACTTGCGCAAACCAAGGGCACCTTCGCGGACGTATGGACGTCTGCACGTTGGTTGCCGTATTATGTCGGTGCGGCGAACCTCCCCAGGCTTCCGCTTTCCGCGCCTCCGGCCCGACAGCCGGGGGCGCAGTGCTTTCAGGGTCTTGCATCGTCGCCTCCAGCCAGCAGCGCGGCGCGCGCCAGCAACGCGGCCCGGCGGATTGCATCGGCCTGAAGCGCGAGTGCTTCGGCTTCCCGCGGGTCGCGTGTTCGGTTCAAGCGGTCGGCAGCGGCGGCGAGCGCGTCGGCACCGGCTACCAGTTCGGCCAGCGCGCGGCCGGTGTCGGCAGTTGCGGTGACGATGGCGGGGCGGAAAGCACCGGAGTAGCGGGCGCGGCGTGCGGTGTCGTTGTGCTCTCGCTCGGCGGCGTTCATTACGCGGCCCGCCCGTCGCGCTCGGCGACCTTTGCCGCTGCCCAGGCGCGCACGTCGGCGGCGGGCCAGGCAATCGTGTTCGGCCCCAGGCGCACGGGCGCCGGGAACTCGCCCGAAGCGACGCGGCGGAGCAGGGTTGATCGGCTGAATTGAAGGAAAGCGCACACCGCTGGAAGACGCCAAAAGGCGGCAGTCGGTGCGGCTGAATTGGTGTTCGGCATCGCTGGTCTCCGGTGCGCCCTCGCGGTAGTGCGTGGGCGGCCTTGGAACAGGCGATGTGGATTCTTTGACACGGCAACGACTGCCGCTTGCCGGAATCTCTGGCGAAACTACCGGCGGCGGTAGGTTGTGCGATCCAGCCCGAGAATCCCTGAGATTCCAACAACGAAGTTTTGCCGCACGTTTTCGCCTCGCTCCTGCTTCAGCGGCATCGCGGCGGCCATTGCGGCAAGTGCTTGTTGAAGCCGGTCCGCGGGCGCCCGGCTGGCCTTCGTATGATTCGGTGGACGTGGGCAGGCGCGGCAGGCGGTGGCAAGCGCGCGCAGGTCGGCGGCGTCGGGCGGCGTTCGGTGCGCCAGGGCGGCGCGCAGACGGTCCAGGCGCGCGAAGTGCCCGGACACGTCGGGCACGGCAATCATCGGTTCCGCGAACGGCGGGAAATTCGCCAGCCGTCGGCGAAGTCTCGAAAGCAAGGCGCGCGGCGCGGCGTCGCCAGCTTCGGCCACGGCTTCGGCATCGTCGGCAATGGCGCGAAGGTCGGCGAGTTCGAGCGAAGCGCCGACGCGCTCGGCTCGGGCGGCCGTTGCGCTTGTGTAGATCTCGAAAAGCTCCGCGACGTGCTGCTGAAGCTCAGTCAGCTTGTCGGCATCGCCTGCGACTTCAGGCTCAGTGTGGACGCGAATGTATTCGCGCACGGCCCGTGCCTGCGCCTGCGATAGCTCAGATCCCCAGCCGGAGAGCGGTCGAGATCGGATGCCGGCGGGGCGTCCGGTCTTCACTTGGCGACCTTCGCGGCCTTCGCGGTTTCCTTCAGGGAGTCAAGCAGATCAGCCCAAGCCTGCATCATTGCTCGGCGTTCGTCCAAGTAGCGAGCCCGGTTGTACGCGGCCCGGACCTTTGAACCGGTCGTGTGCGCCAATTGCGCCTCTATCGCATCAGGGTTGAATCCGCGCTCGTTAAGCATTGTGCTCGCTATGGATCGGAAGCCGTGGCCCGTCATTTCGTCCCCGCTGTAACCCATCCGGCGCAACCCCGCGGTGATCGCGTTCTCCGACATCGGACGCGCGTAGGCGTCGCCATGTGAGCCGTGGCCCGGAAACACAAAGCGCCCGGTGCCGGTTAGTTGCTGCAAGTCTTTCAAGACGGCGACGGACTGACGACTAAGGGGGACGATGTGCGAGCGCGTCGGGTCGGCTTTGTGTTCCAACTTTAGCTTCATCCGCGCGGCTGGTATGACCCACTGCGGCGCGTCGGCGTCCAGGTCAAATTCTGACCACTCGGCGGCGCGCAACTCGCCGGGGCGAACGAATACCAACGGGGCGAGCTTGAAGGCGCACCGGACAACGTGTGTCCCGCTGTAGTCGTCGATTGCAAGCAGCAGCGCCCCGACTTCGGCTGGCTTCAGAACGGCCGCCATCGGCTTGACTCGCGCCGGCCTGATCGCGCCCGGCCCAATGTCGGCGGCCGGGTTGCGGGTCGCGCTGCCGATGGCGACCGCATAGGCGAAGACCTGCCCGCATATTGTCTTGATTCGGTGCGCGGACTCGACGGCGCCGCGCGACTCGACACGGCGCAGCACGGTCAGCAACTCCGGCGCGTCAATTTCTCGAAGCGGTCGCCGGGCCAAGTAGGGCAGCACGTCTCGGTCCAGACGGCTGCGCACAGTCACGGCGTGGCCTTCGGTCCAGTTCTCCCGCTGGCGCTTGAACCAGTCTTCTGCGACGTATCCGAAGGTGTCCGCGCCCGCGGCTTCGGCTTTCTCTTTCTTTCGGACGGCGTTCGGGTCGATCCCGTCGGCTATCAGCTTCCGGGCTTCGTCGCGGCGGTCGCGTGCCTTCTTCAACCCCACGTCCGGGAAGGCGCCGAGCGCGAGCAACTTTCCTTGCCCGCCATCCTGTATTTCAGGCGCCACAGCTTTGATCCGTTGGGATTGACGAGCAAGAACAACCCCTTCTCGTCGGCGAGCTTGCGCGGTTTGTCCGGGGCCGAAGCTCCGCGGATCGTGGAATCAGTCAGGGGCATTGGGGCACAACTCCGTTCCGGACGGGGGGCGACTCCCAATCGGGCGGGGTAGGGAGTCGAACTGCTCCGTACCCCCGCAGGGTCGCCGCTACCCCTAACCGTAACCCCATTTTGTGCCTGTAGTCACCCGATACCACCTGATTTCATCCCACGCCAAACCCAAGCAAAAGGCAAAAAAAACCCCGCATTTCGCGGGGTTACGGTACTTGTTGGCACTTCCTGAACTACTTAACTGGTGGAGGCGGGGGGAGTCGAACCCCCGTCCGCAAGCCCTACGTCTCGTGCTCTACATGCTTAGCCGGATCTTCGTTCTCGTTGCGCCGCGCTCCAACCGGCGGGAAAGCTGCGCAACCAGCCTGGTGGTTTTAGTTGCCCGCGTCAGGCCCGCGTGGCTCACGATTTCGTGATTCTGACCCGCCTTTACCGAGCACGAACACAAGGTAGGGCGGTTAGGCGGCCTTAGGCCGCCAGAGCGTAGACTTCGTCGTTCGCGACTAGAGTCTTGCAGCTGGATTAACGAGGAAAGCTACCCCCTCGGCATGCACCCAAGGTTTCGTGACTTCCGTCGAAGCCATTGCGCCCCCGTTGCAGAACCAAGTGTAGGGGCGGGGGTGTGGGCTTGCAATGGCAGTGTCGGCGCGGCGTTCAGTTTCGGCCGCTGTTTTCGCTGGATCGCGGTTCCGAGCGCGGGCGGGGCGCGGGCGGCGCCTTGCCAGACTGCCGGCGGGAGCCAAGGTCATTGCGTAGCCCGTTGTGCCGCGCAGCGGCTCAGCGGGTGCTTGCGGCAAGCACCCCGTCTCACGCGCTGCGCGCGTACCGGCGGGCTACGCGCAGCCGCGGTTCGATGCGACCACGAAAGTGCCGAGCAGCGTGACAAGGGCTCCCTCAGCGATTGCGCTCGCGCATGATCCGGCCCTTGTCGCGCTGCCAGTCGCGCTCCTTCTCGGTGTCGCGCTTGTCGTGTTCCTTCTTGCCCTTGGCCAGGCCGAGTTCCACCTTCACGCGATTGCCTTTCCAGTACAGCGACAGCGGAATCACGGTGTAGCCCTTGCGTTCCACCGCGCCGATCAGCCGGTTCAGTTCCGCCTTGTGCAGCAGCAGCTTGCGGTTGCGCATTTTGTCGGCAACCACATGCGTGGAAGCCGAGATCAGCGGCGTGATCTGCGCGCCGAAGAGGTAGGCCTCGCCATTCTTGATCAGGGCGTAGCTCTCGCCGAACTGGATGCGGCCGTCGCGCAGGCTCTTGACCTCCCAGCCTTCCAGCGCAATGCCGGCTTCCAGCCGCTCGTCGACGTGGTAATCGAAACGTGCGCGCTTGTTGACGGCGATGACGCCGCCGCGTGAGCTATCGTTGTTCTTCTTGCTCATGTGTACCTGATCGATGGCTCCTGGGCCCAGCTCTCCATCTTCGCCCGATCCGGGGATCGGTGCCAAGCCCGGCGCCGAGCGTTCCGAGGTGCGCATTCAGCGTCAGGCGCTGGTGCCGCATGTGCCGGCGTTGATGTTTGGCCTGGTGGCGGATTTCGAGCGTTACCCGCGTTGGTTCGACTGGTGCTCGGGGGCGCAGGTGCTGGCGCGCGAGGGCGCGTGTGTGCGTGCGGAGCTGGCAGTCCGGGTGGCCGGTATCTCGGTCAGTTTTTCGACCGAGAACATCGAGACCCCGCCGTCGCGGATCGAACTGCGCCTGCTCTCCGGGCCCTTCCGCCAGTTGCAGGGGCACTGGCGCTTCGATCCGGTGGGCGAGATCGGCACGCGGGTGGGCCTGGACCTGGTGTTCGAGGTCAGCTCGGGCCTGGTGGCCGGCGCGCTGGCGTTGGGCTTCCGGCGGGTCGCCGACCGGATGGTTGACGACTTCTGCCGCGCGGCGCGGATGGAGTTCGGGCGTGCCTGAGACGCTGCGGATCGAAGTGGCCTGGGCCTTGCCGCAGCGGCAACAGTTGGTGGCGCTGGAGCTGCCCGCGGGATCGACGGTGGCCGATGCGATCGCCACATGTGGGCTGCGCGACGAACTGCCATCTGCGCTCGACACCGGCATCCACGGCAAGCGCTGTCCGCCCGAGGAACTGCTGCGCGACGGCGACCGGGTCGAAATCTACCGCGAGCTGGTGTTCGACCCGAAGGAATCGCGCCGCCGCCGCGCGGCGCACGCGGCGCGTCGCTGAAACTCAGCCCTTGCTGTCTTCGGCCTTCTCGTCGAGCGGCGATTCCGGATCGGTGCCCTTGGCGCGCACGCCCTTGCCCGGTTCGTAGTCGCCCTCGATGCGCACCAGCACATTGTCCTCGAACACCACCGTCAGGCGCTTGAGATCAACCACGCCGTCGCCATCCTTGTAGCTGGAGACGTAATCCCAGCGGTTGTCGTGGAACGGGCTCTGCAATGCCGGGGTGCCCAGCACCAGCATCACCTGACGCTTGGTCATGCCCGGCTTCAACGCGTCGACCTGATCGGTCTCCAGCAGATTGCCCTGCTGCACGCTCTGCTTGTAGAGCATGTTGCAGCCGGTCAAGGCGAGAAGCAGCGGCAGGGCTAGAATGGCTCGCATCAGATTTCCACGTCAGGCAACGGAAGCGGGGGATAATACAGTGCCGAAGATCAACCCGATCCCAACGAGCTCAGAGGCCGAGACCATGCCCCAGCGCGCCGAACGCCCCGTCGAGAGCCAGGACCTGCGCAAGGTGGGCCTCAAGGTCACCCATCCGCGGATGCGCATCCTCGACATCCTGGGGAGTGCCCAGAAGAAGCACATGACGGCCGAAGATGTCTACCGCGAACTGCTGGAGCAGGGCGACGACATCGGCCTGGCCACGGTTTATCGCGTGCTGAACCAGTTCGAGGCCGCCGGCATCGTCGTCCGGCACCATTTCGAAGGCGGCCAGTCGGTGTATGAACTGGATGCCGACGGCCACCACGACCACATGGTCTGCGTCGAGACCGGCAAGGTCATCGAATTCCAGAACGCCGACATCGAGCGCCTGCAGCGCGAGATCGCCGACAAGGCCGGCTACGAGCTGGCCGATCACAGCCTGGTGCTGTACGTGCGGCCGAAGAAGGGCTGAGGCGACTGCCACCGGGAGAAGCAGTGTTGGTTGTTGGTATTGGTGTTGGAAGGAGCCGGCCTGATTCGTACCAATCCTCATCGCGGGAGCGCCCCAAGAGCAACAGCGTTTGGACAAGGTCCAAACCCACGCACAGCAAGCTTGCGGCATCTGTGGGTTCGGACCTTGTCCGAACGCTTTTCGCATCGCCGGTCGATCGGCGATGAGGATTGGTACGAATCAGGAGAGCCGAAGTCCCGTCGCGAGGCGTTGATTTCGCGTAGCCCGGAGTGCCGCGCAGCGGTTCTCCGGGTGCTGGCGACAAGTACCCCGTGAGCGCGCTGCGCGCGCACACCGGGCTACGCGAACAGCAAACAACTCACCGCTTCTCAGGCACTGAGCCGCTGCAGCAGGTCCGCCTCCGCCGCGCGGGTGGCGGAGGTGATGTCGACGCCGCCGAGCATGCGCGCCAGTTCCTCGGCGCGCGCAGCCTGGTCGAGCAGGGTGACCGACGATTCGGTGACGGCACCGCTGCTGGCCTTGCTGACGCGCAGGTGCTGGTGCGCACAGGCGGCGACCTGGGGCAAATGGGTGACGCACAGCACCTGGCGGCGCTGGCCAAGCTCGCGCAGTTTGCGTCCGACGATCTCGGCGACGGCGCCGCCGATGCCTGAATCGACCTCGTCGAACACCAGCACCGGCGTGTCGTCGAGGGCGATGGTGGCGACCTTGATCGCCAGGCTGATGCGCGCCAGTTCGCCGCCCGATGCCACCTTGCGCAGCGGGCGTGGCGGCATGCCGGGATTTGCCGTGACCAGGAACTCGACGTCCTCGTCGCCGTCGGCGCGCGGCTCGCCGGTGTGCGATTCGAGCGCGCATTCGAAGCGACCGCCTCCCATGCCGAGCTCCTGCATCAGCCGGGTGACTTCGGTGCCGAGACGGGTGGCAGCGTTGCGGCGGCGCTCGCTCAAGCGGCGCGCGCTGCGCTGGTAGTCGGCCAGCGCGGCGGCCTGCTCGGCCTGCAGCTGTTGCAGGCGCTCGCCCGCGCCCTCGGCGGCGGCGAGCCGTTGCTTCAGGTCCTCGCGCACGCTGTCCAGGTCGTGCAGCGCCACCCGGTGCTTGCGTGCCAGCGCGTGCAGGCGGCCGAGATCGCGTTCCAGCTCGCCCAGGCGTTCGGGGTCGATGTCGATAGCCTCGCGCCGGCGCCGGATCAGTCCGAGCGCCTCGTCGATCTGCACGCTGGCCGATTCGATCAGGCTGGCGGCCTCGCCCAGCGCGGCATCGAAGCCCAGCAGTCGCGACAGCTCATGGCCAGCGTGGCCAAGCGCCCGGTCGACACCGCCTTCGTCGCCGCCGAGGGACTCCTCCAGCCGCGCCAGCCCTTCGATCAGCTCGCCGGCATGTGCCAGCCGCCGGTGCTCGCTCTCCAGTTCGGCCAGCCGGGCGGCGGTCGGGTCCGCCTGTTCCAGTTCGGCCAGCGCGTGCTTCAGGAATTCGACCAAGTCGCTGCCATCGCGCGAGTTGCGCCGCAGCTCGTCGATCCCGGCACCCAGCGCGCGCCAGCGTTCCGCGTGCCCGCGCACCTCTCGCCGTAGCGCAGATTCCTGGGCGTACTGGTCGAGCAAATCCAGCTGGTGCGCGCGCGCCAGCAGGGCCTGGTGTTCGTGCTGGCCGTGGATCTCCAGCAGCATGCCGGCGAGTTCGCGCATCTGCGGCAGGGTGGCGGCGCGCCCATTGATGAAGGCACGCGAGCCGCCATCGGCGCGCACCACGCGGCGCATCAGGCAACTCGCGTCCTCATCCAGTTCCTGCTGCTGCAGCCAGTCGCGCACCGCGGGCAAGGACTGCAGCGCGAATTCCGCGGCGATCTCGGTGCGCTCGGCGCCACTGCGCACTGCGCCAGAGTCCGCGCGCAGGCCGGAGACCAGCGACAACGCGTCGACCAGGATCGACTTGCCCGCGCCGGTTTCGCCCGTGATCACGGTCATCCCGGCGGCGATCGGCAAATCGACCCGGCCGACCACCGCGAAGTCGCGGATGCTGAGGCTTTGCAGCATGGAAGGGCAGCGCTCCGACGAAAAGACGATCCCGCCACTATCGCCGCGCGTCGCTGCGGCTTGCAACCATCGCAGGGGTTGTCGCTTGCGGTCGGCAGCATGGGCCGAGGGAAAGACCGCCGACATGGCCGGCTCCCACAGGCCCGCGGCGCGTCGCTGCCAACAACCAACAACCAACAACCAACAACCAACAACCAATAACCGATAACCACCAACACCAACACCAACCGCCAGCCCTTGACCCCGGCCCCCTCCGCCCCCAATTGTCAGGAGTACCCGCAGAGTCCACGCCCCCGGTGCACGCCCTCGACGCCCGCGCTCGCAAGCTGCTGCATGACCTGATTGCACGCTATATCGAGGCGGGCGAGCCGGTGGCGTCGGCCAAGCTGGCACGCGAATGCGGGCTGGACCTGTCGCCGGCAACCATCCGCAACATCCTCGCGGACCTGGAGGCGGGCGGCCTGATCCGCTCGCCGCATACCTCGGCCGGGCGCGTGCCCACACCGCGCGGCTACCGCCTGTTCGTCGACTCGCTGATCGAGGTGGAGCCGCCGGCCACGCCGCTGGTCGACCAGATCTGTGCGCGGCTGCCGGCCGATGGCGCGCCCGACCAGGTGCTGCGCAGCGCCAGCCGGCTACTGTCCGAGTTGACCGGGTGTGCCGGGATCGTGTCGGTGCCGCGCCGCGAGCGCCTGCCGCTGCGCCTGATCGACTTCGTGCAACTGGCGCCGCGGCGGCTGCTGGTGATCCTGGTGTTCGACGATGGCCAGGTGCAGAACCGGTTGGTCCAGACCAGTCACCCGATCGAACCGGCGCAACTGGAACGCGCGGCCGAACTGCTGAACGAGCGCTTCGCCGGGCAGTGCCTGCCGGCGATCCAGCACACCCTGGCGCGCGATCTCGAATCGGCGCGCCAGGCGCTGGACGGCGCGACCAGCGCGGTGGTGGACGCCGCCGGTGCGGCCTTGCGCCTGCCGAACGAAGAACAACTGCTGATCTCCGGCGAAGGTCGCCTGGCAGCGCACGCGGAACTGGCCGACGTGCAGCGCCTGCGCGGGCTGTTCGAGGCCTTCGAGCAGCAGCGCGACCTGCTGGAGCTGGTCGAGAACGCAGTGCGCGCGGACGATGTGCGCCTGTTCATCGGCGAGGAATCCGGCTTCGAACCCTTCGCCGCGTGCGCGGTGATCACCGCGCCCTACCGACGCGACGGGCGGCCGATCGGCGTGCTCGGTGTGATCGGCCCTACGCGCCTGGACTACCAGCGGGTGATCCCGGTGGTGCGCGCCACCGCGCAGGCGGTCGGCGGCGCCTTGAATCTGGGCTGATCGCCCCCAGTTCCACGCAACTATTTGATTTCTGTCAGGGAGTGCCATCCCATGCACGCATCCCCGGAGCAAGAGCGCCCGGAAGCCGCCAGCGACGCCGAAGGATTCGGGCCGCAGGACACGATCGAAGCGTTGAATCAGCGCATCGCCGAAATGGAAGCCTAGCAGTTGCGCGAGCGCGCCGAGGCCGAGAACCAGCGCAAGCGTTGGCTGCGCGAGTTCGAACAGGCGCGCAAGTTCGGCGTCGAGCGCCTGTTGAATGATCTGCTGCCGGTGATCGACAGCCTGGAGCAGGGCCTGAAAGCCGCCGATGCGCCGGGCGCCGGCATCGACAGCCTCAAGCAGGGCACCGAAATGACCTTGCGCCTGCTGCAGAAGGCTGCCGACGGTCACGGCCTCAGCGTGGTCGACCCGCTCGGCCAGCCGTTCAACCCCGACCAGCACCAGGCGATCGGCATGCAGCCTTCCAGCGAGGTGCCCGCCGACCACGTGATGCTGGTGATGCAAAAGGGCTACCGCCTGCACGACCGCCTGGTGCGGCCGGCGCTGGTGATGGTGAGTCAGGGGTAGGGAAGCAAGAGCGGGGCAGGGGTCAGGGGCAAGCAAGCAAGAGCGGGGCAGGGGTCAGGGGGCAGGGGGAATGCCCTGTCGTTTCCATACAGATCCCAGCGCGCCGGATTGCATGGGCTTGGCCCGGTGTTGTCCCCCTGCCCCCTGACCCTCGCCCCGCTTCTCCCGCTTCACCCGCAGCCCTTGGGCCCGCAAAAATCATCCCCATCTAAGCCCGCAACCGGGGCCTCGTCCCCAGAACGAACCGAATTGAGGAGAACTCCATGGGCAAGATCATCGGCATCGATCTCGGGACGACCAATTCCTGCGTCGCGATCATCGAGAGCGGCGGCGTCAAGGTCATCGAGAACGCCGAGGGCGACCGTACCACCCCGTCGGTGGTCGCGTTCACCAAGGACGGCGAAGTGCTGTGCGGCGCGCCGGCCAAGCGCCAGGCGGTGACCAATCCGAAGAACACGCTGTACGCGGTCAAGCGCCTGATCGGCCGCAAGTTCAGCGAGCAGGTGGTGCAGAAAGACCTGGGCATGGTCCCGTACACCATCCTCGAAGCCGACAACGGCGATGCCTGGATCGACGCCGCGGGCAAGAAGATGGCGCCGCCGGAGATCTCCGCGCGCGTGCTGATGAAGATGAAGAAGACCGCCGAGGACTACCTGGGTGAGCCGGTCACCGAAGCCGTGATCACGGTGCCGGCCTACTTCAACGACAGCCAGCGCCAGGCCACCAAGGACGCCGGCCGCATCGCGGGCCTCGAGGTCAAGCGCATCATCAACGAGCCGACCGCGGCCGCGCTGGCCTATGGCCTGGACAAGAAGGGCGCTGGCGATCGCAAGATCGCGGTGTACGACCTCGGCGGCGGCACCTTCGACGTGTCGATCATCGAGATCGCCGAGGTCGACGGCGAGAAGCAGTTCGAAGTGCTCGCCACCAACGGCGACACCTTCCTCGGCGGCGAGGACTTCGACAAGCGCGTGATCGACTTCCTGGTCGACGAGTTCCGCAAGGAGCAGGGCATCGATTTGCGCAACGATCCGCTCGCGCTGCAGCGCCTGAAGGACGCCGCCGAGCGCGCCAAGATCGAGTTGTCGTCGTCGATGCAGACGGAGGTCAACCTGCCGTACGTGACCATGGACGCCTCCGGTCCCAAGCACCTGAACGTCAAGCTGACGCGCGCCAAGCTGGAATCGCTGGTCGATGACCTGGTCAAGCGCACCATCGATCCCTGCCGCACCGCGCTGCAGGACGCGGGGCTGCGCGTCGGCGACGTTTCCGAGGTGATCCTGGTCGGCGGCCAGACGCGCATGCCGAAGGTGCAGGAAGCAGTCAAGGAGTTCTTCGGCAAGGAAGCGCGCAAGGACGTCAACCCGGATGAGGCGGTCGCGATCGGTGCCGCGATCCAGGGCGGCGTGCTCGCGGGTACGGTCAAGGACGTGCTGCTGCTCGACGTCACGCCGCTGTCGCTCGGTATCGAGACCCTCGGCGGCGTGATGACCAAGCTGATCGAGAAGAACACCACGATCCCGACCCGCGCCGCGCAGGTCTTCTCCACCGCCGAGGACAACCAGACCGCGGTGACCGTGCACGTGCTCCAGGGCGAGCGCGAGCAGGCCCGTTACAACAAGTCGCTGGCCAAGTTCGACCTGGCCGGCATCGAAGCGGCCCCGCGCGGCATGCCGCAGGTCGAGGTGACCTTCGACATCGACGCCAACGGCATCCTGCACGTCTCGGCCAAGGACAAGAAGACCGGCAAGGAGCAGCGCATCGAGATCAAGGCAGGGTCCGGCCTCTCCGAGGAAGAGATCCAGCAGATGGTCAAGGACGCCGAGGCGCACCGCGACGAGGACAAGAAGTTCCACGAACTGGTCGGCGCGCGCAACCAGGCCGACGCGCTGCTGCATGAGACGCGCAAGGCGGTGAAGGATGCCGGCGACAAGGTCGACGGCGCGCAGATCGCCAAGATCGAGACCGCGCTGGCCGAACTCGAGACCGCGATGAAGGGCGACAACAAGAGCGCCATCGAGCAGAAGACCCAGTCCCTGCTGGAAGCCTCCCAGAGCCTGCGTGCCGCGGCTGCCGGCGGCCAGGGCGGCCCCGCCCCGGGCGGCGACGCGCCGAAGGGCGGCAAGCCCAACGACGACGTGGTGGATGCCGAGTTCACCGAGGTGGATGACAAGCGCTGAGGCTGCTCCACCGCGTCGGCAGGGGCCGACGCGGTGAGTCTCGCGCGAAAAGTGAAAGGTAAAAAGTGAAAGGTTGGGCAGTGCGCTGCTCTCTTTCACTTTTCACTTTTCACTTTTCACTTTTCACTTTTCCACGCAACCCATTCGAATCATTACCCCGATGTCCAAACGCGACTACTACGAAATCCTCGGCGTGCAGAAATCCGCCACCGAGGACGAACTGAAGAAGGCGTTCCGGCGTCTGGCGATGAAGCTGCATCCGGATCGCAATCCGGACGATCCGGAGGCGCAGGAGCGCTTCAAGGAGGCCAAGGAGGCTTACGAAGTCCTGTCGAACGCCGAGCAGCGCGCGGTGTACGACCGCTACGGCCATGCCGGCCTGCAGGGCGGTGGCGCGGGGCGCGGCGGCCATGGTGGGCCGGACCTCGGCGATATCTTCGGTGACATCTTTGGCGATATCTTCGGCGGTGGGCGCGGTGGCGGACAGCGCCAGCGGCGCGGCGCCGACCTGCTGCACCGGATGGCGCTGGACCTGGAAGAAGCCGTCAACGGAGTCGAGAAGGAAATCCGCGTGCCGACGCTGGTCGGCTGCCACCATTGCAACAGCACCGGCTCGGCCGACGGCAAGATGAGCACCTGCAAGACCTGCGCCGGGCACGGCCGCGTGCGCATGCAGAACGGCATCTTCTCGATCCAGCAGACCTGCCCGACCTGCAATGGCACGGGCAAGACGATCACCAATCCGTGTACCCATTGCGACGGCGCCGGGCGTCTGGAAGAGGAGAAGGTGGTGCGGGTCAAGGTGCCGGCGGGTGTCGACACCGGCGACCGCATCCGCCTGACCGGCGAGGGCCAGGCCGGCCCGGCGGGCACCAGCGCGGGCGATCTTTACGTCGAGATGGAGGTGCGCGAGCACCCGATCTTCAAGCGCGATGGCGACGATTTGCACTGCGAGATCCCGATCCGCGTGACCACCGCCTCGCTCGGCGGCGAGATGAAGATCCCCACGCTCGATGGCAGCGCGATCCTGAAGATTCCCCGAAGGCACCCAGACCGGCAAGGTGTTCCGTTTGCGCGGCAAGGGCGTGCAGTCGGTGCGCAGCCACGGCAAGGGCGATCTGATGTGCCACGTGGTGGTCGAGACCCCAGTCAAGCTGACCGCCGAGCAGCGCGATCTGCTGGCGCAACTGGAGGAGAGTTTCACCGGCGAGTCCGCGCGCCATTCGCCACGCTCGAACTCCTGGCTGGACAGCGTCAAGGACTTCTTCGGCCGCATCGGCGCCTGATCCGGTCGCTGCTGCCATAATCGGCGGCATCTGCCGCAGCCCGAGCCAGTTCGATGGATCCCGATTCCCCGGTGCGTATCGCCGTCCACGGCGCTTCCGGGCGCATGGGACTTGAAGTACTGCGTGCCACCCGCGCGCGCTCGGATTGCACGATCGTCGCCGCGCTGGTGCGTGCGGCTTCTGGCTGGGTCGGCGAATCGCTGGCGCTGGCCTTCGGTCCGGCGGCTCCGGACCTGGACTTCGTTGCCACGCTGGACCCGGATACGGCGGTCGACGCGATCATCGATTTCTCCACCCCGGATGCGCTGGCGACGCCCTTGGCGATGGCGCTGGAGCGCAGGGTGGCGTTCGTCTGCGGAACCACCGGACTGAGCGTGGAGCAGATTGATCGACTGAAAGACGCTGCCGCGCGCATCCCGGTGCTGTGGAGCGCCAATTTCAGCCTCGGCGTGGCGCTGCTCAAACGCATGGCGGCGATGGCCGCAGCGCAGTTGGGGCCTGAGTTCGAGGCCGAGATCCTGGAGGTGCACCATCGCTTCAAGAAGGATGCGCCATCGGGCACGGCATTGGCGCTGGGACATGCGATCGCCGATGCGCGCCGGCAGGCCTTCGAGGACGTGGCGCGCTACACCCGCCAGGGCATGATGGAGCCGCGCAAGCGCAGCGACATCGGCTTCGCGGTCATGCGTGCGGCCGACGTGGTGGGCGAGCACACGGTGATGTTCGCCTCCGAGGGCGAGCGGCTGGAACTGACCCACCGCGCCAACTCGCGCTCGATCTTCGCCACCGGCGCCGTGCGCAGTGCCGTGTGGCTGGCGCACCAGGGCGCCGGCTGGTACGACATCACCGACGTGCTGAGCTGATCAGGGCGGGTCCAGGCGCTTGCGTGACTGCGCCAACCGCGCACGGAAGCGGCGCGCTTCCCAGGCGGCCAGACGCCAGAGCAGGTCGGCAACCGCGCCGACTGCGAGACCGACCACCACCCCACCGATGAACAGCGCCTGCGCGTAGTACATCGCCGCCGGGAGATCCGCGCCGACGCCGCCAGCGCGCATCAGGACCACGCCCACCCAGCCGGTGAAGGCGTAGATCGGCACCAGGGTCAGCGGATTGGTGATGAACTGCAGCGCCACCAGCACCGTGAGGTTGGCGCGCAACAGCAAGGCCGCGGCCAGCGCCGCGAGGATCTGCACGCCGTAGATCGGCAGCAGCGAGATCACCGAGCCGACGTAGATCGCAGGCACCACCTGGGCGTACTTGAAGGACCACAGGTATGGCCGTCGCCGCGCGTGCTGCGCGAACCACTTGATCACCGGGTAGCGGTGGACGTTTGAATGCCGCGGCAGAGGCCGCAGCCAGCGCCGCATGCGGCTGCGGCGTTGCAACCACTGGCGCAGCAGTTCTTCGTACTCGCGGCGCATGTGGCGGGTCCGTCGCGCGAATCAGGTCAACTCGCGCACGAAATGCACCCCGCGCGGCTGGTAGCCGCGGTGGATGTAGAAATTCTGCGCGCTGCGATTGGTGGCGTAGACGTCGAGCGTGACCTTGAGGCAGCCGGATGCGCGTGCCTGGTTCTCGATCCATTCCATCAGCCGCCCGCCGACCCCTCGCTCGCGCCAGCCGGGCAGTACGGCGACATTTTCGATGTAGATCACTGGCCCGGAGAACAGGTGCGTGCGCTTGCTGAAACCGGCCATGCCGACCAGGTCCATCCCGTGATAGGCGCCGACGCACCGCCAGCCCTGCGCCAGCATCGCCGGGATCCGCGAAATCACCACCGCGCTGGAGAGCTCGGGCTCCAGCATTGCGAACAACTCGGGCAGGTGCGCGTAGTCGCGGTCCCGGAACAGCCGGACGTTGATCTCATTGGCGACGGGATTCATGGGCGGGATGCTGTGTGGGCTGGATAGGAACGTCAAGGCCCCGTCGATTCGGCAAGATGCGCATGCCTGCATCGAGTCACCCAAAGAAGAAACCATTCGTCCGCAAAGGACGCACCTGATTCGTACCAATCCTCATCGCCGATGGACCGGCGATGCGAAAAGCGTTCGGACAAGGTCCGAACCCACAGATGCCGCGAGCTTGCTGTGCGTGGGTTTGGACCTTGTCCAAACGCTGTTGCTCTTGGGGCGCTCCCGCGATGAGGATTGGTACGCATCAGGAGGACGCAAAGGTCTCAAAGGACGCAAAGGACGCAAAGGATGCAGGAGGAGCCGGGCCAGTTGTCCGCGCTGCAATGGCCGCGGGGACAGGATGTACTTTGATCGTGTCCTCCGGATGCTCTTGCCTTCTTCGCGTCCTTTGCGTCCTTCGCGGACAAGAAATGCAGACAGGGAACACGGCATGATCGGACGTGAGTACAGCCGCATTGCACAGAATCAACCGACAGCCGACAACCGGGCTAGCATCCGCCCTTTCTTCCGCCGGAATTCGAGGCTGATGCGCCTGTCCACCAAGCTCCCGAAGGCCGGGACCACGATCTTCAGTGTCATCTCGCAGCTCGCCGCGCAGCACGGTGCGGTCAACCTGGGGCAGGGCTTTCCGGATTTCGAAGGTCCGCCGGCGCTCCGCGAGGCGGTCAACCGGCACATGCTGGCCGGACGCAACCAGTACGCGCCGATGCCCGGGATCGCCCCGCTGCGTCAGGCGATTGCCGCCAAGACCGAGGCGCTCTACGGCCGGCGGGTGGACGCGGACAGCGAGATCACCGTCACCAGCGGCGCCACCGAAGCCCTGTTCGCGGCGATCCATGCGGCGGTACACCCGGGTGACGAAGTCATCGTGCTCGATCCCTGCTATGACAGCTACGATCCGGCCATCGCCCTGGCCGGTGGACACGCGGTGCATATTCCGCTGGTGGCACCGCATTTCGGCGTCGACTGGCAGCTGGTGAAGGACGCGATCAACCCGCGCACGCGGATGATCATGATCAACTCGCCGCACAACCCGACCGGCGCCACGCTGGCGCGCGGCGATCTCGACACCCTGGCCGAGCTGGTGCGCGACAGCGAGATCCTGGTGCTGTCGGACGAGGTCTACGAGCACATCATCTTCGACGGTCGCAACCACCAGAGCGTGCTCGCGCATGCGGAGCTGGCGGAGCGCAGCTTTGCGATCTCCAGCTTCGGCAAGACCTATCACATCACCGGCTGGAAGATCGGCTACTGCGTGGCGCCGCCCACGTTGACCGCCGAGTTCCGCAAGGTGCACCAGTTCCTGACCTTCTGCACCTTCCAGCCGGCGCAGTGGGCAATCGCCGACTACATGGTCGCCGATCCGCAGCATCACCACGATCTGCCGCTGTTCTACCAGGCCAAGCGCGATCATTTCGCGCGCGCGCTGGCCGGCTCGCGGTTTCGCCTGCTGCCCGTGGAAGGCGCCTATTTCCAGCTCGCCGACTACTCGGCGATCAGCGACGAAGACGACCTGAGCTTCGCGCGGCGGCTGATTATCGAACACGGCATCGCCGGCATTCCGGTGTCGGCCTTCTACGAATCGCCGCCGGAGCAGCGCCTGATCCGCTTCTGCTTCGCCAAGAACAACCAGACCCTGGACGCCGCGGCGGAGAAGCTATGCGCGATCTGACCGTTGCGCTGGTGCAGGACGCGACGGTCTGGCGCGATGCGCGGGCCAATCGCGAGCTTTATGGCACGCGGGTGCTCGACCTGGCCGGTCGGGCTGACCTGATAGTCTTGCCGGAGACCTTCCTGTCGGGCTTCTCGAACGATGCCATCGCCGATGCCGAGACGATGGACGGCGCGGGCATCCGCTGGATCCGCGAGCTGGCGCGCGAGGTCGGCGCGGTGCTCACCGGCAGCCTGGTCGTGCGCGAGGGCGACCGGGTGTACAACCGCCTGGTCTGGGCGCGCCCGGATGGCACGCTCGCGCACTACGACAAGCGCCACCTGTTCCGCATGGCCGGCGAGCACGAGCGCTACGCCGGCGGCAGCGAGCGGCTGATCGTGGACCTGCATGGCTGGCGCGTGTGTCCGCTGGTCTGCTACGACCTGCGCTTCCCGGTGTTCAGCCGCAACCGCATGGACAGCGCCGGGCAAGGCCTGGACTACGATTTGCTGCTGTATGTCGCCAATTGGCCCAGCCCGCGCCGGCACGCCTGGCGCACCCTGCTGCGCGCCCGCGCGATCGAGAACCTGGCCTATTGCGTCGGCGTCAACCGAGTCGGGGTCGACGGCAACCAGTTGCATTACGCAGGCGACAGCGTGGCCCTGGATTTCCTCGGCGAACCCATCGTCGAACTCGGTGGTGAGGCTGGCGTCGTGACGGCGCGGCTGTCGCCGGAGAAGCTCGCCGCGCATCGTGACCGATTCCCCGCCTGGATGGATGCAGATGCGTTCGAACTGACGGGACCGGCTGGTCCCTGACCGGTGCGCATCCGGGGATCAAGGACGGATCTTGAACGGCGGGTTCTGGTTGACCGTGCCATCCTCTTCGATCACCGCGTAGTTCCTGCGGTCGCCATCGAAGACGATCGGGACGGCGGGCTGGAACAGCGGCTTGCGCACGAACTTCAGCTCCCAGCCGAAGTGTTCCAGGCTGCGCAGCGTATCGATCTGCGCCGGGTTCAGCAGGCGCTCGAGGACGCGGCTCGGAGGTGCGGCAGCACGGCGGCGTTCCTTGACCTCCATCTTTCCCCCTCGTCGGGCAGACCAAAGTGCGGGCGCGCTTGCAAATGGTCCGATACCGCGACGGACAATTCAATACATTTGTTTCGGAATTTTCGTCAGGCAGCAGGCATGTGGCGCCGGACACAGCTCCGCCGCGCGCCGGCATCCGGCGCGCGGTGACAACGAAGCCAGCTTGGTCAGGCCTTCCCGAGTGCCTTGGCGCGGCGCGCGCTCAACTGCTGGCGCTCGTTCACCGTGAGCGGGCCGAGTGCCCACCAGCGCCGGTCGAGCGCCGCGTGTTCGGCCGCGGGCGAGGGCGACTGTCCGCTGGCCATGCGCGCCGCAAGCTTCTCCACCTGCAGGTTCATGCGTGCCGACTGCGCTTCGGCCGGCGACTCGCTGCCGCTCAGGTATTCGTATTCCAGCGCCAGCCGCTCGCCCAGGGCCGATTGTTCCGCGAGCAGGGCCGCACTCGCATCGGCGCTGGCGCGGCGCAGGCGCTCGACGCGGGCGAGGAATGCCTGCGCGGTGGCCGCGTCGAAGGCGCGCGCGGCGGTCGCGATGGCATCGAGGTCGCCATCGATGGCCTCGCCGCCCAACCAGCGGGCCTCGATGGCGTCCAGTTGGGTCGCGAGGTCCGCCACGCGTTCGGAGCGCGCGGCGCTTTCGGCGCTGCGACGCTGGCCCGCGGCGGCATGGGCCTTGGCCACGGCGTCGTCGAGCGCGCGCTCCAGGTCGCGCGGACGGTTCTCACTGCGCCAGGCCTGTTCGATGCGCGCAATCTCGGCGTCGATGTGGCTGGCGTCGAGATCCGAACCAGCCAGTGCGCGCATTTCCTCGACCAGCGCGACGGCGGCGGCGCGCTCGGCGTCCAGCGCCGCATCGGCCGCCTTGAGTTCGTCATTGCGCTTGGCGAACAACGGGTCGATGAGCGCGCGGAATTCCTGCCACAGGGCCTGGTCGGTCTTCGCCGAGCCCTTGCCGAGCGTCTGCCAGCGCTTCTGCGCGTTCTTCGCCAGGTCCAGCGCCGCATCCAGTTCGGCGTGGGTGAGCTGGCGCCGCAGTTGCGCGATCAGCTTCTGCTTCTCCTCGGCCACGCCGGCAAAACGTGCGTCGATGGCCGCCGAGCACTGCTCCATCAGTTGCTTGAGCTGCTTGCCGATCTCGCCGCGCTGGCGCGGATCGACCTCATCGACGCGCCGCAGGCAGTCGCCGGCCTCGCGCTTGAGGGTGATCAACGCCGGGACATCGGACGTGCCGCCGTCGAGCACGCCGCGGGCGCGTTCGATGAAGGCTCCAAGTTCCTCGCTGCGCTTGCCGCGCACTTCCTTGCGCTTCTCGAAATAGCCACGCGCCGGCTCCAGCGCCTTGTGGCAAAGGAAGCGGAAGCGCTTTGCCAGGCCCGATTCGCTGGCCGGCGCGGCGGGATCGGCCTCGCTGTCGTCGATCCGTTTCCACTGCGCTTTCAGCTCGGCAATCTTGTTGGCCAGGCCATCGGGATGCATGCCGGAGCCGATCAGCGCCTCGACCTCCTCGCACAGGCGCACGCGCACCTTGTTGTCCGACCAGCGCTGCCATTGCGCCAGCTTGTCGATCCGCGGGTCGAGCGCGGCGAGCTTGCGCACGTACCCGCGCGCCAGCGACTCCGGCAGCGACTCGACCGCGGCGCGGGCCTGCGCGCGCGCGGCGCGCGGGCGGCGATCAGCTGGCCGGCCTCGATCGCGGTGTCGGCTGCAGCGATCGCATGTTCGGCGGCGGTCTTCGTCGCATCGTGCGCCTGGGCGCGTGCGTGGGCAGCCGCGCGCGCGGCCTGCAGGCAGGCGGCGAACTCTCCTGCCTGGCTCTGGTCGGCGCCACCGCGCGGGCTGCGCCGCGCCCAGGCGTTCTCCCAGCGGCGCTCCAGGGCATCGAGATCCGCCAACGGTGCGTCCTCGCCCAGCGCCCGCGCACGCCCAATCAGTTCGGCGAGCGCCGGATCGGGTTCGTCGACCGCGGGTGCCAGCGGCGCCGGCGCCTCTGCGGCAACCACCGGCACTTCGAGCGTCACGTCTTCCGCCGCTACGGGCGCCGGCGCCGGCTCTTCACCGATCCGCGCGATGGCCCCGAGGGCAGCGCGCAGCGTCTGCACGGCGCCATCGAAGCGGCGGTCATGGCGATCGTCGATGCGCGGGCGCAGCTCAGCCCATTCGCGTTCGACCGCGGCGATCAGCTGTGCCGCGCCGGCGGACGGCTGCTTCAACTGCTGCTCGAGCGAGGCACACAGGGCCTCCGCGCGCGCCAGCAGCGCATCGGCGGTGCCGGCCTCCAGTTTGCCCGCATCCAGGCGCTCGCGGATGGCGCGCGCCAGGCGCTTGTCGCGGGTGCGCGCCTGCTGCGCCAGGCGTTCCAGCGTGGCGGTCTGTTCCACCCGCGCCAGCAGTTCCAGGCGCAGCTCGGCATCCGCATCCTCGAGCACGCGTTCGGCGATGAAGCCAGGGCGCTTGCAGCGCTCCAGCGCCGCGCGGCGCAGTTCCGCCTCCGGCGCGCGCCGGGCGATCTGCTCCAGCAGCGCGGCATCCTCGATCAGCCCCAGCGCGCGACGGCGCTCGGCCACCGGTGCGTTGCCGGCGAGCAACTCGATCAGGCGGGACTTGGCGCGCTCGCGGATGCCGGCGTCGGCGTCGTTGCTCATGCGGTCGGCGACCACGGTCAGGTCGTCGATGCGCTCCAGCGCGGCGCGGCGCACGCGCGCGTCCACGTCGTTGCGCACGATCTGCGGCAATTCGGCGAGGAGTGCGGCATCGCGGCCATGGGCCACGCCATCGGCGCGCTTGGCGGCGTCGCGCGACTGCCACGCCGGCTTGGAAAACCAGGACATCAGGCTCATCAGGTCAACCTTCGGAAAAACTCGATACCGGTCAGATAGACACCAATGCCGGTGCAGGCATTGGTCAGGAAAAACACCAGCAGGGTGCGCGCGACGCGGTTCTTCCACCACCCCGACCACTGCTTGAGATCGTCGCGCAGCGCCTCGAAATCCGCCACGCGCGGCTTGCGGATCCAGACCTCGGCGCCGGCGCTGAACATGCCCGCGGCCAGCGCCGGGTGCAACACCGTCAGCGGCGCCGACAGGAAGGCGGCGAGGATGCTCAGGATATGCCCGCCCGCCAGCAGCGCGCCGAGCGCAGCGAAGCCGCCGGTGGCCAGCACGTAGAAAGACACCAGGTCGCGGCCGACATCGACGCCCTGGCTGAAGGCCCAGACGAATCCGCCGACCAGTAGCGCAATCACCGCATAGCCGATCAGCTTGGGCCAGATCCCGGGCGGCGGCAGTTGCGCCAGGGTTTCCAGCGATTGGGTGTCCCCCGCATCCTTGCCTTCGAGCGTACGCGCAAGCCCGGCAAGGTGCCCCGCGCCGACCACCGCGAGCACGCGCTGGCCGGGCTTGCTCACCTGGCGCAATCGCCCGGCCATGTAGCGGTCGCGCTCGACGATCAGCGCGTGGTGCAGCGGCTGGCTCTGGCGCGCGAACTCGTCGAAGGTGTTGGTCAGGATGTCGCCTTCCTTGAGCTTCTCGACATCCTGCTCGCTGATCTCGTCGCTGCTGATCGCGCTGGCGACCAGGCCGCCGACGATGCTCAGCTTGTCGAAGAATCCGACCGCGGCATAGGCGCGCTTCAGCGTCACGCCGACATCGCGGTCGATCAGTTCCACCGGCGTGCCGCGCGCGCCCGCTTCCACGCAGGCGGCCTTCAGCTCGGCGCCCGGTTCCACCCCGAACTGCTCCGCCAGGCGTCGCTGGTAGGCGCCAAGCGCCAGGTTGGCGGCCAGCATGCCGGCCTTCCCGTCCTTGACGATCTTGAACAGGTCCACGTTGCGCCAGTCGTCCGGGCGCATCAGCGAATGGTGGCGGTGCTCGTCGAGTTCGACCGCGACCACGTCGAAGGCGCGCGTGGCGATCAGATGCCGTACGGCATCCACGCTGGCCTTCGAGACGTGCGCCGTGCCGAGCAGGGTGTATTCGATATCGCCGACCTTGCATTCGATCAGCGGCTGGCCGTCGAAGGCAGAGTAGGGCGCAGTGGCAGTTTCGTTGGAACTCGGTGCTGACATGCAAACGTCCATGGGTGCGGCCGTCCGCTGGCGGCGGACAGCAAGCGCGCGAGGCTACACCGACTGCCAGCGCGGCGCCCGTCGATGCGTGGGCCGCTTCAAGGCGAGCGGAAGCGCTTCAGCAAATCGCCGTAGGCATCGATGCGGCGGTCGCGCAGGAAGGGCCAGATGCGGCGCACGTTCTCGCTGCGCTTGAGGTCCACCTCGGCCAGCAGCAACTCGTCCTCGCCATCGCTGGCGCGCGCGAGGAACTCGCCCTGCGGGCCGGCAACGAAGCTGGTGCCCCAGAACTGGATCCCGGCGCCCGCGCCGGAGGGATCGGCCTCGAAGCCGACCCGGTTGCAGCTCAGCACCGGCAGGCCGTTGGCGACCGCGTGACCGCGCTGGCTCACCATCCACGCCTCCTGCTGGCGGCGCTTTTCGCTCTCGTCGTCACGTGGATCCCAGCCGATCGCCGTCGGATACAGCAGCATGTCGGCGCCGGCGAGTGCCATCAGCCGGGCAGCTTCCGGGTACCACTGGTCCCAGCACACCAGCACGCCGAGGCGGCCCACGGCAGTGTCGACCGGCTCGAAGCCCAGGTCGCCCGGTGTGAAGTAGAACTTCTCCATGAAGCCCGGATCGTCCGGGATATGCATCTTGCGATAGCGCCCGGCGATGCGTCCGTCGGCGTCGAACACCACCGCGGTGTTGTGGTAGAGCCCGGCGGCGCGGCGTTCGAACAGCGAGGACACCAGCACCACGCCGTGGCGCGCGGCCAGGCGCGACAGGCGCTCGGTGCTCGGCCCGGGGATCGGCTCGGCTCGGTCGAACTCGCGCACGTCCTGGGTCTGGCAGAAGTACGCGCCGTTGTGCAGTTCCTGCAGCAGGACCAGCCGGGCGCCGCCGGCCGCGGCCTCACCGACGCGGGCCTCGATCCTCGCCAGGTTGGCCTCGACGCTGCCGCGGTCGCGGTCCTGCACCAAGGCCACTTTCAGCATCGCACTCACGCGGCAACTCCTTCCGGCAGTTGCATTGTCAGGCAATGCAGGCTGCCGTTCTGCTCGATCAGCGCGCGGCAGGGCACGATGACCACGTCATGGTCCGGGAACGCTGCCTGCAGCACCTCGGCGGCGTCCAGGTCGGTGTCGACATCGTAGCCGGGCATCAGCACGCCGCCGTTGACGATCAGGAAGTTGGCGTAGGACGCGGCCAGCCGGCGCCCGTCGGCAGCGAAGATCGGCGGCGCGAAGGGCAGCGGGAAGAGCTCGTAGGGCTCGCGGTTGCGCGTGGTCAGCGCCGCCAGTTCATGGGCCATCCGGTTGAGCGCCGCGTAATGTTCGTCCAGCTGCGACTCGCAGCCCTGGTAGACGATACGGTCGCGCGCCGCGAAGCGCGCCAGGGTGTCGATGTGCGCATCGGTGTCGTCGCCGGCCAGCTCGCCGTGCGAGAGCCAGTGGAAGCGGTCGATCGCGAGCGTCTGGCCGAGGATCTTCTCGACCTCCGCACGCGACTTGCCCGGATGCCGCCGCGCCAGGCAGGTCCAGGTGGCGAGCAGTGTGCCTTGGCCGTCGGTCTCGATCGCGCCGCCTTCCAGCGCGAAGTCAACCCGTTGGCGCGGTACGTGCGCAAACAGCGGGTGCGCCGTCAGTCCCGCCGGAATCGCGTCATCCAGGCTGGCCTCGAACTTGTCGCCCCAGCCGGTGAAGCGGAAATCCAGCCAGCGCGGCTTGCGCCCGTCGAGCAGCGTGATCGGGCCGGAATCGCGCAGCCAGGTGTCGTTGTAGGGCAGTTCGATGAAGTGCAGCGTGCCCTCAAAACGCTTCAGGTTGCTGCCGATCACTTCGACTGCACGGGCGCGCACTGCGGCGTCGGCCACGATCAGGTAGACATCCTCGAATCCGAGGATGCTGTGGATCAGTTCGCGATAGCAGCCTTCGACCGCAGCCAGGTTGGCGGCCCAATCGGTCCCGGAGTGCGGCCACGCCAGCAGGATTCCGGCCTGTGGTTCCCACTCGGCCGGCCAGCGGGTCGCTGCCGTCATTCCTTCGGCTGCCGCGCCGGTACCGGCTTCGGCCCCACTTCTTCGGGCATCGACTTGTTGATCACCGCGTTGACCACCTTGTCGTACTCGAAGTACACGGTGAACGCCGGGTAGATCCAGCGCGCGATCGGCGGCTGGCCAACGGCATCACGCTTCTCGGTGGGTGCGCCGTACTGGGCTTCCACATCCGCCATCGTGGCGCCGGCGCGGGGGAGCGAGGACGCCTTGGCGCGCTCGACGCGCTGGACCAGCAGCGAGTCCGCCGCTGCTTGGGTGGAGACGATGGCGCAGGCCAGGGCCAGCGGGATCAGCAGCACTCGGATTGGGGTCACGACACACCTCCTTGGGATGGCCCGCGCGGTACACCTTCTAGATTAGCGCCTGCCTGCATGGCGCAGAAGTGGCGTGGCAACGGAATGTGAACGCTGGCGCCGAATTCAACGCTTGGGGGACGAAAATGAGAAGGCCGCCCGGAGGCGGCCTTCAATGTGTCCTGGCATTGCCCGGCTCAGCGCTGGCGCGCCTTGAAACGCGGGTTGCTCTTGCAGATCACGAACACCTTGCCACGGCGGCGAACCACCTTGCAGTCACGGTGACGCGACTTGGCCGACTTGAGCGAGGAAAGAACCTTCATGGCGCACCATCCTTGATGACCGAACGCGAAAGCTCGGCAGTGTAGACGCGTGGTGGGGTCAGATGCAAGTGTCGCCCAAGCGACTGCGCTTCGAACCAGAGGCCGCCGCTGATGATTGCGCAGGCAAGCATGCTTTACCGGCCCCGCGCGCGACTTGTGGTACCTTCCGCGCCGCGTTCGCGCCCCCCGCCAGACCACGCGGGGCGCACGCTGATCCACTCTTCCAGATGAGGAGCTATCCCGGTGAATTCGTTCGGCCGCTGTCAATTGTCGCTTGCCCTGTCCCTTGCGCTCGCTTTCCCTTCCGCCCACGTGGCAGCCGAAGTGACGCCAACGGGCGAATTCCGGTTTCTCTCCGGCCCGAGCCAGGGTGATGCGCGGACGATCGCGCGGAGCTACTTCGAATCTCGCCGAGCGAGCCTGTCTCTGACGCAGTTGGATGCCGCGGACATGCTCCTGAAGGACGACTACGTCTCCGAGCACAACGGCATCCGGCACCTCTATTGGCGCCAGCGGCTCTCCGGCATCGAAGTCTGGAACGGTGATCTTGCGATCAATGTCGCGCGGGACGGCAGCATCATCAACCTGCACAACGGTTTTGTCAGCGATCTGGCGGCCAAGGTAGCAGGCCAGGCGGCCAGCGTCGACCAGGTGACGGCCATCCGCAACGCCGCGCGTTCCGTGGCTCTCAACGTGCGCGCACCCTTGCTGATGTTGCAAACCGAGCGCGGGCCCTCGCGCAAGGCGCTGTACACCGGTGGCGGCATCTCAGCCGACGACATTCCGGTGGAACTGGTGTACCAGCCGAGCGACGACCGCCAAGCCGTGCGCCTGGCTTGGGATGTGACCATCCGCGAGGCGGACACCAACAACTGGTGGTCGATCCGAGTGGACGCCGCCAGCGGCGAGGCGATCTCGACGGTGAACTGGAGGGCGCATGCGGGTGAGACACACGCACCCTCGGGCTCGCTCAGCCAGTACCGGGTGTTCCCGTTCCCGGCAGAAAACCCGGACCAGACCACCCACCAGTTGGTGACCGATCCACACGACACCACGGCGTCGCCGTTCGGTTGGCACGACAACAACGGCGCTGCGGGCAACGAGTTCACCGATACCCGCGGCAACAATGTCCTGGCGCAGGACGACATGGATGGGAACAACAGCGGCGGCACGCGCCCGGTGGGCACAGGCAGCACTCCGCTCGCCTTCGACTTCCCGTTCAATCCCGCGAATGAACCGGAGGCCGGCAACAATCTCAATGCGGCGATCGTGAACTTGTTCTACTGGAACAACATCATGCACGATCTGACCTTCCGCTACGGATTCAACGCGGCGGCCGGCAATTTCCAGACCAACAACTATGGCGGCGGTGGCGCGGGTAACGACGCGGTCAACGCCGATGCGCTCGATGGCCTGAACGTGGGCATCTCGGGCTCGAACAACAACGCCAACTTCGCCACGCCCCCTGATGGCAGTGCGCCACGGATGCAGATGTTCCGTTGGCTGGCGCCAGTTGAACTCGAGGTGACCAGTCCGGTGGTCATCGCCGGCAATTACACCGGGGCGGCAGCAGGTTTCGGCCCGGTGTTCAATTCGGCCGGCTTTACCGGCAGTCTCAAGTTGGTTGATGACGGAGTGGCGCCGGGCAGCGATAGTTGCACGGCCTCGCCTGCAGGCAGCCTGACCGGCCAGATTGCAGTGATCGACCGTGGTGGATGCGAATTCGGGCTCAAGGTGCTGAATGCGCAGAATGCGGGTGCGGTCGCAGCGGTGGTCGTCAACAACGACGCCACGCCGCCGTTCGGCATGGGTCCGGGCGTCTCGGGCGCCTCGGTCACCATCCGGTCGATGATGATCAGCCAGGCCGATGGCAACACCATCCGTGCGCAGCTCCCGGCACCGGGCGTGGCGGTCAGCATGCAGAGCACGCAACCGCACCGCGACTCGGACATGGATGCCGGCATCATTGCGCATGAGTACGGTCACGGCATCTCCAACCGCCTGACCGGGGGGCCGTCCAATGCCAATTGCCTGGCCACCACTCTTGGTGGCGGAGCGACCTCGGAGCAGGGCGGCGAAGGCTGGAGCGACTTCTGGGCGCTCGTCATCCATGCCAAGCCGTCGGATACGGCGCTGACACCACGCTTCATCGGTGCCTATTCCAGCTTCCAGTCGGGCGCCACCGGGCCAGGTATCCGCAATTTCCCCTACTCGACCGATCCGGCCGTCAGCCCGCAGACCTACGCCAATGTCGCCGCCACCAATGCGCCTCACGGCGTGGGCGAGATCTGGGCCGGTGCACTGTGGAACGTCTACTGGAACATGGTCGCGCGCTACGGCTTCGATCCTGACATTTACACTGGCACCGGCGGCAACAACAAGACGATCCAACTGGTCATCGACGGCATGAAGCTGCAGCCATGCAGCCCGACCATGGTGGCGGCGCGCGATGCGATCCTGGCGGCCGACCAGGCCAACAATGGCGGTGCCAATGTCTGCGAGATTTGGCGCGGATTTGCGCCCAAAGGGCTCGGGACGAATGCGGTTGGCGGTGCGTTTGCGCGGGGCGACGAGACTGCGGGCTTCCTGGTGCCGCTGCAATGCTCGGCCGATTTCGTATTTGCGACCGGTTTCGAGTGATCGCCTGAACCGGCCAGGCCGGCCGGGCGATGCGCCCGGCTGGCTGGCTGCGATTGCAGGGCAGCAATCATGGTGGCGTCTCCGCCGCGATGTGCACACTGGGCTGCACCTCGCGTTGCGACCGCTTTTCTGGTGCCCGTTGCTGGTGGCTGGCCGTGGCGCGCAGACGTTGGCAAGCTCGGCGCGATTGGACGAATCCGCCTGACCGGCGACGTCGCCAGCCACCGCGCTGGACTCCGGCTGTCGCCTCGATCCCGCGGTTCGGCGCGCCTGCGCAGCGACAGGCTGATCGACATCGGTGAATAGCACAGCCGGTATTTCACTCGCGGTGCGACAGCGCGATGTGCCTGCCTGCGCGACGGATCTCGAATCCCGGGTATCGCGGCGCATCGCACGGGTGCTTGCTGCGCGCGGTGTGCGCTCGCCGGTCGAAGTCGACCTCAAGCTCTCGGGTCTGGCGCCGCCTCAGGGCCTGCGTGACCTGGATACGGCCGCCGCGCGGCTGGCGGATGCCATCGGGCGGGGCGAGCGCATTCTGGTGGTCGGCGATTTCGATGCGGATGGCGCCACCGGCACCGCGGTGGCGGTGCGCGGACTGCGCGCGCTGGGCGCGCGCGACGTCTGCTTTGCGGTGCCGGATCGCCAGCGCCATGGCTACGGTCTGTCGCCAGGGCTGGTCGACGAACTCGCACCGCTGCGGCCGCAGGTACTTTTGACGGTCGACCAGGGGACCTCCAGCCTGGCGGGCGTAGAGCGCGCGGTGGCCGCCGGTATCGACGTGCTGGTCACCGACCATCACCTGCCGGGGCCGCAATTGCCTGCGGCGCTGGCAATTGTCAATCCGAACCTGGTTTCCGGTCATGCGCTCGCTGCGCTGGCCGGGGTGGGTGTCGTGTTTCACCTGCTGGCTGCGCTGCGCGCCGAGATCGCCCGGCGCACCGGGCAGATGCCTTCGGTACAACTGGCGTCCTTGCTCGACCTGGTCGCACTCGGCACGGTCGCGGACCTGGTGCCGCTCGATCGCACCAACCGCATCCTGGTCAATGAGGGCCTGCGCCGGATCCGCGCCGGGCGTGCCGGCTCCGGGCTTGCGGCGCTGATCGAGAACGCCGGGCGTGAACCGGCACGGATGGTTGCCAGTGACCTCGGCTTCCATATCGGCCCACGCTTGAACGCCGCTGGACGTCTCGACGACATGACCCTCGGCATTCGCTGCCTGGTGTCCGACGATGTGGATGAGAGCCGTGAACTGGCGGCGCAACTGTCCGAGCTCAATCGCGAGCGGCGCAGCCTCCAGGCCGACATGGAGCGCGAGGCGGGCGCGATCGTCGAGCGCCTGCTGACCGAGCGCGCCGGCGAACTGCCGCCTGCGCTGGTGGTGGCCGATCCCGGTTGGCATGCCGGCGTCGTCGGCCTGGTGGCCAGCCGGCTCGCCGAGCGCCTGCACCGGCCCACGCTGGCGCTGGCGCCGGTGGAGCAGGGCAGCGACGAGTGGCGCGGCTCCGGGCGCTCGATCAGCGGCTTCCACCTGCGCGACGCGCTGGTGGACCTCGATCGATTGCATCCGGGGTTGATGACCCGCTTCGGCGGACACGCGATGGCAGCCGGTCTGACCACCGCCAGTGCCCATCTGTCCCGCCTGGCGCAGGCCTTCGAGGTGGTTGCGGCGTCGCTGCTGACCGACGAGCAGCTGACGCGCACGATCTGGACCGACGGCCCGCTCGCGGCGCACGAATTCGGCCTCGATCTGGCCCGCGCGATCGAGGCCGCCGGCCCCTTCGGCCAGGCCTTCCCGGAGCCGCTGTTCGACAACGAGTTCAGCGTCGTCAGCCGCCGGGTGCTGAAGGAAAAGCACCTCAAGCTGCGCCTGCGCGCCGGCAGCTCGACCCCGGTGGATGCGATCTGGTTCTCCGCGCCGCCGGCGCTGCTCGACGACACCCCGCCGCGCCTGCGCCTGCTCTACCAGCTGGTGGTGGAGCGATGGCAGGGCACGGAAAGCGCCGGGCTGCAGGTGCGGCACGGGTTTGCCGTGTAGCGGGGAGCCAGGGCCCCGATCCTGGCGCCGTGAGTGGCAAGTGCTCGCGCGGTGGGCCTAGTGTGGTGTTCCGTAATTAAGTTGAAGAAATTTCCGATGAATTTTGCGGCGAGGCAAGGCGAGAGGAGGGTGAAAGCCGGCGGCTTGCGCGGCATGCCGCGCGCCGGATTGAACGCCCGCAACTGGTTGCGGGCCGGAACCGGAGGTCATAGCAGGGCTATGGCGACGACGAGCAACGCCGCATCGGCGCAAAGGGCGCGGAAATAATTCAAGGTAATTACGGAACACCACGCTAGTGTGGTGTTCCGTAATTAAGTTGAACTAAGTCACTGATCCGCAGTCTATGCTTCATCATCGACTTAGGATCTACCAATGGCCAGGAATGGTCGCCCGCCTCTGGGTTTGCAACTGAGCGACGAGGAGCGGACCGAGTTGCGGTCCCGGCTCAATTCGCGCAAGGGTGCTACGGACGAAAAGTTTCGGATCAGGATCATCCTGGCTTTGGCCGGTGGTGAGTCGAGCAGAGTCATCGCCGAGCGGATGAAGACGACGGCGCAGACCATCTCCAAGTGGCGGCGGCGCTTTGAGGCGTTCCGGCTGGCGGGATTGGGGGACGCCCCGCGCGCAGGCCGCGGTCGTCGCTTGAGCGATGAGCAGGTGCAGGAGGTGATCGATCGCGTCCGCCAGACAAAGCCCGAGAATTCAACGCATTGGAGCGTGCGCCAGATGAGCGAGGCGACCGGAGTTTCGGCGACTTCGGTGCATCGAATCTGGCGTGCATTCGTCCTCAAGCCACACCTGCAGGACACCTTCAAGCTGTCGACGGATCCGCACTTCGTCGACAAGGTGCGCGATGTCGTCGGGCTATACCTGACTCCACCGGATCGCGCGTTGGTCCTCTGTGTGGACGAGAAGAGTCAGATCCAGGCGCTGGATCGAACGCAGCCCGGACTGCCGTTGACGTTCGGCAAGCCGGCGACACGAACGCACGACTACAAGCGCCACGGAACCACCTCACTGTTCGCGGCGCTGGACGTCGCCACGGGAAAAGTCATCAGCCAGCTCAAGCGACGCCATCGCAGTGCCGAGTTCCTGCAATTCCTCGGGGTCATCGACGCCGCGGTGCCTGCCGACCACGACGTGCATCTCATCATGGACAACTATGGCACCCACAAGACCGATGCCGTGCGCGCATGGTTCGCTGCACGTCCGCGCTACCACGTCCACTTCACGCCGACGTCCGCGTCCTGGCTGAATCTGGTAGAGCGGTTCTTCTCCACGCTGAGCGAGAAGTGGATCAAGCGCGGCGCCCACACCAGCGTGAAGGATCTGGAGCAGTCGATTCGCGCCTACCTGGCGCGCCACAACGAGGACCCCAAGCCATTTGTGTGGCACAAGAGCGCCGACCAGATCATCGATGCCGTCGGTCGTGCGGCCGCGAGACTGGCGTGACTTATTTATGCTTAATTACGGAACACCACACTAGGGGAGCGGCTCATGTGGGAGTTCCGGTCGCCCCTGGCGGTGCGCTTGTTCGCGCATCGAACTGTCGCGGACCGGTGCCTTTTTTTGTCCGCAAAGGACGCAAAGGACGCTAAGAAGGCAAGAGCGTCTTGGGTCCCCACGCGCCCGCATCCGCCTATGGATTGGCTCTACTTTGCGTCCTTTGCGGAAAAATGTTTTGTATTTCATGGGCTTAAATAATTTTCGGCGAGAGCGGCTTCAGCCACGACTCTTTCCGGCGGGCGCGGGAAGGATCGCCAACAGCGTCGGTTCCCACAGTCCCCCGGCTTGCGAGCCTTTCGCTGCCAGGAACCACCAACAACCGACCCGACCCACAACGCCTGGTCCACCTCTCCAGTCCATTGCGCTACCATCCGCGGTCCAATTTTCCGGATCCGGCCACCATGGAAACAAATGCGCTCTCGGCGAAGCTCGCCGACCTGCGCCAGCGCGTCGATGCGCTGAGGGGGTTTCTTTGACTTCGACAACAAGAAAGACCGGCTCGACGAAGTAAGCCGCGAACTCGAAGACCCCGACGTGTGGAACAAGCCCGAACGTGCCCAGGAGCTGGGTCGCGAGCGGGCGCGCCTGGAGGCCACGGTCAAGAACCTGACCGAGCTGACCCAAGGCATCGCCGACTCGGTGGACTTGCTGGAAATGATTGTCGCTGAGGACGACGCGGGTTCGCTGGCGACGCTGGAGAAAGACGTCGCCGCCATCGACGAGCGCATCGCGCGGATGGAATTCCAGCGCATGTTTTCCAACCCGATGGACGGCAATCCGGCCTACGTCGACATCCAGGCCGGTGCCGGCGGCACGGAGGCCCAGGACTGGGCCGAAATGCTGCTGCGCATGTACCTGCGCTGGTGCGAACGCAAGGGCTTCAACACCGAGCTGCTGGAAGTCAGCGCGGGCGATGTGGCCGGGATCAAGAGCGCCTCGTTGCGCGTCGAGGGCGATTACGCCTTCGGCTGGCTGCGCACCGAGATCGGGGTGCATCGGCTGGTACGCATTTCGCCATTCGATTCGAACAAGCGGCGCCACACCAGCTTTGCGTCGGTCTTCTGCGCGCCTGAGGTGGACGACAACGTCGAGATCGAGATCAACCCGGCCGACCTGAAGACCGACGTCTACCGCTCGTCCGGCGCCGGCGGCCAGCACGTCAACAAGACCGAGTCGGCGGTGCGCATCACCCACGTGCCGACCGGCATGGTGGTGGCCTGCCAGACCGAGCGCAGCCAGCATGCCAACCGCGACCGCGCGATGAAGATGCTGAAGGCCAAGCTGTACGAGATCGAGATACAGAAGCGCAACGCCGAGAAGGACAAGCTCGAGGCGACCAAGAGCGACATCGGCTGGGGCCACCAGATCCGCAGTTATGTGCTCGACGATGCGCGGATCAAGGACCTGCGTACTGGAGTGGAGCGCCGCGACACCCAGACCGTGCTCGACGGCGACCTCGACGACTACGTGGAAGCCAGCCTGAAGCAGGGGCTGTGAGGCTTCGTTCCAGCGGATAAACGCGGAGACGCGGAGGGCGCGGAGAAAAGCAGGAAGCAGAGAAAGAAGCAGGAAGAAAAGAAAGCTCGGTGGAAGTTACATCGGCGCAAGAATGATCCCGGTTTGGGTCCCCCTTCTTGTGTGACCCACTCCGGCCAGAGCAAAGGCTCCACTGCAGCAGACAAAGCTTGCCAAGCTTCTCTCCGCGTCCTCTGCGGCTCCGCGTTTAAACAGTCGGTTTAACCAGCCTGTTCAACTTGCGAACTCATCGGAGTGTCAAGGAATGACCGAGTCGACCACGCCCGTCTCCAGCGACGAGAACCACATCATCGCCGAGCGCCGCGCCAAGCTCGCGGCCTTGCGCGCGGGTGGCATTGCCTTCCCCAACGATTTCCGCATCGACGCGCTGGCGGATGCGCTGCAGCAGGAATACGCCGACCGCGAACGCTGGACCGGCGAGGCACTCGACGCCCTGGGCCGGCGCGTGCAGGTGGCAGGCCGCATCATGGCCAAGCGCATCATGGGCAAGGCCAGCTTCGTCACCATCAAGGACCAGTCGGGCACGATCCAGCTGTTCCTGCAGGCGGCCTCTCTCGGCGACACCTACGACGCCTTCAAGGGCTGGGATATCGGCGACATCGTCGGCGCGGCCGGGGTGCTGATGCGCACCAAGACCGGCGAACTGTCGGTGCGCGCGGAATCCCTGCGGCTGTTGACCAAGTCCCTGCGTCCGCTGCCCGACAAATGGCACGGGCTGTCGGACACCGAGGCGCGCTATCGCCAGCGCTATGTCGACCTGATCGTCAACGACGAGGTGCGCGGCGCCTTCCGCACCCGCTCGCGCATCGTGCGTTTCATCCGCGACTTCCTCGAACGGCCGGAATACGGCTTCCTCGAGGTGGAGACGCCGATGATGCATTACATCCCCGGCGGGGCAACGGCGCGACCCTTCGTTACCCACCACAACGCGCTGGACATGAAGCTCTACCTGCGCGTCGCGCCGGAGCTGTACCTGAAGCGCCTGGTGGTCGGCGGCATCGAGCGCGTGTACGAGATCAACCGCAATTTCCGCAACGAGGGCGTGTCTACCCGGCACAACCCCGAGTTCACGATGCTCGAGTTCTACTGGGCCTACGCGGATTACCGCGACCTGATGGATCTCACCGAGCGCCTGCTGCGCGAACTGGCGCTGGACCTGACCGGCAACACCCAGGTCAGCTACCAGGGTCAGGTGATCGACTTCGGCCCGGCCTTCACCCGCCTGCCGTTGACCGACGCCGTGCTCCAGCGCAATCCGGAGATCAGCCGTGGCGACTGCCGCGACGCGGACAAACTGCGCGCGCACTGCAAGCGCTTGCGCATCCCGACCAAGGCGGACTGGGGCTGGGGCCGGCTGCTGACCGAGATCTTCGAGGCGACGGTCGAGGACCAGCTGGTGCAGCCCACCTTCATCACCGAGTACCCAGCCGAGGTCTCGCCGCTGTCGCGGCGCAATGATGCGGATCCTGACATCACCGACCGCTTCGAACTGTTCATCGTCACCCGGGAACTGGCCAACGGCTTTTCCGAGCTGAACGACCCGGAAGACCAGGCCGAGCGTTTCCAGGCGCAAGTCGCCGCCAAGGACGCCGGCGACGCCGAGGCCATGCACTTCGACGCCGACTACATCCGCGCGCTGGAATACGGCCTGCCGCCGACGGCGGGCGAGGGCATCGGCATCGACCGGCTGGTGATGCTGTTCACCGACTCGGCCTCGATCCGCGACGTGCTCTTGTTCCCGTACATGCGACCGGACGCGGGTTGACAGCGACGCTGCGCGTCAGCTTCTGACCTGCACGTACGGATGGCGGCCGCGGCGATCGCGGCTGCCGTCCAGTTGGCATCTTCCGCGCCGGTGATGACCGCATTGAATGCCCCGGCAGAACGCCAGCAAGGCGGTTGGTGCGCCAATTGGTCGCTGCAGTAAACAAGTTCTGCGTGATCCCCGCTCTGGAATGCGAATTGCATCACATTCCACGATGGCGCCTGCGGGCGCCAGATTCGGGGAGGAGGCGCTCGCGGAGTGGTCGGCCGCGAGCGTCAACCTCGTGCTCCAGCCAACAAATCGCCACGCAGCCCATTGGCAAAACGTCAGCCGTATGCGACGTTTGCCTTGCCGGGCGAGCGACCGGTGGTACGTCTTTGCCGTACCGGAGGAAAGTTTGAAATCCCTGGCCGCGAACGACTCCTTGATTTCGTATGACCGCTTCGTTAGAACTGCCGCGCGACGGCGGGGGGATGAACCCATGATTCCGGCAGAAGTGCCCAAGATCGGCAAGCGGCATCGGCGCATGCCGATCAACTCGGCTGTCCTGATGATGCGCGGCGACGAGTCGTGGACGTCGGACCTGATGGACATCTCCGCAACCGGTGTCATGGTGCGGCGTCCGGTCGACTGGATCGGCCAGCGTGGGGATCGTTTCGTGCTCGACATGCTCTTCGGCGACGAGCTCAACATCCATGTCGAGGCGCGGGTTGCGCGGGTGACCGACGACGAAGTCGGGTTTGCCTTCTCGCAGATCCCGGCGGACAAGGAAGCTCCGCTGTGGAATCTCCTCGGCGGCTACGCAGACAGCCTCGAGATCTGGAGCGACTGAACGGGGCGAACAGCGAGATCTTGGCTTCCGGACCGCCTTGCAGGATCGCTGCGCGGCCGCCCCCATTGCGAAGGGTGCGAGAACGCAATCCGTCCGGCCGGCGCCCGTCGTTTCATTTGAACAGCGCCAACAACCGCCAACCCATCCACGCGCCCACGCATCCGGCGACCGTGATGCAGGCGGCAAGCAGCACGCCCAATTTGCCGTAGAGCACGGCCTTCCTGCCGCGAATCACCCGATGGTCGCGCAACAGCCGGGCAGCCAGGTGCGGGTAGCGCTGCTCGCGGATCACTGCCAGCGCCCCGCGCGCGATCAGTACGCCCAGCACCAGGCCAGTCAGCGCCAGCAGAAGGAAGGATCCGCGGGCGAGCCAGAGGAAGCGGGCGGTCGTCAGTTCGGCCGCGCCGGACGCAACCTGGGTGCGGATAGTGTCGAGCTCCTGCTGCACACCCAGGATCAGCGCTGCGCCAGACAGAGCCACGAACAGCACGAGCACGAGCGTGCGCTTCTGTTCGCCCGGGTCGGCGCGGTGGATCTCCGGTGGTTCGGTGGGCGTGGCGTCTTTGGCGACCTCAGTCATGGTGTTCCCTGATTCAGCAGGCGCAGGACCATCGCCACCGATCGTGTGGCGGTTTCCAAGGGTTACGATCATCCTACTCTGCCCGGGTCGCGGGCATGCCGCGCCGACGCATGGCGTCAAACCAGCAGACGACCGGCACACCAGAGGCCGGAATACTACATTGGTAGAAGTCCGATCGGCCGCATCGATTGACCTGCGTCAAATTGTCGCGGGCGAGATACCTGAAAAATCGCGGCGAACCTAATCCTTAGGTCTTCGGAGGACCCTCATGGTCGAAACTTACAATGACAAGGTGGTGAAGCAATTCACCGTCATGACCGTGATCTGGGGCATCGTCGGAATGCTGGTTGGCGTGTTGATCGCCGCTCAGCTGGCGTGGCCCTGGCTCAACTTTGACATCGCCTGGCTGAGCTATGGTCGCTTGCGTCCGTTGCACACCAACGCGGTGATCTTCGCGTTCGGCGGCTCGGGCTTGTTCGCGACCAGCTACTACATTGTCCAGCGGACTTGCCACGCGCGCCTGTTCAGCGATGCGCTGGCGGCGTTCACCTTCTGGGGCTGGCAACTGGTGATCGTCGCAGTAGCCATCACCTATCCGCTCGGCATCACGCAGAGCAAGGAATACGCCGAGACCGAATGGCCGATCGACATTTTGATCACTCTGGTGTGGGTTGCTTACGGCGTGGTGTTCTTCGGCACCATCGCCAAGCGCAAAGTGCAGCACATCTACGTGGCGAACTGGTTCTTCGCCGCGTACATCATCACCATCGCCATCCTGCACATCGTCAACAACCTCTCGCTGCCGGTTTCGATGACCAAGTCCTACGTCATCTACTCGGGTGCGGTGGATGCGATGGTGCAGTGGTGGTACGGCCACAACGCGGTGGGCTTCTTCCTGACCGCCGGCTTCCTCGGCATGATGTATTACTTCGTGCCCAAGCAGGCCGGGCGCCCGGTCTACTCGTATCGCCTGTCGATCGTGCACTTCTGGGCGCTGATCGCGATCTACATGTGGCCGGCCCGCATCACCTGCACTACACCGCGCTGCCGGACTGGGCGCAGTCGCTGGGCATGGTGTTCTCGCTGATCCTGCTGGCACCCAGCTGGGGCGGCATGATCAACGGCATGATGACCCTCTCGGGTGCCTGGCATAAGCTCAGGACCGACCCGATCCTGCGCTTCATGATCGTCTCGCTGTCCTTCTACGGCATGAGTACCTTCGAAGGCCCGATGATGTCGATCAAGACGGTCAACGCGCTCAGCCACTACACCGACTGGACCGTCGGACACGTGCATTCCGGCGCACTCGGCTGGGTGGCGATGATCACCATCGGCTGCGTCTACAGCCTGTATCCGCGCCTGCTCAAGCTGCCGGGCATGTATTCGACCAAGGCGATCGAAGCCCATTTCTGGGTGATGACCATCGGCGTGGTGCTTTACATCGCATCGATGTGGATCGCCGGCGTCATGCAGGGCTTGATGTGGCGCGCGACCAATGCCGACGGCACGCTCGCCTACACCTTCGTCGAGTCGCTGAAGATGACCTACCCGTACTACTACGTGCGCTTCCTCGGCGGCTCGCTGGTGCTGAGCGGCATGTTCATCATGCTGTGGAACATGTGGAAGACGTCGCAGATGGCGCGCGATACCGCGCCCGTCGCTGTCGTCGCCCCTGCGCACGCTTGAGGAGAATTGCATGAGTCTCAATCACGAGAAGTTCGAAAAGAACATCTTCCGCATGGGCATCTGGATCGCCGTGGTCGTCAGTTTCGGCGGCCTCGCGCAGATCGTCCCGTTGATGTTCCAGGCGCAGGTGGTGCAACCGCTTCCGGAAATGAAGCCGATCACCGCGTTGGAACTGGCGGGGCGCGAGGTCTATGTGCGCGAGGGCTGCTACAACTGCCACTCGCAGATGGTTCGCGCGCTGCGCTCGGAGACCGCACGCTACGGTCACCATTCGATTGCCGCCGAATCGGTGTGGGACCACCCCTTCCTGTGGGGTTCCAAGCGCACCGGGCCAGATCTGGCCCGCGTGGGCGGCCGCTACAGCGACGACTGGCACCGGGTGCACCTGAACAACCCGCGCGACGTGGTTCCCGAGTCCAACATGCCGGGCTTCCCCTGGCTGCACGACAGCATCATCGATGCGGACGACCTGGCGGCGAAGATGCGCGCACTGCGCACGCTCGGCACGCCGTACACCGATGACGATATCAATGGCGCAGCGGCGGCAGTCGCCGGCAAGACCGAGATGGACGCGACCATCGCCTACCTGCAGTCGCTCGGCCGGTATGCGCCGAAATTGCAGCGCGCTGCGGCGCCGGCGGATGCCACCGCTGCGGTTGAGGAACCTGCCAGGACCGGCGAGGAGAGCGGCTCATGAGCCTCGGGACCGTGCTGGGCAGCATCACCGCACTGCTGATGGGCATTTTCATCGGCATCGTCGTATGGACCTACGGCTTCAAGCGCGAGCGCGATTTTGACGCCATCGCGCGCATGCCGATCGATGAGAAGGAGGGGCAGCCATGAGTGGCGCCTGGAGCATTTACGTCATTGCACTGACGGTGATCACGGTGGTCGGCAGCCTGTGGCTGCTGGCGATGACCGCGAAGAAGCCGGAGAAGAAGGAAGGCGAAACAACCGGACACACCTGGGACGGTGATCTCGAGGAGTTCAACAACCCGTTGCCGCGCTGGTGGCTGTGGCTGTTCATCGGCACGGCGGTGTTCAGCGCGGGCTACTTGGTACTGTATCCGGGCTTCGGCTCGGTCAGCGGCACGCTGGGCTGGACCAGCGAGGGCGAGTTGCGCGCCGAGCAGCAGAAGTACGATGAGATCGCGCGCCAGACCTATGCGAAGTTCGCTTCGCTGGGCGTGGCCGAACTCGCTGGCAATGCGGAAGCCGTGAATCTCGGGCGCAATATCTTCGCCAACAACTGCGCCACCTGCCACGGCACGGACGCACGCGGCGCCGTGGGTTTCCCCAACCTGACCGATGCCAGCTGGCAGTGGGGCGGGGAGCCGGAGCAGATCCTGCAGACGATCCTCAACGGTCGAGTCGCCGCCATGCCCAGTTGGGCTGCGGTGCTTGGCGCCGAGGGCACGCCGCAAGTCACCGCTTATGTGCGCTCGCTGGCCGGGCTGGGTCACAACGCGACGGCGGCGGAAGCGGGCAAGGCGCGTTACGACACGATCTGCGTGGCTTGCCATGGGCCGGAGGGCAAAGGCAATCCGGCGCTCGGCGCGCCCGACCTGACCGACAGTGCCTGGCTGTATGGCAGCAGCGAAGCGGCGATCTCCGAGTCGCTCACCAAAGGTCGTGCAGGGCATATGCCTGCGCATGGACCGCTGATCGGCGAGGACGCCGTGAGAATGGTGGCCGGCTACGTGTACAGTCTGCGTTCCGAGGCGCCGGTGGCGCAGACAGAAGGCAACTGAGATGCAAGGCACCGACGGACGCGAAACCAACCTCGATTCCCAGGCGGGTGCGTTCGCTCCGGTGCCGCTGGTGCAGAGGGTCGGAGCGGTGCTCTGGCCCTCTTTCTTCGCCGCCTGCGTGGCCACGATGGTGTTCTTCGCCTTCGTCGATCCCACTGAACTGGGCACCATCACTTTCCCGCAGGTGGACATCCCGCAACAGTGGGGCTACACCTTGGGCTTCTTCATGTTCTGGGCCTGCACTTTCAGCAGCAGCGTGTTCACGTGGATCCTGCTGCGTCCGCGCGGGGAGATCGATCGCACGCACCGTGGCCGGTGACGCAACCGGGAAGAGCATTTGACGCAAAGGACGCAAAGGGGAAAGCAAGGACGCCAAGGAAAGCAGAGACAAAGCCAATCATCGATTCGCTTTCTTTTGCGTCCTTGCTTGCTCTTCTTTGCGTCCTTTGCGTCCAACGCTTTTTGAGAGTGCGAGATGCAAGGCAAACCCCTACCGGTAGCCCTCAAGGTCATCGGCGATGACGACGGCGGCATGTATGCCGCGCACGAGAAGGTCTACCCACGCGAGGTCGGCGGGCGTTTTCAGCGCCTGCGTACAGCGGCCGTGTTCTGGCTGCTCGGGATGTACTACGTCTTTCCGTGGATCAACTGGGATGGGCGCCAGATGGTCCTGTTCGACCTGCCCGCGCGCAAATTCTACATCCTGGGCCTGGTGTTCTGGCCGCAGGACTTCTTCTATCTCGCCGCGTTGCTGATTGTCGCGGCGCTCAGCCTGTTCTTCTTCACTGCGCTCGCTGGTCGCTTGTGGTGCGGATTCGCTTGCCCGCAAACGGTGTGGACCGAGGTCTTCCTGTGGATGGAGCGCTGGGTCGAGGGCGACCGCAACGCCCAGATGCGCCTCGACAAAGGGCCGTGGACCGCCCGCAAGATCCGGCTGAAGGCGACCAAGCAGTTCCTGTGGGTGACTTTCGCGCTGTGGACCGGCTTCACTTTCGTCGGCTTCTTCACCCCGATCCGCGAGCTCGGCGGCCAGTTGCTGAGTTTCAGCCTCGGCGGCTGGGAATGGTTCTGGTTCCTGTTCTACAGCCTGGCCACCTACGGCAACGCCGGACTGCTGCGCGAGCAGGTATGCAAGTACATGTGCCCCTATGCGCGCTTCCAGAGCGCAATGATCGACAAGGACACCCTGATCATCACCTACGACGAAGCCCGCGGTGAGCCGCGCGGCGCGCGCAAGCGGGCGGTGAAGTCGGTGGCGGAGCGGCGGGCGTCCGAGGGGCGGGACCTGGGAGCCGGGACCCAGGACCCGGTCGACGCACAGGATGCAGGAGAGGCGCGAGGTGTGGGGCCGCTGGCCTCGCTCATGAAGATCGCAGGTGATGCCCGGGAAGCCGTGGCAGATGCGCCTCCGGGTTCCGGGTCCCGGGTCCCGGGTCCCGGCGCTGCTTCCGTCGCGCAGCCCCCTGCCAGCGCCCTCGGCGATTGCATCGACTGCAAGGCCTGCGTGCTGGTCTGTCCGACCGGCATCGACATCCGCGATGGCTTGCAGTACGAATGCATCGGTTGTGCCGCGTGCATCGACGCCTGCGACGAGGTCATGGACAAGGTGGGATACCCGCGCGGTCTGGTGCGCTACAGCACCGACCACGCGATGCACGGCAAGCCGACCAAGGTCATCCGCAAGCGCACGGTGTTCTACGCCTTCGTGCTGCTGGGGATCATTTCCGCGCTGGCCTATTCGCTGGCCACGCGCATTCCGCTGATCGTGGACGTGATCCGCGACCGCGGCGAGCTGTACCGCGAGAGCGCGCAGGGGATGATCGAGAACAGCTACCAGCTCAAGGTCATGAACAAATCCGAGCAACCGCGCAGCTTCCGTGTGACGCTGGTGGAGCCGGAGGGGGTGCGCATCGTGGGTGTCACCGAGCTCGACGTGAACGCCGGGACCATCCGCAACCTCCCGCTGACGCTGGAAGCGGAACCGGGAGCATTCAAGGGCATGGTGCCGGTCCGGCTGCATGTCGTGGCCGTGGACGATCCGAAGGTGGAACGCTACGAGGACAGCCGGTTCTTTGCGCCTTGATAATTGTTGACCGTGTTGGAGCGGGCTTCGGTGAGCCGGTTTCCGGTCGATCGGCGCGTCCTGGGGCAAGGACGCCGCGCATCCGCGCGGCGGACCTCCACCTCACCAAACAGGACCCGTCCAATGAACCTGCTCACCCGCACCCTCTGCATCGCCCTTTCCTTCGCGGCCGCCACCGCCGCGATGGCGAATGACCGGCCCGAAGTGGTCTGCAAGCCGGAAGTCGTGGATGCCGCGACGGGTCGCCAGGCGTTGGTCTGCCGATACCGCGTGACCGATGGAACCGGCAAGGAGATCATGATCGAGGATGCCAGCCTCCAGGGTGACGTGGGTTCCATCGGCGTAGCGCTCTGACGCCAGGCCCGAAGCCCTCAGGCCCTTCCGTCGCGCGGCTTGAGGTCACGCAGGGCCTGCACCACCTGGCGGGTCCAGAAATCCTTGTCGCCGGCGCTGGTTTCCTCCAGCAGGTCCAGGCTGAAGCGGTTGGTCTCCTCGATCTGGCGCCCGTTGGTCGTGCGGTAGTGCGCCGTGATTGCAAACTGGGTCGGCTGATCGACCGCGCGCTCGAACACATGCGACAGCACGCGGCCGTCCTGCAGCGCATAGGTCAGGGTGAAGCCGGGCGGGATCGAGAACCCGCCCTTGGCGAACAGCGGCAGCTGCGACATCAGTTTGAGCACATCGTCGCGGCCCCATAGCCACACCGGCCGGTCCACGGATAGCCGCACGTCCTCCGCCGGGCTGCGTCCGGCATTGGTGATCTCGAGCGCCCAACTGCTGCTGCCGGTGGGCATCAGCGTGATGCGCAGGTAGGCGCGCGCCTGGCGTTCGGCTTCTTCGCGCAGCGCCTCGGCTTGCGCGTGCAGCGCGCGCTCGCTCTTTTCCTGGGCTTCGGCCTGGCGGCGCATTTCCTCGCGCGTCTGCGCCAGTTCCATCCGCTGCAGCCGCAGTTCCTGACGCTGGATCCAGATCGTTGACAGCAAGCCAAGGAAGGCCAGCCCGGCGAACAACGCTTCGAGTGCGCTGTACGCTGCTTCCACTGCGTCTGCCGAGATATCGCTGACCCACTGCGGGAACACAAATACCCAGCCAAGGGTCAGGATGACCAATCCAAGTGCTGCGAGGATGACGTAAGGAGCCGGGGATCGAGTGTTCATGGTTCGGTGCATGCGCGGTTTGGTGCCGCCCATGCAGCCGGCGTGCCACTCGGAAACGACTATTGGATCAATGCGTTGCGTGTCGCAGCTTTGTGCCGTGTCCGAATTCGGACAGGTGCGCGGACGGTCGCCGCGCAGGCAGGATGGGATTAGCATCGAGTGTGTCAGGCACCGACCACGCCTCCGTGACCCGATCCTCGCGCCATACCGTCGACATCGAACGCCTGCGGGGAAGCTCACGCTCCGTCGTATCCGATCAAGTGGCGGTCGAAGACCCGCTGGAGATCCGGATTGCGCATGGCGACCTCGGACCTGCGCCACGCAGTGTGTCGGTAACCATGCGCACGCCCGGGCACGATGACGAACTGGCGCTGGGATACCTGTTTGCGGAAGGGGTTATCGACAGCGCCGCCCAGGTGGAGGCGGTGCGTGCCTGCGCCGGCAACCTGCGTGCCCTCCGGGTGGAACTGGTGGGCGCGCCGCCGCGCCTGGAGCGACTGCAGCGTGCCGGGGCCCTGAGTTCCAGTTGCGGCGCCTGCGGCAAGACCTCTCTGGAAGCGGCCATCGGGCCGCCACCGGCGCGCGTGGCGGGCGAGGGGCCGGTCGCCACATCGATCCTGTGCGGCCTGCCGGCGCGGCTGCGCGCGGCCCAGGCGGACTTCGCCGCAACCGGCGGATTGCACGGCGTGGCCTTGTTCGACCTCGACGGCACTTTGCTGGCGCTGCGCGAGGACGTCGGCCGCCACAACGCGCTCGACAAGCTGGTCGGGCACGCGCTGATGCATGGCGCGCTGCCATGGAGCGACCGGATCGTGCTGCTGTCCGGCCGCGCGAGTTTCGAATTGCTGCAGAAGTCGGCGCGCGCAGGCGCGTCCATCGTCGCCGCGATCGGCGCGCCGTCCAGCCTGGCCATCGAGACGGCGCAGGCGGCCGGCATCACGCTGGTCGGCTTCCTGCATCCGCTCGGTTTCAACGTCTATACCGGCACGGCGCGCGTCGCCTGACGCCCTGGGGTGTCGACGTGCTGCGGATGGCCGTCAGGCAGATGGGCTTCCGGGCGCGTGCCGCGCACTCACGTATGCTCCCGCGAAGTCACGATCAGTCACCGGAGCCCGGATGGAGCCTGTTGCGAAGGACACGCCCGTCGCGGGCGCAGTTGCGGTCCCGGGCCGTGTGCGCTTCGATCAGTTGCGTGAGCGCACGGACGAACTGGAACTGCTGATTTCGGGCCTGGCGATGGTTGCCCTGTACAGCGCGCCCGGGTGGCTGATCGAGCGCTATGAGTCGCTGTATCCGCTGCTGCCGTTGTGGATGCTGAGCGCGACGGCGATGGCGCTGCCGATGACCGTGCTGGCCTGTTATGTGATGGCCGGATTGTTCGCATTGCACCTGGGATTGCGTGCGTGCTGGGTCGGACTGATCGGACTCAAGGCGGCATTCCCGGACGGCATCCGCTGGACACGTGCGGTTGGCGTCGGTCCCTTGAGCCGCGAGCGCCTGCAATCGGGTCTGCCGGGGCCGGATGCGAGCATCGAGCGAGCGGACCGCCGCGCGTCGGCCTTGTTCGCCGTGATCACGCTGAGCGGGCTGGTGCTGTTCTGGCTGGGCCTGCTCGCCACCGCCGTCTTCATGGCGGGAGCCTGGGTGGGCAACCGCAGTGGCGACACCAACGGCGCCATCAACATCGCCGTCGGATGGATGGTGAACATCCTGTTGGGCGGCGTGATCGGATCGTGGCTGCTGGACGCGGTGCTGGCGAGCCGCTTCCCCGTGCTGCAACGCCAGAGATGGTTCCGCTGGCTGGCACGCGGTTTTGCACTGGTGGTGACGCTGTTTTTCCCGCCGCGGCTGACCGGCGTGCTGCGGCTGACGCTGCAAACCAATACCCGGCCCTGGCTGTTCCTGGTGCTGTTCGTCAGCAGTATTGTCATCTTGCCGCTGCTCGCGCTGCGCCAGTTCCAGGCGAGCTTCGGGTTCGATCGTTTCGGCACGCATGCGCTGCTGCATGCGCGCGACACCGCTGATGGACACCGCAGCGTTCACTACGAATCCGAGCGGGTGGAGCGCGATCGCGCGCGCGTCGTCCCGATGATTCCCTCGGCGGTCGTGGAGAGTGCCTGGCTGCCGCTGTTCCTGCCTTACCTGCCGATTCGCGATGACCCGGTGGTGCTTCAGCGCTGTCCGTCGCGCGAGCGCGACGAGGGCGGCTTTCTCCGCGTGACCGGGGTCGACGATGCCACGGTGAGTGCGCGTGCGCGGTCGACGGCGGAGTGCCTCTCGCAACTGTGGGAGGTGCGCCTCAATGGCAGCGTTGTTGCCCTGGTCGCTCCGGCTCCGGCCGAGCGCGCGGACCTGGGGTTCCGCGGCCTGTCCGGGTATGTCGACCTGCGTAATCAGGCGCCAGGCCCACAGCGCCTGGAAGTGATCTACCGGCCGCAGCCGGAGCGCGAGCAGCATCCGGTCGATGAGGCTATCTCGGGCCGGGTGCGGTATTCGATCCCATTCCTGTGGAGTCCCGAGTGGGCGGGTGCGCCACCTTGAACCTCAGTGGTCAGGTTACCGGCTGCGCGAAATCCGCAGCACGTGACCGTCCGGGTGGCGCACGTGCATCTCGCGTACGCCCCAAGGCATGTCGGTAGGCGGCCAGGTGACCTCCAGGCCCTGCTCCAGGCAGCGTTGGTGAATGGTGTCGACATCGTCCACCCAGACGCTCATCCACACACCGCGATCCTGGCGATCGTCCATCGCGCCGGCGAAGGTCGAGGTGTTCTGGCCCTTGCCGCGGCCGCCCTGACCGTCCAGGCACAGGAAGATCTCGCACTCGCCCGAGCCCACCGAGCCGAAACTCGCCGGGCTGCCCCAGTCCCAGCACTTGCCCCAGCCGAGCTTCGCGAACCACTCGAAGGATTCGGCGAGGTTGGAGACATTGAGGATCGGGGTGATGGCCTTGGCGTGCATGGTTTACTCCGGGGGTGTTGCGTCGATTCTCCCACCGGACGCGATCCATGCTGATGAAATAAAAAGACATTTATCCGCAAAGAACGCAAAGGACGCAAAGGAGAGCCAATTTCATTGCCGGATGCGGGGCATGGGGATTCTGCGCAACCGACGACGCTTTTGCCTTCTTTGCGTCCTTTGCGTCCTTTGCGGACAAAAAACCAGGCACCGGTAAGCAACAGTTCGATGAACAGGCACACCGGCAAGGGCGGCCGGGACTGCCTCAATGGAAGTCGCGCGAGCGGCTGTCCAGCCCGGACAGCAGCGCGTCCAGGTTTTCCAGCCGATGTGCCAGCAGATGCACCACGCCCTCGGCCTTCTGCAACTCGCCGACAACCCCGAGCATCTTCGATTCGAGCAGCACGCGGCGCTGGCGCTCGGCGAGGTCGCGCCAGACGATCAGGTTGAGCCAGCCGGTCTCGTCCTCCAGGGTCACGAAGGTCACGCCCGAGGCGGTGCCGGGCCGCTGGCGCAGCGTGACCAGCCCGGCCACCCGCGCCGGTGTGCCGTGCGCCAGCGCCTGCGCCTCCGCCACCGTGCGCAGCCGGCGTGCGCGCAACTGCGGGCGCAGCAGCTTCAGCGGATGCGCGTCCAGCGTCAGCCCGGTGGTGGCGTAGTCGGCCAGCACGTTCTCGGCGGCAGAGGGCGGGCGCAGGGTCACGGCGTCGTCGGCGATGCGCGCGCCGTCGAACAGATCCGGCATCCGCTCCACCCCGGTCACCGCCCATTGCGCGCGGTGGCGATGCCCCGCCAGCCCGCGCAGCGCGCCCGCGGCGCCCAGGCGCTCCAGCGTCGCCCTGTCGAGCTGCGCGCGGTCGGCCAGGTCCTGCACATCGCGGAACGGTGCCCGCCCGCGCGCCACCACCAGCCGCAGCGCCGCCTCCTGGTTCAGGCCGCGGATCTCGCGCAGGCCGAGGCGGAGGGAGGCAGGAAAAGTGAAAAGTGAAAAGTGAAAAGGGGAGGGCGTAGTCGCGGCGATCGCGCGGGCTTTCGCCGTTGCATGGCTCCGCGACGGTCGATCGGCGTGCTCGCCCGCCAAAGCCCGAAGCGCTCTTCCCTTTTCACTTTTCACTTTTCCCTTTTCCCGCTCCTCCAGCCCCGCCTCCCACTCACTGAACCGCACATCCACCGGACGCACGTCCACGCCGTGGCGGCGGGCGTCCTGGATGATCTGGCTGACCGAGTAGAAGCCAAGCGGCTGGGCGTTGAGCAGGGCGGCGGCGAAGGCCGCCGGGTAGTGGCACTTGAGCCAGGCCGAGGCATAGACCAGCAGGGCAAAGCTGGCGGCGTGCGATTCCGGGAAGCCGTAGGAGCCGAAGCCCTTGATCTGCTCGAACACCTGCTCGGCGAAGCCGGCCTGGTAGCCGCGTTCGGTCATGCCCTCGATGATCCGCTGGCGGTAGTGCTCCATGCCGCCGCGGCGCTTCCACGCGGCCATCGAGCGGCGCAACTGGTCGGCCTCGCCCGGCGTGAACCCGGCGGCGACGATCGCCAGTTGCATCACCTGTTCCTGGAAGATCGGCACGCCGAGGGTGCGCTCGAACACCCGGCGCAGGTCTTCGGAGGGATATTCGACCGGCTCCAGCCCCTGCCGCCGGCGCAGGTACGGGTGCACCATCTTGCCCTGGATCGGCCCCGGCCGGACGATCGCCACCTCGATGACCAGGTCATAGAAACAGCGCGGCTTGAGCCGCGGCAGCATCGCCATCTGCGCCCGCGACTCGACCTGGAACACGCCCACTGTGTCGCCGGCCTGGAGCAGGGCGTAGGTGGCGGGGTCTTCGGGGGGGATGGAGGCGAGGGTGAGGGGAGCAGGGCCTGGAGGGCACGAGGGCACGAGGGCACGAGGGCACGCGGGAGCGGCCGATACCGACTCGTCCGGCTTTTGACCCTCCGCCTTTCTCGTGCCCTCCTGCCCTCGTGCCCTCGTGCCCTCCTTCCCGGTGCCTTCGCGCTCTCCAGCGCCCGCCCGCACCACCCACCCATTCACCAGCTCCAGACACCGCCGAATGCAACTGAGCATCCCCAGCGCCAGGCAGTCGACCTTGAGCAGTCCCAGGGTGTCGAGGTCGTCCTTGTCCCACTGGATGATGGTGCGCTCGGGCATCGCCGCGTTTTCCACCGGCACGAGTTCGCGCAATGGCCGTTCGGAGATCACGAATCCGCCAACGTGCTGGGAGAGATGTCTCGGAAAACCAAGGAGTTGTGAAACCAACTTCAACAATTTCCTGATCTGCGGACTGGCCGGGTCGAAGCCGCGTTCGACCAGCCGCTCGCCGATCGCGGAAAAGCCGTCCCACCAGGCCAGCGAGGTGGCGATCTGATCCACCTGGTCGAGCGCCAGGCCGAGCGCCTTGCCGACGTCGCGGATCGCGCTCTTGGCGCGGTAGCAGGCCACGGTGGCGGTCAGCGCAGCGCGCTCGCGGCCGTACTTGGCGTAGATGTACTGGATCACCTCCTCGCGGCGTTCGTGCTCGAAATCGACGTCGATGTCGGGCGGCTCGTTGCGCTCGCGCGAGATGAAGCGTTCGAACAGCAGGTTGCCGCGCGCCGGATCGACCTCGGTGATCCCGAGTGCGTAGCAGACCGCCGAGTTGGCCGCCGATCCGCGGCCCTGGCACAGGATCTTCTGTTCACGCGCGAAGCGCACGATGTCGTGCACGGTGAGGAAATAGGACTCGTACTTCAGCTCCGCGATCAGTGCCAGTTCGTGCTCGATCTGTGCGCGTACTGCCGGCAGCTCGCCGCGTGGCCAGCGCTCGCGCACACCCGTTTCGGTCAACTGGCGCAGGTGGACGGTGGCGGTCTCGCCGTCCGGGACCACCTCGTGCGGGTACTGGTACTGGAGGTCGTTGAGCGAGAAATTGCACAGGGCGGCGATGTGCAGGGTCTCGTCGAGCAGTTCCGGCGGGTAGATGCGGCCCAGCGCGGCCAGCGGGCGCAGGTGGCGCTCGGCATTCGGGTGCAGGCGGTAACCAGCCTCGCGCACCGTGGTGTGGTGGCGCACCGCGGCCAGCACGTCGTGCAGCGCGCGGCGTCCGCGCGCGTGCATCTGCACATCCCCGGCTGCCACCAGCGGCAGCCCGCCGGCCAACGACAGCGCGCGCAGGGAATCCAGCCGCGGGCCATCGTCCGGATGCCCGTGCAACTCGACCGCGATCCACGCGCGGCCCGGGAAGTGGTTGCGCAGCCAGGCGGCGTCGGCGAGGAGCGGGGGAGGGCACGAAGGCACGAGGGCACGAGGGCACGTTGGAAGCGCTTGCTCGCCAGGTCGAGTTCCAGCGGTGAAGTCCATGCCTGCCGGGAGCAGGCCTTGCGTGCCCTCGTGCCCTCGTGCCCTCGTGCCCTCGATATCCCGCTCCACTACCCACAACGCCACCACCCCGTCCACCACCGGCGGAAAATCCGCCCGTTCCAGCCGGTACTCGCCCTTCTCGGCGGCGCGCCGCGCGTGGGTGATCAACTGGCAGATCGCGGTGTAGCCCGTGTGGTCGGTGGCCAGCAGCACCAGTTTCAGGCCGCAGGCCAGGCGCAGTTCGCTGCCGACGATCAGCTGGATCCCGGCTTCATTGGCGGCCTCGTGCGCGCGCACGATCCCGGCCATCGAGCACTCGTCGGTGATCGCCAGCGCCCGGTAGCCGTGCAGGCGCGCGCGCGCGAACAGCTCCTGCGCGGTCGATGCGCCGCGCTGGAAGCTGAAGTTGGACAGGCAATGGAGTTCGGCGTAGGCCATGGCTGGTCGCCATGGTAGCGCTAACTGTATGGATGTACAGGTGTGTGAGGCGAAACAGCGGGAGATGCAGGAGCGGGGCAGGGGGCAGGGGAAGACCTCGGGCCAACTGGTGACTCGCGTCTCGGCTCAAGGTGCCTGCTGCGTAGGCCGGAGTGCCGCGCATCAGCTCTCCGGCGGCTCTGCGGGTGAAGCGCTGCGCGCTACACCAGCCTACGACGACTCGCGTCCGCGCCCTTCGGCCCGGCGGGCATGCTCACTCCGCGCAGGGCGTCGCCTGGAAAGTGGTGACGCCGTTCACCGTGCACTTGTAGACGCTCTGGCGCTTGGGCTTGGTCGGTGCCGGGCAGGAGGCATTGATCAGGCACAGCAGCGTGACCCGGATGGCGTAACGGTACCGGCTGCCATCGGCGGCGATTTCCAGCAGTTCCGGGCGCTCCATGTGCGGCGATGCATCCAGGCTTCGCAGGTAGCTGCTCAGCAGTTGGTTGCTGGCGGCGCGGCCGCTGAACTCCACTTGCGATTGGTCCGCCTTGACCTCGCTGATGCTGACGCCGGAGGGCAGCAGCGATTCGAGGAGGCCGCGGGCGGTGTCCTGATCGCTCGCGGCGGCGGCGGACATCAGGAACAACGGGATCATCAACAGTGCGCGCATGTTCGATTCCCGCCCTTGCCAGTCACCAGCCGCAGCGCTGGCCTTCGTTCTGCTTTTCCAGCCAGGTTGCCAGCGGCTGGAAGTACTCGATCAGCGCATTCGCGTCCATCCGCTCGCTGCCGGTGAACTCCTGCATGGTCTGCTGCCAGGGTTGGCTGGCGCCGCGGCCGAGCATGCGCCAGAACTTCTCGCCGGCAGCCTTGCTGTCGTAGATCGAGCACGCATGCAGCGGGCCGTCGAAGCCGGCGCTGCGGCAAAGCTCGCGGTGCAACTGGAATTGCAGGATATGGGCGAGGAAGTAGCGGGTGTACGGCGTGTTCGCGGGCACGTGGTACTTCGCAGCTGCGTCGAAATCGCTCTCGTCGCGCGCCAATGGCGGCTTGACACCCTGGTAGCGCTGCTTCAGTTCCCACCAGGCCGCGTTGTAGTGCTCGGGCTTGATCGAGCCATCGAACACGCCCCAGCGCCACTGGTCGATCAGCTTGCCGAAGGGCAGGAAGGCGACCTTGTCCAGCGCCAGCTTGAGCTGCGCATTGATCAAGGCCTCGTCCGACTGCTTTGGTGCGTCGATCAGGCCGATCCGCGCGAGGTAGCTGGGGGTCAGCGAGAGCAGCACCGCATCACCGATCGCCTCGTGAAAGCCGTCATGCGCGCCAGTCTGGAACAGCGGCGGCAGCGGGTGGTAGGCGAGGTAGTAATAGACGTGGCCGAGTTCGTGGTAGATCGTGCGCAGGCTGTCCTCGTCCGGCTCGATGCACATCTTGATGCGCACATCGCCACGCATGTCCACGTCCCAGGCGCTGGCGTGGCACTGCACTTCGCGGTCGGCCGGCTTGGTCAGCATCGACTTCTGCCAGAAGCTCTGCGGCAGCGCCGGCATCCCGAGCGAGGTGTAGAAGCCTTCCGCCTGACGCGTCAGCTTCGTCGCGTCGTAGTTGCCGCGTTTGAGGCCGCCGGTCACGTCCAGGCTGGCGACGCCGGGGTAGGGCTCCACCAGCGGGTAGATCTGGGACCAGTCCTGTTGCCACATGTTGCCGAGCACATGGCCCGGGATCGGCCCGGTCTTCGGTACCTCGGTCTCGCCGTAGTGCTGGTTCAGGCGGGTACGCACATAGCACTGCAGCTGGGTGTAGAGCGGCTGCACCTGGCTCCACAGGCGCTCGGTCCCGAGGGAGAAATCCTCGGCGGACATGTCGTAGCCCGCGCGCCACATGTCGCCGGTGTCCTTGAAGCCGTACTCGCGCGCGCCGGCGTTCATCAGCTCGGCGAAACGCTGGAACTCCGCGCGCTGGCTGGCGGCGGTGTCGTGCCAATCGATCCAGGCCTGGCGCAGCGCGGCCGGATCGCGGCTCTCTGCCAGCACGCGGGACAGTTCGATCAGGTCGCGGCAGGTTTCGGGCTTGGCCGGATCGCCGCAGGCCTTCGCGGAGCCGTAGTGCGCTTCCAGTTTCGTGCTGATCTGCGTCAGCTCCGCTTGTTCGGCGGCGCGCGCGGGTGGCAGTACGGTCTGGCCACCCAGCATCAGGTCGATCGCGCGGCGGGTATCCGCATCCAGCTTGGCATCGGTGTAGCGACGAGCCTCGGCGAGCACCCCGGCCTGGTAGGCCAGGTCGCGTTCCTGATTCTTCGCGGCCAGCAGTTGCGAGTCGTCGTTGATGTAGGTCGCCGCGACCCAGCCGGCCGCGCTCGATTCGCGCTGGCGCTCGTACGCCTCCGCGTTGACCCGCGCGACCAGCGCCCGTGCGCCGTCGGCCACGGCCTTGGTATCGGCATCGGCAGGCGCGGCCGAGGTGGAGGGCGCGCATCCCGGGAGTGCTGCGAGCCAGCCCGGCAGGGCGAGGAACAGCGCGGCGCGGCGCAGGCGCGCAGTCGACGGGATCATGCGGGCCTCCCCGGGATTACTCGAAGCCGTTGGCGTACATCGACTGCCAGTTACCGAGCGGCGTGAACAGCGGACCGACCGATTTGCAGATCATCGAGTTGACGCCAGTGAGGTCGCGCACCGCAGCGCGGTAGTACAGCACGACATCCCTGCCGGCTCCGCCGCCACCGATATCCGCGCCGTTGGCGAGGTTGGCGCTCAGCATCCCGCAGTCGCCAAGATTGTTGCTGTTGCCGCGATCGGTGTACTCGTTGGCGACATACTCTGTGCCGATCACATCGACCAGGTGGAAATTGCGTCCCGACTGGTTGGTGGGCGTGTCGTAGTCGCCACGTCCGGGCGTCAGGCGGTAGCCGCGGCCGGTAACGCTGTTGCGCACTTCCCAGGTGCGCTCCACGCCGCCCGGGCCGCCATTGGCGGATCGCAGCGAGGTGAACTCGGTTGATTGCGGGACGTCGTTGATCGACAGCAGGTTGTCCGCGGAGCCGTCGATGTCGAAATCGAAACGCCAGTAGTTGTGGTGCCAGTGGGTGGTGCCGTTGCCGGTGCCATCGCGATTGCCGAAGCCGAACTGGGCGTCGAAGGCGCCGTTGGCGTAGAAGTAGAAGCGCGAGGTGTACAGGTACCAGTCGGCGGAGTACTGCGTGGTCAGCATCACATAGGTGCCGCGGTCCTCGATGGCGACGCCATTGAAGCAGTCGCCCGAAGTGCGGCCCGCCACCTGGAACGGACACAGGCCGTAGGACTGCGTCGGGTGCGCCGAGCGGTCACAGCTGGTGGTTGGCTGGAACACGCTGGAGACGCCCAACTGGTTGCGCACCTGCGGTTCGGCGAGGAAGTTCGAGTTGGTGTCCTTCCAGTCGCGGCAGCAGGTGCTGCTGGTGTATTCGGCGAACAGCATCGGCGCGTGCGCGCGCTTGAGCACCGGGAAGCCGTTGTATTGCACGTTGCGCAGTTCCATGCCCGATCCGCGCGGACCAGCACTCTGGCTGGGCGGCAACCAGCACATCTGCCAGACAGGATTGCTGGCGGGCCAGCTCAACAGGTTCTCGCCAGGGCCGCAAGTGACGGCGGCTTCGGTGCCAGAGACCGGCAGCAATGCCAGCGCAAGCAGGGACAGCGAAAGACTGCGAACGTGGTTCAAGGCGTGCTCCCCTTGTGGGCTTTGAGTTGAGTGGCATCGTAGGGTTCGACATCCCCGGCAGCGAAATGCGGATGCACCACCGTACCGGTCTGCAGATCGACGATCGCGTGAACCAGTTTGCGCCAGCCATCGCCAGCGGACGCCACGACGTGTACGCAGCGCGAGCCGTATCCGCAGGCTGCGTCGTCCGCTTCGCGGTAGCTGAAGCCACCATAGACATGGTCGGCGTTGGCGATCTGTGGACCGATTTCCGGATGCGCGCGTGCCAGGTCGAAGGCGTATTCCTTCTCGGCGTCCGTCAGGTTCAGCGTGAGCTCCGGCTGGTCGCTCTGCGACACCAGCGCACCATCCGGTGCAGTGATGCGCTCGATGGCGATGCCTCGGTTGTAGTCCCAGGCGTATTCGACGTGGACTCGCACGTCCTGGCCATCGATCTTGAACTCGTCGTTGTAGCTGCGGACCAGGACGATCCCGCTGGCGCGGGGATCGCGTTCGACGTGTCCCGCAGAGGTCTGGAGGGTCTGGCAGCCGGCCAGCGCGAGCAGCGTTGCTGCACCGAGCGAGAAAGGGATCGGTCTCATTGCGGATTTTCCTGGGTGGTGGCGCTGTCACTGACCATGTCGAAAGGCGGCGAGCGGCCGTATTCCTGCCACAAGTCGTACATGTAGGCGGCACGCGTCTGGTTGCCCGGGCCCACCGTGCTGCTGCGATTGCACATCTGGTTCTCGCTCTGGAAGCTGTTGTTGACCGCTTCGTCGCGCAGGAACTCGATGTACTCGCGGCTGGCGACCTGGAAGCGCAGGGTCGCCGACACCGTCAGCGGCAGTGGCGTGCCCGGCGGTACCGGCACGCTGTAGGTGGTGTCGTCCCAATGCTGCAGCACGCCAGGAGAGACTTCCGGATAGGTGTAGCCGACCGGCCGCAGCTCGAGGTCGGCACCGCCACGGAAGCCCTGCGGCGGGATGCGGTTGTCCTTGGCCACGCAGTTGTTCAGCACGAAGTGGAACAGCTTGCGGCCGTTGCCGTCGTCGACATCGCAGGTGTTCTGGCCGTTGCGGTTCCACTGGCCCTGCAGCACTTCATAGACCTTCGCCTGCGCATCCTGGGTCAGGGCGCCGGTGGTGGGGTTGTAGGCGCCGCTCTCGAACACGGTGGCGCCGTTGCCATCGGTCACCTTGAAGTTCAGCCACATGCGGCGGCCTTCGGAATAGCCGGTGGGCAGCTTGTGGCCGGACAGGTTGGTGACGCGCACGCGCGCCGTCAACGTGTTGCCGGGGCCGGCGAAGCTCTGGATCGTGGTGTCGATGGTCGCGCTGCGTTGCGACAGCATCTCCTCGGTCCATGCGATCGTGCGGTTGAAGGCCTCGCTGCGCCCGAGCCCGTATTCATCGCGCAGGATCGCCGGGATCCAGGTGTTGCCGCCGACGAACTCGTGCACCGACAGGTCGCCGGTGCGCGAGCCCTGGGCCTCGAACACGCAAGCGCGCGCGCTGGGGCTCATGCTGTTGCGCATGTGGCAGTCCTGGCAGGTGCGGGTCTGGCTGACCACGTTCGGCAATGTCGGCGTGCGCCCGTCGAAGCCGTCGGCGAACACAGGATCGCCGAAGGCGCTTGCCTTCCATTCGCTGTAGGTGCGTTCGATCGGGAACGGAATGCCGCTGTCCGTGCCATCCGCCAGGATCAGCGTCTTCAGCGGGCCCGCGCTGGAGTCGGGCGTGCTGACGTCGTGGCAGGCACCGCAGAACTCGGATGAGCCGAGGTAGCTGGAATGCTCCCAGCCATGCGGCGGGGCGCTGACTCCACTGCCCGGGGTGTAGTCGTACGGCCCCTTGCGGCAAGGGCCGAAGAAGCTGCCGCCGTCGGGCGTGTTGCACTGCAGGGAATCGTCGATCCACAGGTTGCTGTTGCCGATCATCGACGGCTGGCCCTGCGGTCCGGTGTCGTCGGCACGATGGCAGAAATGGCAGGTCACGCCAGCGAAGTCGTTGGTTTCGCTGTCCGGATCGGTCAGCGAGCCGGTGAGCTTGCACCCGTTGGTGCCATCGATGGTCGGGGTGGCCGGGATGCCGGTCTTGTGTACCCGGCCGCCGAGCCAGCCAGTCGGCGTGTGGCAGCGCAGGCAGAAATCACCGGCACCCGGCACATCGTGATTGGCGACATCCAGCGCGGCCCAGAACAGCGGATCGCGGGTGGCATTCGCCATCATCGACCCGGACCAGGTGGCGTGCGGCATGTGTTGTCCGTCGACGGCTTCGAATGCACCGTGGCAGCCGGAGCAGGCGTCGGGCTCGTCGAGCTGGACATTCAATCGCGGCTGCGTGCCGTTGGGCGTGAAGTCGATCGGGCCGGGGCCCAGGACGCCCGTGCCAGCGAGCGTGGCGGAGGCGGCGGAGAGCAACAGCAACAGGCTTGCGAGGCGGTATCGATGGCGCAGGATCATGGACTTTTGCATATCGGGCGGCGACAGGCGCCGAGGGCGCCGGCCGCCGAGTATCGATCCACCCGATGCCCGCCGGCCAGCCGCAAGTTGTGAAAGCGCTGGCGCGCCCTCAGCGCGACAGGACCCCGGTTTCGAAACCGTCGTCGAACAGGCCGAAGGTATTCGGCACCATCAGGTCGATCGTATAGCTTGCAGGTCCACCGGCTGCCGGCATGCCGAGGGTCACCGAACGCGTGAACGCTGGATCCGGGGCAATCGTGGTTACCAGCGAGAAGCGGAACAGCGTGCCCCAGTTCAGCTCGTTGCCGGCCGGCGCGGTCCAGGTCGCCGCGCCCGCGCTGACCGCCCCGGTCCAGTCGTTGCCGGAGGTGATGTCGATATCGGCGAAATGACCCGTGTCCAGATGCACTCCGGCATCCCCGCCGCGCGGAATGCTGAAGCTGACGACGCCCTTGTTGCTGATGACCTGCAGGTTGGCGCCAGCATTGGCGGGCGGGCTGGTATTCAGCACGGCGCGCGCCAGGTCGAAGTTGTGCACGGCGTAGTCGTAACGGTAGCAGGTGCCGCTGAGACCGGAGCCCGCCGGGCATGCGTCCAGCGTCTTCACCTTGACCGCCACCTTGATGTTGCCTTCGCCGGTCTTGAGCAGCACGTTCTGGGTCGGACTGGTGGTCGGATTGACCCAGGAATCAATGACCGGGCCCAGAGTGAAAGCGCCCTGGGTGGCGATCGACCAGGCACTGCCCGAATGGCTCAGCGTCGCAGTTCGATGCCCCATCGTGTTGAAGATGTTGACGTCATCCTGGATCACATACCAGGAATCCGTGAAGAAGGTGGATCCGGCCAGTGCAAGCTGCGACTCGCGCGAAATCATGCGGTTCTGGTACTGGCTGGAGCCCACCCCGTTTTCATTGCCATCGCAATTGGTGTCGAAGATCGAGAAGCAGCGACCCCAGCGGCCGGTGGCCGGCACGATCTCGTTGCGCGGACCGAGGTCGTTCGTGGCGTCGTTGTTGCCGGTGCCGTAGGTGTCCGAGCAATTGGGGCTCAGGATGTGGTTGCCGAAAACGTTTCCGCAGCCGACGTTGGTGGTCAGGAAGGCATGCTTCACGCCGGAGGCGCCGATTTGCTGCAGTTGCCCGTCATTGACGCGGTACAGGTTCCAGATCAGGTAGGGATGCTGGTCGTTGTTGGTGTAGGGGTAGTTGTACGGGCTGACCGAGAACTTCTCGTACCACGGTACGTCGGCCGTATTCGCGGTGTTGGTGTTGCGCAGCGTGGAGCTGGGCACGAACACCACTTCGCCGTCGTCTCCCGTCGGGCCGTCGCAACCGTTGGTGCCACCGCTGGTGCGGCAACGCGCAAACTGCATCGTGTAGCTGGTCAACAGCACATCCGCCTGGTAGCCATTGCTGCCGTGGAAGTTCGGGCCGCCAGCGATTGCCTTGGGATCGGCGGGCTTGAAACCGGCCGGGCGCTGCACGATCGGGCTCAGCATCTTCAGTTCACCGATGTAGGCGCCGGCCAGGCTGGGCGCGCCCACGCGATCGGCGAAAGCGGCGGTGGCGTTGATGTCGGCGCTGCGGATGTAGTAGGACTGATGGTCGTCGACCAGCTTGTACATCAGGTGGTTGACGTAAAACCAGGGTTCGCCGTCGGTGCCGACCAGCAGCAGGTTCAGCGGGTTGTTCGGGTCCGTGCGCAGCTCGAATCGGCTGAAGTCGAGTTCGAGGCCCGCCATGGTGCGGACCTTGAAACCGTCGCGCCCCATGACCTTGCCGCCGGTAAACTGCTGGAAATTACCCTTCGGCGCAGCGAAGCGCAGGCCACCGCCCTGCAGCAGCGGGAACTCGATCTCGACGTTGAAGTTCGGGTTGTCCGCCTTCATGCCGACGCCCGGGATCACCTCGACGCCCTGCGCCGACAGGCGATCCACATTGAAGCGCAAGTTCACGCTGCCGCCCTGCATCACCCATTCATCCGCCTTGGCGACCTTGGGCAGTTCGTCGACTGGCTGCTCTGGCGTCGCGGCGAACGCGGCGCAGGGCGCGAGGGCGAAGAGGAGGGCGCAGACCAGCGCGTGCTTGTGCATGAATGATGACTCCCGGTGCGTTTTGCGGGCTGGCGAGCGTGCCAGCCCACGGAACCTATCTTCGGGAGTTTAACCCGACTGTGGGCTTCGCGAGGTCGTCAGGGTTGTGACCGGGTGCGAACTTCTCCGTTCGACGATGTCCCGCCGACGGGGTTGAGGTCCGTACGTGTCCACCCCGGGGCGAGCGCGCGGCGTGGCTTTGCTGATTGCGCACCCGCGGCATCGATCGCGCACAGAGTCCGCCGACGGGCGCAGCGGCGCGCGCGCTCTGCTGCAAACAACCCACATCGAGTCAGCCGCCGCCCAGCAACTTCGCAACCACCCCCGCGTACGTCCGCTCCAGCGGTGCAAGGTCTGCCACATTCACCCACTCGTCGACCTTGTGGATGCTGTCGTTGAGCGGGCCGAGTTCGACCACTTCGGCGCCGGTGGGGGAAATGAAGCGGCCGTCCGAGGTGCCACCGCCGGTGTCCTGCACCGGGTCGATGCCGAGGTGCTCGCGGCAGCTCGCCACCACCGCGTCGATCAGTGCGGTGCGCTCGGTCAGGAACGGGGTGCTGGCGACGCGCGTGCGCAGCTCGAACTCGATGTCGTGGCGGCGCAGGATCTCCTCGACCCGCGCGCGCAGGCTGGCCTCGGTGGAGGCGGTGCCGTAGCGGAAGTTGAAGTTCACCGTGAGGTCACCCGGGATCACGTTGTTGGCGCCGGTGCCGGCCTTGACCTCGTAGATCTGGAACGAGGTCGGCGGGAAGCGCGCGTTGCCCTCGTCGAAGCGGGTGGTCACCAGTTCCGCCAGCGCCGGGGCGAACTGGTGAATCGGGTTGCGCGCCTGGTCCGGGTAGGCGACGTGGCCCTGGATGCCCTTGACCGTGAGGTAGCCGTGCATCGAGCCGCGCCGGCCGATGCGGATGCGGTCGCCCTGGCGCTGCGCCGACGACGGCTCGCCAATCAGCGCGTAATCGAGGCGGATGCCGCGCTCGGCGAGCCACGGCATGACGGCCTGGATGCCGTCCTTCGCCGGGCCTTCCTCGTCGCTGGTGTAAAGGATAGCCAGCGTCCCGGGATGATCCGGATGCGCGGCGACGAAGCGCTCTGCGGCCAGGGTCATCGCGGCGATGGCCGATTTCATGTCGGCCGCGCCGCGCCCGTAAAGACGCCCGTCGCGTTCGGTCGGCTCGAAGGGCGGGCTCGACCAGCGTTCCAGCGGCCCGGTCGGCACCACATCGGTGTGCCCCACCAACGCCAGCACCGGCGCGCCGCTGCCATGGGTGGCCCACAGGTTGTCGGTCTCGCCGAAGCGTAGCGCGTGGATCTCGAACCCGGCCGCGCGCAGACGCTCGGCAATCAGCGCCTGGCAGCCGGCGTCGTCGGGCGTGACCGAGGGTAGCGCCACCAGGGCGCGGGTGAGGGAGAGGACGTCGTTGGGCATGGGGATTCCGGGCGCGTCGCGTGAAAAGTCAAACGTCAAACGTAAAACGTCAATGGGACCGCGGAGGGATGCATCCGATCGCCCATTGACGTTTCACTTTTCACGTTTCACTTTTCCCACGCCTCATTCCCGCAGCAACTCGTTCAGGCTGGTCTTGGCGCGGGTCTTCTCGTCCACGCGCTTGACGATGATTGCTGCGTACAGGCTGTGGCTGCCGTCGGCGGCGGGCAGGGAGCCGGCGACGACCACGGAGCCTGCCGGCACGCGGCCGTAGCTGATCTCGCGGGTGGCGCGGTCGTAGATCCGGGTGCTCTGGCCGAGGAAGACGCCCATGCCGATCACGCTGCCGCGCTCGACGATCACGCCTTCGACCACTTCCGAGCGCGCGCCGATGAAGCAGTCGTCTTCGATGATGGTCGGTCCGGCCTGCAAGGGTTCGAGCACGCCGCCGATCCCGGCGCCGCCGGAGAGGTGCACATTGCGCCCGATCTGTGCGCAGGAACCGACCGTGGCCCAGGTGTCGACCATCGTGCCTTCGCCGACGTGGGCGCCGATGTTGACGAAGCTCGGCATGACCACGACATTGCGCCCGAGGTGCGCGCCACGCCGCACCACCGCGCCCGGCACGATCCGCGCACCGACCGCGGCGAACGCGGCCTCGTCGCTGCCGGCGTAGCGCAGCGGCACCTTGTCGTAGAAATTCGACGGTTCGCCCGGCATCACCGCAGTCGGGTGGATGCGGAAATACAGCAGCACCGCCTTCTTCACCCACTGGTTGACCTGCCAGCCATCCGCGCCGGGCTCGGCCACCCGCAGAGTGCCGGCTTCCAGGCCGGCCATCACCGACTCGATGGCTTGCGCAACTTCGGCCGGGACCCGGCCGGGGCCAAAATCGTTGCGGTTTTCAAAGGATTGTTCGATCAGGGTCTGCATGTGCTCATGGCTCGCGCGATGTCCGGTTGCATCCGGGTGGGGATTCCTGCCAAGGCGCGGCTACCGCGCTGATCAGGCCGGGTGAAGCGGGAACGCAAAGTACGCAAAGTGGGCAAAGGACGCAAAGGAAAGCAAGACATGAGGACCGCGTCCTGCAGCTCTGAAGCGGCGGTCTGCTCTTCTTTGCGTCCTTCGCTTTCCTTTGCGTCCTTTGCGTCTAAAAAAACAGTTCACGTGTCGCCCAGGCGCTCCATCAGCGCCGCGCGCAACCGCGCGGACGCGGCTTCGTCCAGCCGGCGACCGTCCTCGGTGGTGACCGTGAAGAAGTCCTCGGCGCGCTCGCCGAAGGTGGCGATGCGCGCGGAGTGCACGCGCACGTCGGCGTCGCGGAAGGCATGCGCAACGGAGGCCAGCAGGCCGGGGCGGTCGGGGCAGACCAGCGAGAGCTGGGTGCCGGCGTCGTCGCTGCGGGTCTCGAAGGCGATCTGCGGCGGGAACTTGAACAAGCGCTGCTCGCGGGTGGCGCGTCGGCGCGCCAGGCGCGGCTTCAGCGGTTTTTCCGACAGCGCCATGGTCAGCGCCATCTGGATCTCCAGGTTGCGGGTCATTGCGTCCTGCTCTTCCTTGCGCATGTCGAGCACCTGGAAAGTGTCCAGTGTGTTGCCGGACTTGCAGGTCATGATGCGCGCGGCGATCACCGACAGGTCCATGCGGTCGAGCATCGAGGTGATCGTGGCGAAGATGCCTTCCTGGTCCGGCATGCGCACGAAGATCTCGCGGGTGCCGCCGCCACCCACGGCGCGCACCGCCACCAGCGGTTGCCCTGGCCGGCCGCTGGCGACGATGGCCTGGGTCAGCCAGCGCATCTGGTCGGGCGTGTAACGCCAGAAGCTCTGCTCGGGAAAATCGGTCCACAGCGCCTCGATGGCGCTGAACATGCAGCCCTCGCCGGTCAGCAGTTCCAGTGCCTTCAGGCGCGTTGCGCGCACGCGGTCGAGGCGGTTCACCGGCTGGTCGGTGCCGCGGCGCAGCTGGAAACGGGTGGCCTGGTACAAATCGCTCAGCAGGCGCGCCTTCCAGCCGTTCCACAGCTTGGGATTGGTCGCGCGGATGTCGGAAACGGTCAGCAGGTACAGGCACTCCAGGCGTTCCCAGTCGCCAACCTTCTCGGCGAAGCGGCGCACCACTTCGGGGTCCTGGATGTCCTGTTTCTGCGCCGTGACCGACATCAGCAGATGATTCTCGACCAGCCAGGCCACCAGCTCGATGTCAGCCACCGCGAAGCCGATGCGCCTCAGGTAGCGGCGGGCATCCACTGCCCCCAGTTGCGAGTGGTCGCCACCGCGGCCCTTGGCGATGTCATGGAAGATGGCGGCGTAGAACAGCAGTTCAGGCTGGCGCACGCGCAACGCCAGCTCATGCGCCAGCGCGAACTGGCCGCCCGGATCGGGCTCGAAGAAGCGTTCCAGGTTGCGCACCAGGAATAGCGTGTGCTGGTCCACGGTGTAGACGTGGAACAGGTCGTACTGCATGCGTCCGGTCACCCGCGCGAAGGGCGGGATCAGCGCGCCGAGCAGGCCGTGGCGGTGCATTTCGGTAAGCGCCCGGTAGGGACGGCGCGTGGCGAGAATGGCCTCCAGGGCCTCGTGTGCCAGGCGGTCGGTCGCCAGTGTGCGGCGCATCTGCGGCAGGGCGCGGGCGAGTGCCTGCGCGAGGTCGGGGCCGAGCGCGGTTGCCGCAGCGCTGCGGGCAATGCACACGAAGGGCTCGACGAGGTCTGTCGGTGTGGCGAAACCGCGGTGACTTTCGAGCACCTCGAGGCCGCCATCGCGTACCCCGAAGCGCCCGTTGCCGGCGATCGACTGCAAGGGTGCGTGGGCGCCATCGATACGCCGCGCCATGCGTTCGACCAGCGCCTGGGACAACCGGTCGATGTCGCCGGCGGCGCGGAAATAGTGGTGCATCAGGCCTTCGACCGGATGCTCGCGGCTGCCGGTGGGCGGACCGGCGGGGTTGAAAAGATGCGCCAGCGCGGGCTGGTGGTCGAACAACACGCGCTCCTCGCGGCGACCGCTGACCACGTGCAGGGCGAAACGCATGTCGTTGAGCCAGCGCTCGGCGCGCGTCAGGCGCCGGGCCTCGTCGGCCTCCAGCAAGCCGATCCCGACCAGCGCGGGCCAGCCGTCGACGCTGAAGCAACGCTTGGCGATCCAGCGTGCGGTGTGCAGATCGCGCAGCGCGCCGCGGCCGTTCTTCAGGTTGGGCTCGAGGTTGTGCGCAGTGTCGGCGTGGCGCCCGTGGCGGGACGTCGATGTCCGAGCCGGGGAACAGCTGGCCGCGGCCATAGCCACCGGTGGCGACCAGGCAGGCGCGCAGCAGAGGGTCTTGCTGATCCAGTCCGTGCATCGATTGCGCCCACAACTGGCGCAATTCGGCATCGATCCGAGCCGTGAGTCGGCGGATGCAGGGGCCGGCGTTGCGACGGGCGCGGAAGTGCTCGCCGAGTTCGCGGCGGAAATCCGCCAGCGCCTGCCGGCGGGCGGGCGCTGGCGCTTCGTTCAAAACGGCTCGCCCTCGGCCAGGGTGAGCACCTCGAAGCCGTCCTCGGTCACCAGTACGGTGTGTTCCCACTGCGCCGACAGCGTGCGGTCCTTGGTGACCACGGTCCAGCCATCCGGCAGCAGGCGCACATGGCGCGCACCGGCGTTGACCATCGGCTCGATGGTGAAGGTCATGCCCGGTTTCAGTTCCTCGCCACGGCCGCGGCCGGGATCGAAGTAATGCAGCACCTGCGGGTCTTCGTGGAACTTCTCGCCGATGCCGTGGCCGCAGTACTCGCGCACCACCGAGAAGCGGTTGGCCTCGACGTACTTCTGGATCGCCCGGCCGATGTCGCCCAGAAAGGCACCCGGACGCACCATCTCGATGCCGAGCTTCATCGCCGCGTGCGTCACCTCGACCAGCCGCCGCGCCAGCACCGAGGGCTCGCCGACGTAGAACATCCGGCTGGTGTCACCGTGGAAGCCGTCCTTGATGACCGTGATGTCGATGTTGATGATGTCGCCATCCTTCAACACCTTGGGCCCCGGGATGCCGTGGCAGACGACGTGGTTGACCGAGGTGCAGATCGAGCGCGGGAAGCCCTTGTAGTTCAACGGCGCCGGGATCGCCGCCTGCACGTTGACGATGTAGTCGTGGCAGATGCGGTCGAGCTCGTCGGTGCTGACGCCGGCACGCACGTGCGGGCGGATCATCTGCAGCACGTCGGCCGCCAGGCGCCCGGCAGTGCGCATCTTGTCCGCCTGCGCGGGAGTCTTGTAGGTGATGCTCATGCCTGATCGCAATTCCTTGACAGTTAAACGCGGAGACGCAGAGAGCGCCGAGAAAAGTTGCTTCCAGACGGATGCGCTCCGGTGTGTGGCGCTCGATCGCAACAGACGCGGAGAAAAGCAGTTTCCGGCCGGCATGGCCAGAGCCGCAAGTCTGAGGTCGCGCAGTCGACCGCGCACTCAAATGCACAATGCAGCCTCTGCTCTCCTCCGCGTCCTCCGCGTCTCCGCGTTGAACCGGCCCCGGCCGGAGCGGTGGATTGCCGGGTCGGAGCGAAGCGGGTTATTATCCCGCGGATTTTTCGGCGCAGGCAATGCGTCGAGATCCGTCGGCTACGCAATGTTGCGGCGCCGATGACTCCACACACGCATGGCGGTCGCTGTCGGGACGGTGCCCAGGAAGGGCTCCCGAAGCGCATGCGTGGAGGCCCAACCATGGGGCTCGAAGCCCCCGTACATCAAGGACATAGTCATGCCCAGCGTTACCATGCGTCAGATGCTCGAAGCCGGCGTCCATTTCGGCCACCAGACCCGCTACTGGAACCCCAAGATGGGCCCGTACATCTTCGGCGCCCGCGGCAAGATCCACATCATCAACCTCGAGAAGACCCTGCCGCTGTTCAACGACGCGATGAACTTCATCAGCGGCCTGGCCCAGCGCCGCAGCACCATTCTGTTCGTCGGCACCAAGCGCTCCGCCCGCACCACGGTCAAGGAAGAGGCCTCCCGCTGCGGCATGCCGCATGTGTCTTCGCGCTGGCTCGGCGGCATGCTGACCAATTTCCGCACGGTCAAGCAGTCGATCGCGCGCCTTAAGGAACTCGAAACCCAGAGCACGGATGGCAGCTGGGAGCGCCTGGTCAAGCACGAAGTGCTGCAGCTCAAGCGCGAGATGGAGAAGCTCGACATCAGCATCGGCGGCATCAAGGACATGCGCAGCCTGCCGGACGCGCTGTTCGTGATCGACACCGGTCATGAAGAGATCGCGATCCAGGAAGCGCGCAAGCTCGGCATCCCGGTGATCGGCATCGTCGACACCAACCACAACCCGGATGTCGTCGACTACATGATCCCGGGCAACGACGACGCCATCAGCGCGATCCAGCTGTACGCGCGCGCGGCCGCCGACTCGGTGCTGGAAGGCAAGGCTGCAGCGCCGGCGATCGCGATGGGTTCGGGCGACGATTTCGTCGAGCTCGATGCCGACGGCAACCCGCTGGCCGCCGCGCCGAAGCCGGACAACAACCGTCGCGGCAAGCCGAACGACCGCAAGGGTCCGCCGCGTCGCCGCTCGGGCGGCGGTGGCGGCGGTGGCCGTCGCGACCGCTCCGACGACGCCGGCGAGTAATCCGCACGCGGTATCCGGTCCGGAGCCCCGGCTCCGGACCCACGGACTGAAATGGGGTGCGCGCGGGCGCGCGCCCCCAACGAATCTGCATCAATCAAGGAAAGAGCATGGAAATCACCGCTTCCCTCGTGAAGGAACTGCGCGAGCGCTCCGGCGCCGGCATGATGGAGTGCAAGAAGGCGCTCACCGAGAACGCGGGCGACATCGAAGCCGCGGCTGACTGGCTGCGCAAGACCGGCCTCGCCAAGGCCGACAAGAAGGCCACGCGCGTGGCCGCAGAAGGCCGCGTCGCGCTGGGCCAGGCTGACGGCCTCGCGGTGCTGGTCGAGCTGAACTGCGAAACCGACTTCGTGGGCAAGGACGAGAACTTCGTCAAGTTCTCGGCCGCCGTGGCCGTCGCTGCGGCCGCCGCCGGCACCGCCGACGTCGACGCGATCAAGTCGCTGAAGCTGGCCGATGGCAGCACGGTCGACGAAGCGCGCCAGGCGCTGGTCGCCAAGATCGGCGAGAACATGCAGGTTCGTCGCGCGGCGAAGGTCGCCGCCGGCAACATCGGCGCTTATGTGCACAGCAACAACAAGCTGGGCGTGCTGGTGGCGATGGAAGGCGGCAGCGCCGAACTCGCCAAGGGCATTGCGATGCACATCGCGGCGATGAACCCGCAGTACCTGGACATGAGCCAGATCCCGGCCGACGTGATGACGCGCGAGCGCGACATCGCCATGGAGCAGAGCAAGGACTCGGGCAAGCCGCCGGAAATCCTGGAAAAGATGATCCAGGGCAAGATCCGCAAGACGCTCGCCGAGCAGACCCTGCTGGGCCAGGCCTACGCGGCGCCGGACGCCAACGGCGTGGGCGTCGAGGAAGCGTTGAAGAAGGCCGGCGCCAAGGTGCTGAGCTTCGTCCGCATCAACGTCGGCGAAGGCATCGAGAAGAAGGAAGAAAACTTCGCCGAAGAAGTGATGAAGCAGGTCAAGGCGAGTCAGTAAGGGTAGGACGCGAAGGCCCCGGAAACGGGGCCTTCGTTTGTGCGGCAACCGTTTGCATGGAGACGATCAAGGCATGAGCAGCACACTTCCAGTGTATCGACGCATTCTTCTCAAGCTCAGCGGCGAAGCGCTGCTCGGCAAGGAAGACTACGGTATCGATCCGGAAGTCCTGCGTGGCCTGGCCTCCGAGATCATCGAGGTGGCCAAGTCGGGCGTGCAGATCGGCCTGGTCGTCGGCGGAGGCAACATCTTCCGCGGCGTCGGCCTGGCCAAGAGCGGCATGGACCGCGCCACCGCCGACCACATGGGCATGCTCGCCACGGTGATGAACTCGCTGGCGCTGCAGGACGCGATCGAGAAGCAGGGCGCCACCTGCCGCGTGATGAGCGCGATCAAGATCAATGAGATCTGCGAGGACTACATCCGCCGCCGCGCCATCCGACACCTGGAGAAGGGTCGCATCGTGGTGTTCGCCGCCGGCACCGGCAATCCCTTCTTCACCACCGATTCCGCGGCCGCCCTGCGCGCGGTCGAAATCAACGCCGACTTGATGCTCAAGGCGACCAAAGTCGACGGCCTGTACTCGGCCGACCCGGTCAAGGATCCCACCGCCGTGCGTTTCGACCGCATCAGCTACGACAGCGCCATCGAGCGCAAGCTGGCGGTCATGGACACCACCGCCTTCGCGCTCTGCCGCGACTACCGCATGCCGATCCGCGTCTACGATCTGCACAAGCGCGGCGACCTGATGCGCATCGTCAAGGGCGAGAGCGTGGGCACGCTGGTTGACCAGGGCGTCTGAAGGCGGGATGCCGAAGCAAGAGCGGGGCAGGGGGCGAGGGTCAGGGGACCAGCCTAGGGGCCTGATCGCGTTTGTCGGTGGACGTGAGTGACGAACGACCGAAGGGTCGGTTATCGCTCTGGGCAAGGTCCCTTGCCCCCTGACCCTTCCCCCGCTTCTGCTGCTCTCCACCCCCGCTATACTCCGCGCCCATTCCAGGGCCGTTACAAGGAAGATCCCATGGCTACCACCATTCCCGCGATCAAGGCGGACGCCGAGACGCGCATGAAGAAGTGCATCGAGGTGCTGAAGAACGAGCTGATGAAGCTGCGCACCGGGCGTGCGTCGGCGCAGTTGCTCGATCACCTGCGCGTCGATTACTACGGCAGCGCGGTGCCGATCAGCCAGGTCGCCAACGTGACCGTCGCCGATGCGCGCACGATCCAGGTGCAGCCGTGGGAGAAACAGATGGTGGTCGCGGTCGAGCGCGCGATCATGACCTCCGATCTTGGCCTGACGCCGAACACGGCCGGGCAGGTCATTCGCATCGTGCTTCCGCCGCTGACCGAGCAACGCCGCAAGGAACTGGCCAAGGTGGTCGCGCACGAGGGTGAGAACGCCAAGGTGGCGATCCGCAATGTTCGGCGCGACGCCAATCACCACGTCAAGGAACTGCTCAAGGCCAAGCTGTGCACCGAGGATGAAGACCGCAAGGCCGAAGAAGAGATCCAGAAGCTGACCGACCGCATGATCAAGGAGGTCGATGTGGTGGCCAAGCACAAGGAAGACGAGTTGATGCAGCTTTGACCGGCGGCAGCGCGCCTGCGCCCACGGGAAACAAGGCCGCGGCCGGGCGCATCCCGCGGCATATCGCCATCGTGATGGACGGCAACGGTCGCTGGGCCACCCAGCGCCGCCGTCCGCGCGCATTCGGCCACCGCGCCGGTGTGCAGGCGGTGCGCCGCGTCATCGAGGGTTGCATGCGCGCGGGCGTCGAGGTGCTGACGCTGTTCGCCTTCAGCAGCGAGAACTGGTCGCGGCCGGCCGGCGAAGTCAGCCACCTGATGGATTTGTTCCTGCGATCGCTGCGCAAGCAGGCGCGCGAACTCGCCGGCAACGGCGTGCGCCTGCGTTTCATCGGCGATCGCGGGCGCTTCTCGCCGGAACTGCAGACGGCCATGTCCGATGCAGAATCGGCAGTGATCCCGCAGCTGCGCCTGACCCTGAACATTGCGGTCAACTATGGTGGGCGCTGGGACATCGTCAACGCC